>CAZYAK010000016.1:22272-25774 GCA_964645935.1 uncultured Candidatus Peribacteria bacterium | reverse complement strand
ATGCTCCAGCTAGACCATGAGGAGTACGTGGACGAATACGAAGAAGTGTATGAGGACACAGAGGACTTGGACGCGGTGGAGGCCGTCGAAGCAGTGGAGGTCGTGGACGCCGCCGAAGCGGAGGACGCGGTAGACGCGGTGGAAGCAGTGGAGGCAGTCGACGCGGTAGACGCCGCCGAAGCGGAGGACGCGGTAGACGCGGTGGAAGCAGTGGAGGCCGTGGAGGCAGTCGACGCGGTGGAAGCAGTGGAGGCCGTGGAGGCAGTCGACGCGGTGGACGCCGCCGAAGCGGAGGACGCGCCGACGGGCGCGGAGCTAACGGAGTTGCCCCCGGGATTGCACTGGTCGATGCAGTCCTGTTTTTCTTGTGCGTACAGGAATCCCGGCGAAAAGAGCGGAAGCCCCAACGGACCGATGGTTGACACCACACAGAAGCTGGGTCCGGCAACACCTGTGCACTGTCCTCCCTGCACAGGACAGCAGTATCCCAAAATCGGCAGGGGCGGGAGGATCTGCGCTTCCGGGCTTTGGCGGATACGCAGCGTACTGATCACGGCGCCCGCCACGACCAAGATGGCCAGCGCCGGGACCGCGCGGTTAGCGCGCTTCTTGGTCATCGGTGGGGAAGGTACGGCAGGCCTCGGTGCAGGCGGTCGGGTCCCCGCTGAACGTCACTCCCCCGCTGTCTCCACACAGCAGCGCGTCATACCCCTGCGCGCAGTCGGCTCCGGCCTCGAGGCAACACCAACCACTGGCCAGCGGCGGTACGGGCTTGCGCGTCATCAAAGCCAGCAAGACCAGGGAGATGGAGACGAGGGCGAGTGAACCGATGACGCGGGAAGCGGTACTCATGAGAGATCAAGGAAGCGGATCAGCAACTGGGCGGGACGGGCTCATTGGACCCACAATGGACGGGGCAGGACGCGGGATTGATGGGGCACGAGTTGGCATTGATCGGGGGCGCGAAGTACAGCACGCCACCGGCGCAGGGGTTCCCAGCGGTGAGGTTGACGGGCCTATAGCAGCCGCCACGACAGCAGTAGGCGTCCACCTTCTTGCAGAGGTCCTGGATAACGCTGATGGTCTGAGAGAAGTAGAGGACCTTGCGGGGACCGGTGCAGGAGTTGTACGGCGACAGCGAGACGGTGCCGGTTTGCAGGTTGCAGCAGACCCCTTGGGTCGTGGGCGTGGACGCGGTGGAAGCCGCGGTCGACGAGGCGGAGAAGGATGACACTGAGCGGGAGGAAGCAGTGCCCGAGGAGACCGATGCGCCGTTCACGGAGCTGCCTCCACCTCCTACGCCTGTTCCACCGTTGCCGCCGTTGCCGCCAGTGGGGGGAGAAGTGCAATCGTTATAGCAGCCGTCGGTCTGGACGGTGTTGCCGTCATCACACTCCTCCAGATACGGCGCAGCGGCCTGAACGACGCCATCGCCGCAGTAGGGTGCGATGGACGAGGTGGCGGAGGACACACTGGAGGACGAGACGGTGGACGACGCGTCCGAGGAGGTGCTGCTCGTGCCCGTCGGCTGCACCGACGCGGCCGAGGACGCGGCGGCGGAGCTGCCCGCGGCGGACGAGGCGTCGGACGAGGCCTCGGAGGACCCGGCGGAGGACGCTTCGGACGACGCGGTAGAGGACGCGACCGACGAGGCGGCGGAGCTCGCGGAGGAGTAGGCGCAACCGCTCACGTTAACCGCTGAGCAATCGACCTCGCAGGTAAGGACGCCGTAATCGTAGCCCCATGATGTGCACTGGTTGGCGACGCCGTAGTCGGGCGGATCGCAAGCTTCGCCGAATTCCTTCGTGCCGTTGCCGCAGACGGGCAGGGTGGAGGAAACGGCGGAGCTGGTGACGGACGACACGGCCTCGCTGCTCGCAGCGGCGGAGGATGTCCCTGATGACTCGGCGGAACTGGCTGCCGCGGAGGATGACGAGCTGGCTACGTGGTCGCTGCAGTCGGTCTTGCAGGCACCGGGGGTGATGTCCGAGTTGGCGATGCCCGCGTCGCACGTTTCCCAGACATCCACGTACCCATCTCCGCAGTAGGTGCAGTCCACGCGGCAGTATCCTTCACCATCGCAAGACTCGCCGTTGAGACTGTCCGTAACGTTATCGCCGCAAGAGTAGTTCTCGCAGGTGGTGCGGCAGGCATTGGGGGCGATGTTCGAGTTGGTCATGCCCGTATCGCACTCCTCACCGACGTTGACGGTATTGTCGCCACAGTAGGCGGATGAGTTCGCGCTTGAGACGGCCGGGGCCGAGCTGGACGCCGGAACCGACGAGACGGGGCACGCGACGATGTCGCCGGTGCAGTACCCGTCGTCGTAGCCGAAAATGAAACAGAGGCCCACTGTCTGGTTTGTGGGGCAGTTCGAGTCGTCATCCAGGCCGGAGCAATCGGCATCGACGTCACACGGGCTGCCGGCCAGCGCGACGCTGGACACGGTCGCCGACGAGAGACTGGAACAGCTGCTACCGCCGTACCCCACGCAGATAAGTGACCCCCGGAGCGGCGGCAGCGGCCGCGGGCCTGTGGAGGTGATGACCGCCACCATCGCCACCGATGCCACGAACACAATGCCGATGACGCGAAGAAGGGGTCCGCTCCACATGATCGGCAGCCACGGTACCAGCCCCGTAAAGGGAATGCGAGATATCGTGCTCGACGGGTACCGGGTAGCATGGGCGTCCATGCGGATCCTCTCCGTCGTCACCCCCTTACTCACCCGCCACTCCGACCTGGCGAAGGAGATCGCTCGAGTGCTGCCCCTCGCGAACGGGGACATCGTGTGCGTGTCGTCCAAAGCCGTAGCCCTCACGGAAGGCGCGTCCGTGGAACTCGGCTCCCTGGCGCCGTCCGCTCGTGCCCTGGCGCTCCAGACCAAGCACCCGGCGCGATCGGCCGCGTTCCTGGAGGCCGTGCTGCAAGAGACCGCGCGTCTGCACGGGGACCTGCTCCCCTCCTGCCCCAACGTGCTCCTCACGCGCCTGCGCCCGGAGGGCTTCCCGCGCGGCGTGATTTTGGCAGCCAACGCGGGGTTGGACGAATCCAACGCGGAGACCGGCACACTGCTCGGCTGGCCGCTGGACCCGCCCGCGTCGGCCAAGCGCCTGCGCGGGGACCTCTATAAGGAGAGCGGCTCCCGGGTTGCCGTCATGATCACGGATTCGTGTTGCCACCCAGCGCGCCAGGGCGTGACGGCGCAGGCCCTGGCGGTCAGCGGCATGGATCCGCTGCGGTCGCTGCTGGGTGTCCCCGATCTGCACGGCAAGCTGCTGCGAGTGACACAGGAAGCCGTGGCCGATCAGCTGGCCACCGCCGCCAACGCCGTCATGGGCAACGCGGCGGGTTTAGCGCCGGCTGCCGTCATCCGGGAACATGGCATCCCGCTTACCGCGTTTGAGGGCTGGGTGCCAGGTATCGAGCCGGAAGAGGACCTCTTCCGGATGACGAGCGAGTGAGCGAGTGCGGCGAAAAAAGAGAACAGCCAGTATACTCG
>CAZYAK010000016.1:16387-22172 GCA_964645935.1 uncultured Candidatus Peribacteria bacterium | reverse complement strand
TTACTCGTTACTCGTTACTCGTTACTCGTTACTCGTTACTCGTTACTCGTTACTCGTTACTCTCCCACCATGGACTTCATCGTCCTCTCCTCCTCACGCGGCACCACCTTCCAGGCAGTGATCGACCGGATGCGCGACGGATCGCTTGGCGCACGTTGCCTCGGGCTCGTCACGGACCGCGCCGACCGCGCGTGTTTGGACAAGGCGCGTGCGGCTGGACTGCCTTCGCGGGTGGTGGAGCGGAACGAGGGCGAAGAGCGCGAGGCCTATGCCGTGCGCCTCGCGGGGGCAGCAGAAGAGCTCGGTGCGTTGCACGGCAAGACCGTCGTGGCCGCGCTCGGGTGGATGTGGATCCTCCCCGAGGCCTTCGTACGGCAATTCCCCGTCATCAACGTGCATCCGGCGCTGCTGCCTCGGCATGGGGGCAGGGGCATGTACGGATCGCGTGTGCACGAGTCGGTGCTCGCGGCTAAGGACTCCGAGAGCGGCATTACTATCCACCTGATGGACGCGGGTGTGGATACCGGCGAGACCTTACTGCAGAAAACCTGCCCCGTGCTCCCCGGCGACACGCCCGCCGCGCTCCAGGCGCGCGTGCAGGAGCTGGAGAAGGAGTGGTACCCGAAGATGCTGGAGATGGTGCGGACGGGAGACATCGCTTTGCCTTTTGGCGAAAAGTGACGAGCGGGTGAGCGAGAAGTAGACGAGTGCATGGAGTCGTACTGATCACTCGTCACTCGCCCACTCGTGACTCAGATGTACCCCTCCACGTGCACCTGCTTCTTGTCCATCCCCCACTCCGCGAGGGCCAGCTGTTTCACGTCCTTGGTCATGACGGGACTTCCACACGCGTAGAGCAACGTGCTGGCGAGTTCCTTCGCCACCTGCGGAGCAATGACTTGCACACGTCCTTTGTGGCCGGTCCAGGACGGTGAAGGCTGCGTGAGGGTGACGTGCAGGAAGAAGTTGGGATACGTCCGCTCCCACGCGCGCAGCTCCTCCACCCAGAAAAGATCGGTCTCGCTGCGCACGCCGAAGACAAAATCCATGCGCCGTGTGTCGCCTCTGACGAGCGCATCGAGGATCTGCGACCGGAAGGGCGCGTTGCCCGTGGACGTGGCGAGGAAGAGCAGGTTCTTGCCGGGCGCCGGATCCAGGACGAAGTTCCCGAACGGGCCCTTGATGACGGCGGTGCTCCCCTCTTGGACGACGCGCTCGAACCACGCGCTCGCGCGCCCGCCTTCCACGAGCTTCACGGCAAAGAGGAGATCTGTTTCGTGCGGCGCGGAGGCGATGGAGAAGGCGCGGGTCTGGATGTCTTCGGGGTTCTCCGCGTGCGGCACGTCGAACAGCACGAACTGGCCCGGCTTGAACGCGAAGCCGTCGGGCTTGGTGAAGACGAACTCATAGACCCCCGCGGCGAGGAGGCGCTTGCACATGCACGTGACGGTGTAGGTGGGGGTCGCCATGGGACGAGTGGGAAGTGCGCGAGTGGTCGAGTGAAGGAAGGAGTGGTGACACTGATCACTTCCCACTCGCCCTCTCGTCACTCCTCGCGCTCAGGAACGATCTCCGATGCGCGCGGACGAACCCCTAGCTTCCCTGCGCAGCAGGTCGGCGAACAGGTCGAAGAGCTCGTTGGCGTCCTCGGGGCCGGGGCAGGCCTCGGGGTGGAACTGCACCGAGAAATAGCGGCCGGACTCGTGGCGCAAGCCCTCCACCGTGCCGTCGTTGGCGTTCTTCCACCACACCTTCCAGCCGGCGGGAAGCGTCTCCGCCACGGCGAACCCGTGGTTCTGGGAGGTGATGATGCAGCGCTCGCGGGCGTCGTCGCGCACCTCGATGCACGGCTGGTTGGCGCCGCGGTGGCCGTACTTGAGCTTGTACGTGTCGCCGCCGATGGCCAGGGCCATCAGCTGGTTGCCCAGGCAGATACCGAAGGTCAGCTTGTCCTTGGCGATCCCCCGCCCCAGGGCCTTGATGGTGGGCACGCAGAGCTTGGGGTCGCCGGGCCCGTTGCTGAAGAAGACGCCGTCGTAGGGCTCCGTGTACGAATCCAGATCGAAATCCCACGGGACGCGCACCACGCGGATGCCGCGCTTGAGGAGGCTTCTGATGATGTTCCGCTTCATCCCGCAGTCGTACGCCAGGATGGTGGGCGTCACGGCGCCGCGATGCTCGGGGAGCGGCTCATAGGTGACGAGCTCCTTGCAGGAGACGTCGGCGACGAGGTTGCACACGTTGGGGTCCGCGATGACGCCGGGATCGGTCTGGGAATCATCCTGCACGATGCGGCCGAGCATGACGCCCGTCTCGCGCAGCTTCAGAGTGAGCGCGCGGGTGTCCACACCCGTGATGCCGGGGATGGAGTGCCGCGCCAGCCAGTCTCCGAGCGATTCCTTCGAGAGGTGGTGGCTGTGCGTCTCGCTCCCCTGCGCCATGACGACGCCGCGCACGTGGATCTCCTCGCTCTCGAAGTTCTCCGAGAAGCCCCAGGCATTGAGACGCTCCTCCGGAACGCCGTAGTTGCCGATGAGCGGGTACGTGAAGGTGAGGATCTGCCCGCGGTACGAGGGGTCCGTGAGGCTCTCGGGGTAGCCGGCCATGCCGGTGTTGAAGACCACCTCGCCGTCGCCGTCGACGCGCGCGCCGAAGGGCTCCCCGCGGAAGACCGTCCCGTCGCTGAGGATGAGGCTGGCCATGCGCGGACGAGGGTACAGCAAGACCCCGGGGGGCGCACGTCAAACGCCGGGGGATCCTGGGGCGTTAGAGCGGCTCGGGCGTGACGTCGTCGAAGCGCACACGCGGCCTCGGCTCCGCCAGCGTGGGCAAGGCGAGCGACAGGGTGCGGTCAACGAGGCCGACGCGCGCTGTGGGCGGGACAGGCAGACGCGCGATCTCGCCGTTGATGACGCGAGCCGCCCCAGCATAGGTGGTGTACCCGTAGTCAGCGAAGCGGTCGAGCATGCCATTGAGAAGCAGAACGCTCGGCAGGTCATTGATATCCCCCGCCGCGGTGGGCGCGGCCCGGAGCGCGGCCTCGATGTTGCGCATCGCTTCAAAGGCCAGGCGGCGCGGGCCATCCAGGCGGTACGCCGAAAGCACCGTGGCGTCCGGACGGAGATTGAGGCTTACCCGCACATTGACGCCCTCGACCGGAGCGACGGCTACGTAGGGAGTGCTCGCTTGCAGCTGGCGGTTGAGGTCCTCAAGCGCGAGCCCGAAATTGACGCGATGGTTGGTATGGATATCTTGCATGATGCTCGTCAGCTGCGACTCCAGTCGGCGGATCTTCGGTGTGAATCCGACGCGGTGTGTGCTCGCGTCGCCCGTGGTCACGGGCTCGATCGGCTCGAGCACCGCACGGTCTAGCTGGCGGACGAGTTCCCTGACACGCGGCGCGGCGACACCGAGACCGGAATCGGGACGCTCGCGGCGGGGTCCTGGTCCAATGTCGCCCAACCCGTCGCCGGCAACCATGTCTGCCGTGACGACGTAGGTCCTGCCGTTCACCGTGTACGTGCCCGGCTGGGTGAACTCGATAGTGACCGCTCGCGTGCCACCGTTGAAGCCGGCCTCACGCCGGATGCGGATGCCGCGTTCGCGCACGAAATCGATGCCCGTGCTGTCCCACGACTGCCTTGCCGTGTTGGGCTGGTACAGGATGGTAGCGGGGTTGCCGAACCGATCCGTGCCACCAATGGTGAACTGCGCCGCAAAGTCCCCACGGCCCGCGATCACGGGGACCGTCACGCGCTGCAAGACAGTGGTCGATCCGAGGCTACTGTTACTGCCACTCAGTGCCTGCGCCTGGCCGAGCGCCGTCTGCAGCTCGCGCCAGTAGCTCGCGATGGTGGAAGCCTGGTACTGCTGCTCCGGGGAGAAGTCGTACCCGCGGTATGACGCGTCGTAGCGGTCGTACATGCGCTTCACGTTGCGCGCCATGCGCTGGATGTTGGGATCCGCATGATTGATGAGCGGCTGCCAGTTGGGGCGGCCCACGTCCTGGTCCACGATCTGGTCGGGGGTGCGGCGCACCACCGTGTCCGGCGCGCGGGTGCCGCGGCGGGAGGCGTAGTCCACGCCGCCGGACCCGGACGGGCGGTACCCGCCGGCCCCCGGGCCCACATAGCGCACGCGCTCACCGTTGACCCACACGGCGCCGCCGTCCCGGGCCACGCGCGTGGCGTGGTCCATAGCGCGGGCCTCGTTATAGCTGGGACGGTACGTCGCTCCGTACGCGTTGCCGCCGGACCCGTAGGAACTGCCGTAGGCGCCGCCAGAGTAGGGCGAGTACGAGACGGGATCCGGCCCGATGCGGTAGATGCCCGGCGACACGTAGCGGCCCGGACCGGGCGAACCGGCCATGGCGTACGGCGCGGGTGAGTATCCGTAGGACGGACCGTAGGCGGGCCGGTATCCGTAGGTATTGGCGTAGCCGGTGGCGATGGGGCCCACGTGCGGAGCGTACGTGGGGCGGTATCCCGGTCCCGCGTAGGGGGACCGGTAGTACCCATGCCCGCGCACGGCGCGGACGCGGCCGTAGCCCATGCGCGCCACGTCGCCGTAGGCGCGGGGGTGTTCGCCCGGGGCGTGGACACCCGTGGGTTCCGGAGGGGCATCGAACCCGAGGAGGCGGGACTCGCGCAGCGAGCCGGTGCGGGGGATGTGGTGCGTCATGCGTTGGTGGCGTCGAAACGGGACTCAAAATCAGCCATGTCCTTGCTGGCTTCGTCGCGCTCCTGCTTGCCCACCTGCTCGCGCGCGCGGGCGCGCAGCTGGTGCGTCTCCTCCGAGAGCAGCTCCACCACCTTGCCGTACGCGGCGTCGAACACCTGGAACGCGCGCTCGTACCCGGCGAGGCGCCGGGTCTTCTGCGCCTCGGACTCGCCGGCGTACCGGTTCTCCAAGAGCGGCAGCTCGGCCAGCATCAGCTCAGGCTCGATGTGGCGCATGATCTCGTCGTAGACCCACTCCGGAGAGTGGATCGGATACGTGTTGGCTGGGGGCACGAAGGCTGTGTGTGGGTCTTGTCGAGACATCAGGGTATTGTAGCAAAATTCGGTCATTTCTGCAAACCTGGGCCGTATACGGGGCGAGACGGCTGGTAGTTGCCAAAAACTACACTTATTGTACAATCCACAACGATCCTTCACACCGCCGCAGCCCCCCTGACACGGTCCGCTCCTAAGGGAGCTGAGCGTGCTGTGGGGGTAATACTGACCCATCCCCTACGGTAGACATTTCACCTAAGCCCCGGCACTGCCGGGAAGGAGCTGACATGAATCGATTGTGGACGGCGGCGCTCGTTGCGCTGCTCATCGCCGCCTCGGGCCTCAGGGCCCAGGCCCCCGAACCGGCCACCAAGGCCCAGGCCGAGGAGATCCTGAAGATCCTCGGCCAGATCCAAAAAGACGGAGCCGCGACCAAGAAGAGCGTCGCCAACATCGAAAAGGATGTTGGCGAGATGAAGACCCGCCTGTCGGTCGTAGAGGCCGACGTAAAAATCCTCAAGACTCGCCCCACGACGGTGCGGGTGGTGACGACGACACCCGTCGTCCGCACCGCACCCTACTGCGGGTGCGTAGCCCGGGGCCTGCCGTACAACACGTGCGGCAGGTGGTCGTACGACCCGTGGTACGTCGCCGGGTACACCGGTACCTGGCGTACCTACTGGCCCCCCTACGGATGGTGAAAGCCCTCCACAGCCACCGCTTGACCTCTCCGAGGTCAGGCGGTTTGGCTTACCTGGCCACCACCGTGCGCCGCTCCGCGGCCGCGGTCG
>CAZYAK010000016.1:12628-16287 GCA_964645935.1 uncultured Candidatus Peribacteria bacterium | reverse complement strand
TCAGGCGGTTTGGCTTACCTGGCCACCACCGTGCGCCGCTCCGCGGCCGCGGTCGCCTGCGTGTTGAGCGTGATCTGCGCGTCGAGCGCCGTGATCGCGGCGGTCTGCTGGTCGCGCATCGCGGTGAGCGGACCGAGCGTGGCGATCCGCACGGCATCGGTTGGATCCAGGGCTCCCACGCGCGTCACTTCCGCCGCGTAGTGCGAGCGCCGCAGGCGATGGACTGCCTGCTTCGCGCGCATCATCCGTGTGCGTATTTGCAACATCTCCACCTGGTAGCGGATGCCCGTCGCGGTGTTCTCTGTTTGGGCGATGGCCACGCCTTCTCCCAGACGCGCGATGGCCGCATCAAGCGCCGTGATCTTGTCCGTGTAGCGCTGGAGAACGGGAGCGGCAGGGGCGGGAATGGACGCATCGACCGCGGGAGGTGCGGGGATGCTAACAGTCGCGCTTGTCAGAGGCTGGAGAGCATCCGCGTCGGTAACGGCTTTCATCGCCGTCTCCCGCGCCGCGCGCAGCGCTTCGGGCACTGTGCCAATGGGTGCCACGGTCTCCCGCCGCCGCGAGCTACGCGGACCGCTTACCCTCGGTACCGGATCGGGCGTGCGGCGGTAGCTGCCCATCGCGCTGTACGGGCGCAACAGCGGGCCGAGAGTCTCCGGGCGCGGATCCATGTCCAACGGCGAGGTGGGAAGTTCGCGGACGGGCGGGCTGCCATCGAAGGGACGGTACACGTATGCGCCGGGCGTGGAGCCGGCCTGGCCGCCGCCGTAGGGATAGCCGCCCGTCGCCGGCGCGGCCATGGCATACATGGGTCCCGGCGAGTACGAGTACGGTCCGATGTGCGCGAAGGGATACTGCGGGTTTACGGCTCCGCGGAGCCCCGTCCACGAGTACGACGGTCCGCCGCCGAGCGTGGTGTACGAGGGATGCACATACGAATGGCCGAACGAATGGCCGGGGTACGCGTGGTGGTGGCCGTACGCGTAGGGTGTATACGACATGGCGTGATGCGACGCATACGGCGCAACGGCGTGGTGGTAGCTCGTCGGGCCGTACGGACGCCAGCCTTGGTAGAACGCGGGCGACTGGATGCGGCTGTGCACGTTGCTGTACAGGTACGGCGTCGCCATGTGCGGGTACGAACGCACGCGGGTGCTGAGCGGCGGCGAGGGCACGCCACGGTCGGGCTGGTCCAGGCGATAGCCGCCCGGCGCGCCGCGCAATGCCAGAAGGCGGTGCTCGGCGGAGGACGGCCGGCGGGAGGAGGGGCGGCAGTTCATGCGTCGGTCGCGATGCGGGAAGCAATGATGTCCTCGATGCGCTTGAGCTCCTGTCCGTGCTCCTGGCCCTCGCGACGACGGATCTCGCCTCGCGCCTCGTCCTTGAGGCGGCGCGCGTCGCGCGCGATCATGGCGGAGATGTCCGCAGAGATCTGGTCGAAGAGCGCGAAGGCACGCTCGTAGTACTGCATGCGTTCCACACGCTGGTCCAACGTCTCGCCCGCGTATTGGGCATCCAGACGAGGAAGCCGCTCGAGCAGGAGGTCCGGCTCGATGTGACGCATGATCTCCTGGTACAGCCATTCCGGCGCGTCCGGCGGGAACGTGTTGATCGGCGGAGCCGGCTTCAGCTGCGTTTGGTGTGTCATTTTTTACTATTATACTATTTTTTTGTTTTTTTGCAATACCGGAGAGCGAACCCGCTTCGGAAGCACTGTATGAGACTTCCCGGAAAGGACATTTTCGGGTACAATGGTGTGATTTCTCGAAACACACACGACATGTACGTCCCGACCCAAAATAATACCCGTACCGGCCCCGACCACAACGCCGAACACGACGACGAGCGTCGCCGTGCCGAGCGCGCGCGGACGCAGGATGCCGCGTACCGCAAGGTTCACGGGGGGACGCAGGCGCACCGCGGACGCGTGGACGCGCTGCTTGGAGGTCTGGACGCGCTAAAGGAACCCGATGCCCCGGCGGCCCCCCTCCGCGCACCGGCTCCCGCGCCTGCCGCGACGCCCGACTCTTCGCGCCCCGATGCCCGGCTCGATGCCGCCCCCGTCTCGGCGGAGAGCCGCGAGACACGCGAGAACGCGGAAGGCGGCAAGACGGCGGAGAAGCGCAAGAAGACCTCCCCCGAGCGCAAGGAGACTCGACGCTTCAGCAGCGCGGTCCTGGAAGGCACGCCCGGCGACGACACGGATACCGAGGGCGACCACGGTTGGGATCCCACCACCAAGACCGCCGTGGTGGGCGGCGCCGCGCTCGGCATGGGCGTGCTCGGGCTCACCGCCGCGTACGCCACGACGCCGACGATGCCGACGTGGCTCAACGGCACATGGGCGGGAAGCGTGATCCAGAACTACGTCGGCCCCGCCTGGGCCGCGACCGGCACGGCTCTCACCCAAGCGGGCTCGTGGCTCACGACCAACATCATCGCCAACACGCCGTACGTGGGCCCCGGCCTCGCCGCCGCCGTCCCGTGGCTGGGCACCGCGCTCGTGGCCGGCGCCGGCGGAGTCGGCGCCCTGTGGCTCCTCGGCAAGCTGCGCGTGGGGTTCCAGCGCGCGCGCGGTCGCAACGTCCCGCGCACCGGGTTCGCCGGTCACGTGTGGGAAGGCCTCACGTTGCCGACCGACATGATCGGCGGCGCGATGGGCATGGTGGGCAAGCTGTTCGGCAAGGTGGTGGGCGGGGGCGAGCGCGTGCTGAGCGGCGCGACCGGCGTGCTCGGCCGCGCGGGCAGCTTTCTCGGCAGCATCCCCGGGCGCGTGGGCACCTTCGTGTTTGGCGACGGCCACGGCCAGCCCAACATCCTGACGCGCACCGGCCAGCTCCTGGCTTCCGACGGCGCCAAGGCCATGTACCTCGGCGGCGCGGCCGGCGCGATGATTGCCGCTCTTACCGGCGGAACCGTGCTCACCTCCGGCCTGGTCTTCGGTCCCGCCATCGGACTCGGCCTCTACGGCCTCTCCCGCCTGCTCGCCAGCAAGAACGGCGGCGGAGGCCATGACGCCGGCGGCCACCACTGACCCTTCCTTCTATAGCCATGCGTACCCGTCCCCCCTCCGCCGGCCCCCGCCCCTCGGGCAAGGAATCGCGCCTGTGCGCCTTTTCATCGCTCCCGACGGGTCCGGACCGCATCAGCACGCGCATCGATGCCATGGATCTCAGCATCCGCCGGTTCTTCGAGGGGGCGATCAACCGCATCACGGGCCGCGACGTGGACGAGGTGACGCGCGCCAAGATGAACGACCCCGCCCAGTGGGTGGAGGGATTCCGCCAGACGCTCCTCGTGGACACCGCGCGCACCGGCGCGCTGCCCAGCGGCCCCATCGGACCGCGGGAGGTCCTGGCGAACATGTCCGAGCAGGAGCGCAAGGTGGAGTTTGTGAAGTTCCTGCATGGGCAGATTCCCGAGTCCGTACGTACCGCGGCTCCCCCGCATCCGATCTTCACGACGCGGACGGCCGGGGCACCGCCGCCAGGCACCGTGATCGCCGCACTGCGCGCCGCGAACATCGACACGTACCTGGCCCTGCCCAATGCGCGCACCGACATTCACGCCCAGCTGCGCCCCGCCGAGATCCAGGACCTGCTGGACGCCCAGATGCTCCTCCTCGGCGCCAACGTCGCGGCCGCCCCGGCCCGCGC
>CAZYAK010000016.1:0-12528 GCA_964645935.1 uncultured Candidatus Peribacteria bacterium | reverse complement strand
CACCACGCGCATCAACGCCGTGGCCGACATGCGCGAGAAGCAGGAGCGCGAGCAGCAGGAGGTGAAGCTGAAGAGCCAGGAGGATCTCCGCCGCATCAACGATGAGACCCGCAACACCCTCGCGCGCACCAGCCGCACGCTCATGGACAACTTCGAGCGCATGGAGCCCTGGCAGCAGTTCGCGGTCGGCGGCCTCTTCGCGTACGTGATGTGGAAGGCCTGGAAGTCCGACGGCAAGTTCCTCGGGCTCATCCCTTACAGCTGGGTCCCGACGGGCCTCGTGGGCACGTACCTCTACATGCGCCTCATCCAGGGCAACGACAATGCGCTCAACGACATGGCCGGCATGGGCCAGCGCGGCGTCAACATTTTGGGGAACCTCGCCCAAAACGGCCTGCGCCGCCTCAACGTGATGGGCCCGCCCGAGGGCGACCGCCTCCTGCGGGAGCTGGCCGTGATGCACAAGTTCTTCGACCAGCGCGCCTTCGAGCGGATCTATCCCGCGTCCGTGGCGTTCACGGCGCTGGCCGAGGCCAAGCTCGGAAACATCGCGGCGGGATTTCGCACCGAGGCCGGCGGCTACACCTTCACGGCCCCGCCCGGCAGCCAGCTCCACCTGGAGCTCTTCGGCGAGAACGGCCGCGGGGGCATCTGCCAGCGCCGCGGCTACAACGCCGCCGCGGTGAGCGCGTACATGCGCAATTCCAGCCCGCAGGTGACGCGCGCCATCACGAGCTTCTTCTTCGTCACCGGCGCGCAGGATCCCGCCAACCGCGAGGTGGTGCAGCGCATCGAGAAGGCGCGCCGCGACATGGCGACGCCCACGAACCCCGCCCCCTCGTACCTGGACATCGCGGGCCCGCTGCGCGCCGAGGTGCTGCGCATCATCGGCCGCGGCCACCTCATGGCCCAGACCCCGCCGCTCAGCCAGCAGAACTTCGCGCAGGTGATCGGCAGCATGATGGAGACCCCCGAGCGCGAGCGCTTCCAGGTGGACACCTCGCAGACCTCGGACCTCCTGGGCTCGCCCCGCCGCCTGCGGGAACGCGGACTCTACACGCTCGGCAACACCACGCCCATCGTCGACGCCGTCAATCTGGCCGCCGAACGCACGGCGTTCAAGAACCAGCTCGTTCTGGGCTTCACCGAGTGGCGCGGCAACATGGTGGCCCACGGCATCCTCAACGCCGCCTCCAGCACACGCGTGCAGATGCGCGTCGCGGAGATCGTCGCCCTGGTGGACGCGCCGCACAACAAGCCGCTCAGGGAGGTGCACCTGGCGCTGGAGCGCCTGAAGTACTACGTGATGGTGGCGGCGCACGGCAGCTCGTCGCACCCGCTCACGGCCGAGATCATCGACCGGCAGATCCTCGCGGTGCTGCCGCCGCCCGCCGTAGCCGACGCCAATGGCATGCTGGACCGGCTGCTGCGCGGCGGCACGGACATCATCCGCGGCTTCAACAACCTCATCCGCCTGGACGGCCGCTTCTACGAGCCGCGCAACCTCAACGACGTCCTCACGTTCCTCAACGCCGACAGCTTCCGCACCTTCGGCCCGCTGCGCAGCCTCAACGCGCAGGGTTTCGACCACCTACGCGGCCGCGTCACCTTCTACAAGCAGCAGTTCGACCGCATGCGCGACCGCGGCGGCCTGGGCGGCATCGGCGCGGATGACCGCAACATCCGCCGCACGGCCGAGCGCATGGTGGACGCGCCCGGCAGCACGCTCGTGGGCGCTCCCCGCTTCCCCGACCGCGCGACCGCCATCACCGGCGTGATGAACGGCCTGCGCCAGAACGCCACCTTCGCGGAGCGCGTCGACGAGCGCGAGCGGATGTTCGCCACGCAGGTGAGCACGGAGCTCCTCCTCGCCTTCATCACAGACCACCGCACCAACGGCAATCACGTCCTCTCCGAGCGCCTCGCGGACCGCGTGCTCTCGCCCACGGAGATGCGCAACCTCGACACGTTCATGGGCAACCTCTTCACGAGCACGATGGGCCCCATCGCCAGCGCCGACAACGTGTCGCTGGGCTACTACGGCCGCCTCGACGCCGTGGACACCATCCAAGACGCCCTCAAGGACGACATCTCCGTCGCCAATCTCAATGGCCTCGACTACGACACGGCCGCCGGCGGCAACGCCGCACTGGCCGCGACCGGCCGCCTGATGCGCGCGTACCTGCTGATCAACCACACGCCCCCGCTGGCGCCGCCCGCTGCGGCTATCATCCCGGAGCTCCAGGCACGCATGCTCAAGATCGGCGAGAAGACTGAGCTCTCCTGGTACCGCCGCTACCACGCGGCCGGCACGGCGGGCATCGCCGCCGCCCCGCCGCCTCCGCCCGCGCTCAACCGCGCCGACCTCCGCCGCCTGCCGCACTACCAGCCCGCGGCGCTGCGCGTCATCATCCAGGGCTTGCAGACCCTGGGCGTGGGCGAGGCCGCCCGCGGAGGAGCCTTGCCTGCCCCGCCCGCCGCCCCGGTGGCCGACCCGGCCACGCCGGCCGCCCAGCCAATCCTTCGCGACTCGCTGGAGCGCGTCGCCGCCGACCGCACCTGACACCTTCCGTGCGCCACGGCCCGCCCCGCGAGGGCGGGCCGTTTTCGAGATCGGGGAACGGATGGACCCTCAGGTCGTCGCGCCGCGCGCGTGGTCTTCCAGTTGTCCCAGCAATTCCCGCAAACGGCCGTCCCTCTTCGTGAGGTCGATGCCCGCATCCGCGGCCAGCCGGACGAACTCGAGCAGGTGCCGCGTATGGGCGGTGCCGCTGCCTGGCCCGGGATGAATGTATCCCTCGGAGAAGAGGGCACACTACTCCTTGAAACTCGGCACGATGCGATACACCTCGTCCAGGGCTTTGCCGTAGAGAGAACGCTGACCGCCTCGATAGCCCGCAACCGCCTCCGGCTTGTCCCGCAGGGAGAGCGCCACGGCCGCGGATTCCAGGAGCGGCCGCAGGAGCTGGGAGCTCGCGCCAATACCCGCTCCTCCACAGCTGCAGCGCGGCCAGGTGGGACTTGAGGCACTTCCAGAGGATGATGCAGGAATGGCGCGCGCGGGCAGCACGGTCTCCGCGTTCCAGAGAGCGTCTTCCAGCCGAACAAGCGGGCAGACTCGGCGAGCAGCGCGTCAATGCGGGCTCGGTGTTCGGCGTCGTGCGCGCGTTCGACCTCCGTGCGTCCGCTCTCCGGGAATCCGGTGATCTCCCGCTGGCGGTTCTTCATGCCCGGAGCGTCGCGGTCGGCATCGCGGGAGGCGGCGGGATCCCCGGGACGCGAGCGTGCGGGCATGCGGTGCCCACCAAAAAGCGCCCGGCTGTCGCCGGGCGCCAAAGGAATGCGAGATCAGCGGGTCTTGCCCTTCTTCTTGCGCCAGCGGGTGAACTTGGCCCACATGGAGTCGCCGGTCTCCGGGTCCTCGGTCTGGCGGGCGTGCAGCTCGCGAATCTCCTGGTAGGCGCGCTCGGTGATGTCGCGGGCCATCTCCACGTTGGCGGTTTCCCCGATGTAGTCGCCGTACTCGGTGGCCAGACCCTCGTCGGCGCGCCGGAGCAGGTCCTGGCGGTTGACGGGAGCGCCCGCGGCGGCGCCGCTCTCCGGACCCGCAATCGTGAGCAGGTGGTCCGCGTTGCGCTCCACGAGGGTGGCGTGCATGCGCGTAAGCATGCGGATGATGTCGGGCGTGGGCTGCAGGCGGCCGGGGTGCTCCGCGGTGTTGCCGCCCTCCGGACGGTAGTCGGTGGCGAGGAGGCGCAGCTGGAAGTATTTGGCGCTCAGATCGTCGGTATCCATGGTCTCGATGCTGTCGGTCTCCTGGATGTCCACCTCCTCCAGGATGTTGCGCTTGTACTGCTCGTAGGCGCTGGCCTCCGCGGAGGGCTTGGCCTTCCGGAACAGCCAGCCGGCCACGGCGCCCAGGCCCACGCCCACCAATCCGAGCCCGCCGCTCGCCAAGCCGCCAGCGAGTCCACCGACGACGGTGCCGCCGGTGGCGAAGCGCTGGCGCCAGGTCTCGATGGTGCGTTCCGAAGCGCCGCCCGCGCGCATCCCCTTCTCGACGAGGTAGTGGAACAGGCCGCGGGCCACCAGGTTGGTTCCGGCCGCCGTGGCCAGGGTGGCCAGGGTGGGGCCGAGGGTGGCGAGCTGGACGCCCGTGTAGAGCAGCGCGCCGGTGAGGCCGAGCGTCGCGCCGACGGCCGTGCCGATGGCCGGCGCCCACTGGCGGATGGCTTCGGCGGTCTTGGGATCACGGGCACCGAGATGGCCGTCGTTGATCCAGCGCCACAGGTACGCGAGGCCGACGCCTCCTCCCACGGCCAGGGCGCCGAGGCCGCCGGTCGTGATCGTCATGCCCACGAGCGTGATGATCGCCGCGGCGCTCAAGCCGCCCACGGCGAGGCCGGTGCCGATAGTGATTCCATGGGTCATGCGAATATCCGAATCCGCGAGGAGGGAGCCGATGCCCTTGCCGGCGAAATGTCCGCCGAGCGCACCGAGTCCTCCGGCGAGGCCGTAGCCGAGGCCGCTCTTCCAGCTGAGGAGGATCTGGTTGACCGCCTCGCCCAGCACCGGGCCGGCCGTGCTCATGAGCACGCCGCCGACCACCGCAGCCTTGCCCTGTTCGGCCAAGGATTCGGGAATGGGGCGGGCGCGGTCGAACTGCTCGCGGGCGGTGCTCTCGTTCACGGCCGCGGGGAGCTGGGCGTTGGCCTGGCGCTCGGCCTGGCGCGCCGTGGTCCGCGTCTCGCCGAGGCGCGCGCGCGTGATGCCCGCCACCGCCTCCACCTGCGCCGCCGGGACGCCCTCGCGGGCGAGGCCGCGCTCGATGATGCGCTGCGCGGCGACGTCACCCTCGAGGATGGCGCCGGTCCGCGAGGACTCGGTGCGGATGTCGGCGGTGTATTCGCTCGCCTCCTTCATGTCCGGGAACCGGGCCCGGACCTCGGCGACGATCTGCCCGCAGTTGATGTTGAGCCGGAGCCTCGCGCGGTCGCAATCGTGGGAAGCGTTGAGGACCGCCTCGAGGGCGGGCGTGTCGTGGTGGAAATCGAAGTTCACCGGAGGGCCGTGCAGCGCGTGCAGCGCGTGCGCGAGGTGCGTGATCGGGTGCTCCAGCTCCTCGAGCTTCCCCATCAGCTCCTGCAGCGCGGCCTGCTGCGTCTCCAGCCCGCCGATGCGGCGGCGGATGCCCTCCGCGGCGGCGGGGTTGGGGCGGATGGCGGGGACGATGGGCGGCCCGGGATCCTCGGGAGCGCCGGAGACGGCCAGATCGAGGGCGTTGTACTCGGTCTCCAGGCCCCGCTCGATCGCGGTCAGGCGGTTCTCCACCTGCTGGTGCGTGGCGTTGGGGGGGATGCCCGTCACGGTGCGCGGGACGGTGATGGTGGTGGCGTGCTCGAGGTGGTGCACCTCCGTGGACACGGTCTTCATGCTCCGCAGGCCCGGAAGCGTCGTGGAGGCCGCGGGACGGAGCTCGTTGATGAGGTCGGGATACTCCTGGAGGTACGTGTACGCCGTGAAGAGCAGCCGCTGGTCCCGCGCCTTGTTGAGCTCGGTGAGGAGCATGGCGCCGGCGTTCGTGACGGCGACGGGGAGGACCACGGGACAGAGCGGCTCCTGCGGGCCGCGGCCCAGCGCCTCGTACAGGTCGTTCAGGAACGCGACCAAACCGCGGCGGTTCGTGGGCAGGCGGGTGGCGCGCGGAAGGAAGTTCGTGAGATCCGTCTCGTTGCCGGCGAGGAGATGATCCGCCAGCTGCGCCACGTTCATGGCGCCGATCTCGTCGTTGGCCTGCAGCATCGCGCGGACGCGCAGCGTCCGCGTCACGCCCGCGTGCGTAAAGTCCTGGTCGACCGCCTGCACGATGCGATTCACGGCCTGGAACTGCTGCGGGCCGAGCGCGCGCAGCGCGAGGCGCACCACGGTGTCCTGCACGTGCGAGACGCGCTCGCCCACCCCGCCCTGCTCGTGCCTGCGCATCTCCCGGGTCCACTCGCCCTCCATGTCGCGGATCAGCTGCGTCTCGTTGACGCGCTCGCGGGTGCCGCGCACGGCACCGAGGATGCGTTCGAAGACCTGCTGCTGCTCCGTGCTGCTGCGGGCGATCTCCTCGGCTTCGGGAAGCCCAAGCTTGATCTGCAGCACCGAGAACATCTGCTCGATGCTCGCGACCGAATTGGGATCATCGAACCTGTTTGTGGGTGTGTTTGCCATTCCCCCCATTGTACCAAAATTCAGCCTCTTACGCCAGGGCGAGCGGTATCAGGCGCTTCAGTGTGCCTTCTTGGGCTCCGCGTGCCCGTGATCGGACTTTTTGGCTTCTGGATGCTCCTTATCGTCCTTTTTCTTGTCACCGCCGTGGTCATCCTTCTTCTTGTCGGCTCCGTGATCGTCTTTCTTCTTCTCGTCGTGGGCGTGGGGATCCTTCTTCTCCTCCTTGTGGTCCCCATGGCCGTGCTCGCCCTTGTGCTCGCCCTTCTTGTCCTCCTTGCCGTGCACATGCAAGTCCTTGAGGGGGGCCAACGTGGCTACCTTGCGGTTGGGACCGCCCTTGCGCTTGTTCAGGATGATCTCCCAGATCACCCGTTGCGAGGGGTACATGTGCTCGAGGAGCGCCTCGTGGGTCTTCTGGGCCTGGTCCTTGGTGGGCAGGGCTTTGACCTTGTTGGTGGAGGCGGGCGTTGTGGCCGGTAATGCGGAGGGTGATTGGGAGGCGTGGCTCACGACTGGAGGATGCTCCTCTTCCTCGTCTTCGTCTACGGTTTCGGCTTCGTACAGGCGATCCGAGTGACGGTCCGCGGCGTTGGCGACGATCGCGGCCACGTCTCTGGCCTCCACGTTGGCATTGCGTCTCAGCCAGGCGCGGAAATCGCTCGGAAGCGGCAGCAAATCGCCATGAGCCAGCCGCCACGCCGCCTCGAACTCCGCGAGCAGCGCATCTACGCGGTCATCGAGATCAGACCCCTCATCATCATCAGCGTCAGCGTCTTCATCATCAGCGTCATCATCATCAGCGTCATCAAGATCCTCGGCCACGGATGCAGCGAGATGCTCCTGCAGCGCCTGCGCGGCGCTGAAGCAAGCCTCGTTCTGATCGCCGAGCAGTAACGGCATCGCGTCGCGCCAGCTCAAAACGCTGGCACGCAAAGCTTCTACAAGCCTCAGGAGCTCGACGGGGTCGGAAGAAGGGATGCCCGAGAGATCGGCTTCCGTGAGGGGAACGCCGCTGAGGAGCGCCACGCGGATGACGGCCCAGGCGCGCGCGCCCGCGGGTCCCGTGAGGATGGCCAGGATGGGCGGCTCGGCGCTGGCGAGGAACACCTCGGTCAGCTCCTCCTCGGAAAGCACGATCTCCTCCGGCCCTTCCTCCGAATCTCCGTCCAATCCGCCTCCCGAATCCGCCAATACTCCGGTGTCGTTCACATTTTCGTGCGTGTTGCTGGACACGCCACTCAAGAAGTCCTCCAGGCTTTCCTCATGGTCCATTGCTTCCTCCTTGGCGTCCCAGGCTTGGCGGACCGCGTCGAGCGCTGCCGCGGCGTCGGCATCGAACGCATCGGGGTGCGATGTCCTGTGCCGCTCCAGGGCACTGATCCGCTCGCGCAGGGCATTCAGGGCTTCCCGTCCGCTCTCCGCGTCGAATGCGTCCACTTCTTGACTCAGCGTGGCTAATTCCTGCTGCACATCGATGGGTTCTTGCGCCTCCGGACCGCCGTTGGGAGGAACCGTGCTGCTGGTCATTCTTTCAGTATTATACGCCTACTTCCAGAATTTGGCCAGCATACCGCCCTGTTTTTCGTTCGTCCGGGGGGGTCATGCCGCCTGACCCAAGTCGGGCCCGTTGAGGTCCTCATACAGATCCTGGATCTTCTGCTGGTTGCCCGACTCCGCGCTCGCTTCCATCTGCGTGGATAGGCTGCGGTCCACCGAGGCGAGACTGCCGCGGTAGTTGTCGTATATCTGACGCTGCTGCGCGATGGCGCCCTTCACAAACGCGCCCTGCTCTTCGCGTTCGTCAGGCGTGGTGCTTGCCTCCAGCGCCGCGCCGTCGCCGGCCAAGGCCGTGAGGATGCGGGCGTTCTCGTCGCGCTCGGCGCGCAGGGCGTCGGCGCCGCCCTCGGCGAGGACCGCGCGGTCCAGGGCATCGGCGATGCGCGTGCGCAGCTCGTCGGTGACCTCGTTCACCTGCGAGAGGCGTGTGAGGATATCCTGCTGTTCACGCACGGACAGGATCTTGATATGGCGCCGGATCTCCTGGATCTCGTTCTGCTGCGCGGAGGGCCGGTGGGCGGAAGGGTTGGCGGGCATATCAGGCGGCGATGGAGAACTGGGCGTCTGCGAGGCGCGTGACGCGCACGGCGCCCGCGGTGCGGTAGGCGAGCTGGGGACCCTCGGCGTCCAGCACGAGCGTCTCTTGCTTGCCGGGATTGGACGGGTCCGGGGCCTGGAGGATGACCGCGTTGGGGTACTGGGGGTGCTTGCGAATCACACGCGCGCGGAACTTTTGGCGGCCCGGGACCACGAAGTCCACGGACGCATCCAGGTCCTCATCCTGCATCAGGGCTTGCAGCCGCGCGGGACCTGATAGCGCATTGAGGTTAGGCTTGACGATCTTAAACGCGCGATACCCGCGGGACTTGGCGAGGTCCTTGGCCATTTGCAGCGCGGCATCGCGTGCGCCGGGGAGCTCGTTCCCAAACTCGTCGGCGAAGGAGTTGCCGCGGATGAGATCCTGGAGATCGGAGTAGCCCTTCTCGTTGCGCTCCAGTAGGTGGGCAAGCTGCGCCGGATCCCCCACCTTGAAGTGCTTGAGGATGGAGCGGAGCTTGGGCTCGGTGCCCAGCGCCTGCTCGTACTTGGGCGGCGTGGGGTTGAGCTTGGCCTGCTCGGCGCGCAGCAGGTCGCCCACCGCGGAGAGCGCGGTGAGGATGGCCTGCTTCTCGGTGGACGCGACGGGCGTCTCGCCCTTCTTCTCACGCAGGCGCTTGGAGAAGTCGCTCGCCTCCAGCAGCTGCTCCACGCGGCTCTGGCGCGCGAGGATCACGCCGCGCGCGTCCTCCACGAGCTGCGCCGCCACCTTGTACTTGAGCGTCACGTACTCGGCGTGCTTCCCCCACCGCACCCACTTCCAGATGCCCGTCACGGCTGCGTCGGTCTCGGATTTAATCTTCCGGTCGGCCTCCTTGAGAAACACGTCCTTGATGACGTCCTGACGGTACGTCTCCTTGCTCAAGCGGAAATTGTTGAGCGCCCCCAGCCACGTGACCTTGGCGCTGCTCATCACCTCCTTGGCAAGGCGCTCCGCCTCATTGACGAGCGCGTTAGGTCCGCCGGACTTCGCTCCGTCGGCAGTCTCGAGGGCATCCTTCATGTCGCTGCTCTGCAAGAGCCCGAGCAAGCGGTGCTCGTGCGCGGAAGGGCCGCGGAGAAAGCGATGAAGGATGTACATGTGGTTCTTGAATCCATTATACAATATTTTGAATGTTTCTGGAAGCGCTGTCGCCGGGATGTCCCCCGTCCTTCCTCAGAGAACGGTTTTGTGCTACAATGACCGGAAACCCATATGCACTTCTTCTCGTTCTCCCACCGGGAAGGTCGCCTCATCGGCTTCGCTGGTCCGAACACGGCGAAGGAGTTCTTGGAGAAGGAGGATTCTCAGCGCGCCGCCGCGACGGCCGTCACGCCGGAGCAGCGTGTGGACGAGATCGCCGTCACCGCCACCGACAAGGTGCGCCAGGCTTGGCAACGGAACTGGAAATCCGGATACGTCGCGAGCCAGAAGGCGACCAACGAGAACGTGGATGCCATCGTGACCGAGGAAGCCAAGAACCTCGCGGATGCCACAGAGAAGGACATGGGCATGGCTTCCGACAGCGCCTTCACCAAAATCCGCGAGCTCGCCCGCGGCTGCAAGACGCGCGTAGCCGTCCTCCGGGAGAAACAGACCCTGTACAAGCGCATCCTCTCGGACCTCACCACGGAGTACAACGACCTCAACACACAGGCCGCGTCGCTCAAGCAGCTCTACGGCTTCTTCTCGCCGGGCAACCGTTCCGCTCTCATCTCGCAGGCTGAGGGGCTCAAGCCGATTATGACCGCACTCAGTACCAACCAGGCCGAAGTCGAAAAGGAGTACAGCAAGACTCTCGAAGGGCAAATCCAACAGAAGGCAGAGAAGGACAAAAACGCCTTCATCGGCGAGATCGAGCGCCGCGCACCCCAACTGCTACCGGGCATCCTAGCCAATCTGGCCGTGTACCTCAGCGGCGAGCAGACGACGAACAACCTCGAAGACGCCATCGCGAGCTCCGGCATCTCAGTCGCGGACCAGCAGATCCTCACAGCCAAACTCCGCGCACTGCGCGACGGGCCCCAGCAACGGGGGTCTTGGTGGCTGCGCCCCTCCCCCACGCGCGGCACGGTGGGCGTGATGACCGCGACGGGCGTGGGTGCCGCGGTGTTTGGAGCAGACCTGCTCACGGGCGGAGGTGCCACGCTCACTATGGGCGCAGTGACCCTCGCCGGATACGGCGTCGGCAAGCTCGCGCGTCGCAGTGCACTCTGGTGGAAGACCGGGCACACCAGCGAGAAGGACCTCTGGCAAAAGTCGATGGCGGCCAGCTTCACCTCCGCGATGCGCGAACGGGGCGACCTCAACGGCACGCCCGAACAGCGCTTCCAGAAGCTGGAAAAAGCACAGAAGGGCACCGAGATCCGCGTGGCGCTCCCGTCGGGCACCCTGACGTGCGGCTTCAAGGAGACGTTCACCGCCAACGGCGGCACGAAATTCGCCCGCATCGTCACCTCCGACGGCAAGCGCGGCGCCATCGACCTCACGAACCCCGACCACCATTTCGCCTATGAAACCGCGCCCGGCGTCTTTACAGAGAAGAACCTCAAGGCACCCGACGTGAGCGACAAGACCCGCTACAACCTTGACGCCCTTTACCTCATGGCCGCCTGATATGCCCGCCAGCGTCTCCCCCGAGCTCCAGCAGCTCCTCGGCCTGATCGCCTCCTCCCCCCGCCTGACGGACGAGGAACGCGACGTCCTGCTGACTCGCGTCATGGCCGGAGACTTCCCGGACGACCTGCTGCGCGACGTGCAGGCGTTCATCCAGGGCGAAATGGCAGCCAACGAGCAGTCCATGCGGGAGATCTCCGCCGACGGCACGCAGCTACACGCATCCCTCCAAACGGAGGAAGTCCTCTCCGAGACACAGGCTAACGCGGAGGTGGACCGCACAGAGAAGCAGATGGAAGAGGTCATCACCGGATTCCAGACCGAGTCCGAGCGCATCATCCGCACGAGCGAAAAAACACAGGAAGCCCGTCAACAGGGCACAGATGCCGCGTCCGCAGAAGCGCTTCGCAACATGCTCAAGGGACAGGCCTGATTCCTGCATCAGACGGAGATGAACGGAGAGGTCCCGTTCGCCATGCGTGTGCCAAGGTAGCCGGCCACGGCGTTGCCCGGGAGGAACAGGAGCATCCACCATACCGACATCGCGCCCGATGACGCGGGCGGAGGAGGATCGGGCTCGGTAAGCATCGCGAGTACGTCGGAGCGCGTGATGGCGGAGGACGATGCTTTGACGACGCGCGCCTTCACTACAGGCTTCTTGGCAGGTTTTTTGGCAGTGGCTTTTTTGGATGAAGAGGTCTTGGTGATCGAGACAGGGCCGCAGGGGCCAAACCCGCCTGGCGTCGGGCGGCCAGACATGCACCACACCCCGAGTAATCCATCCTCCAGACGCGGGCGGGCATAGGTCGCGTTGCGCAACATCGACCCATAGACCATTTCATCGAGAATCGAGCCGTCGAGAGCGAGGAGGCGTACGTGGTCTCCGCCGTCATTGAGGCGTAGGCGGGTCAAGGATCCCGAGAAGACACGGTGCTCCCCCGGAGCCACCGCGATTGCCGGAAGCAGCCAAGGATCGCTCCCACCCTCCGCATCATCGAGGAAGCCGGCGAGGGTCACCGGCGTCTCGGACATATTATAGAGCTCGATCCACTCCTCTTGGCGGAGCTCGGGCTTGGGGAGTGCCTCTGTGAGACGGATGCCGGCCATGGAGCCCTGTGGAGTCACCTCAGTCATCGGTGTTTCCTGCGTGCAGGACTGGGGGGTAACAACATCACCAGTCTGTATGTTCGAATACAATATAAGTTCTGCTTTTTTGTTTTCTATAAGGGCTGGATAAGTATTTATGCATACAAAATATATTGGATTAATTCCTCGTATGTATCGGGAGGGTGTGAGGAGGGTGCCCTGAAAAACATGCCCTTCGGCATGATCCACCCGTACGCCCACGGTTTCCTTGATCTGCCCATAGATCGTACCGGCCGCAGCCTCATCCCATTGCAGCGTCTCAGTGATCACGCCATCCGGAGCCTTGAGTGCTACGGATCCTGAGCTGTTGCGCAGGAGTGTGGAAGGGAAGGTGATGCGCCGTACCTCTCTGGCAGGCAGAGCGCCGGACAGTGCGTAGTGCTTGCCCCCCGCGGCAAGCAGAGACCAACCATTGA
>CAZYAK010000015.1:0-26671 GCA_964645935.1 uncultured Candidatus Peribacteria bacterium | reverse complement strand
GCTTGTAGCGGGCGATGTTGCCCATGTCGTACTTCTTGAAATCGAAGAAGAGCGAGTCGATAAGCTGCTTGGCGTTCTCAGGCGTGGCGAGGTCGCCGGGGCGGATCTTGCGGTAGACGCTCTGGTACGCATCCTCCACGGTGCGCAACGAGTCCTTCTCCAGGGTGGCTGCGATGTAGTCGTGGTCAGACTTGGAGACGTCTTTGAAGAGGTTGAGGATCTTGGAGTCCGTGTCGTACCCGAACACGCGCAGCAGCTGCGTGATGGGGATCTTGCGCTTGCGGTCGATCTTGCAGGTGATGATGCCGCGGCGGTCGGTCTCGATCTCCAGCCACACACCGCGCTTGGGGATGATCTTAGCGGCGTGGTACTTGGGGTGATCGGGCATTCGGGAGAAGAACACTCCCGGCGAGCGGACGAGCTGGTGGACGACCACGCGCTCGATGCCGTCGACGATGAACGTACCGCTCTCCGTCATGAGCGGGATGCTTCCCAGGAAGACATCCTGCTCCTTGATTTCACCCGTCTCCTTGTTGATGAGCTGGACGTAGCCTTTCATGGCCGCCTCAAACGAGAGGTTACGGCGCTTGCAAGTGTCGGGGTCGTACTTGGGGGAGTCGAATGTGTGTCCGAGGATGCGCAGCTCCATCTTCTTGCCCGAGAAGTCGGTGATGGGGGTGATCTCTTCCAGAAGCTCCTTGAGACCGTCCATGAGGAACCACTTGTAGCTCTGGATCTGCATCTCGATGAGGCTCGGCACGTTGGGCGCGTCCTCATCCACGAGGAACACGCGGCCGCTCTCCACGCGGCGGGGCTGCAGCTGCTGAGGCAAATGCTGGAAGACGGCGGGCGTCTTGCCGGCCGTGGGAACGATGTGCGGGTTCAGGCGCGGAACGACGGTGTCGTCGACCTGCATCTGGTAGGGCCGCTTCGGGGGCATTTTGACAGGCTTTGCGAGGATGTCTTTGGGGAGCGCGGCGGCAGCTGCGGCCTTATTGGCCGGAGCCTTGGCAGCGGGGGCTTTGGCTACCACGGTCTTCTTGACCGGAGCCTTGGTGACAGGCTTCGCGACAGGCTTCTTCACCACGGGCTTCTTGGCAACGG
Source organism: uncultured Candidatus Peribacteria bacterium (assembly GCA_964645935.1). Lineage (GTDB taxonomy): Bacteria > Patescibacteriota > Gracilibacteria > Peribacterales > Peribacteraceae > CAZYAK01. Next base: position 25,567 of record CAZYAK010000015.1, on the reverse strand, counting down.
GCTTCTTGGGTTTCGCCTTCTTGGCAGGCTTCGAGGCCTTGGCGGGCTTCTTCTTTGTGGCCATACGGGAAGAGGAGAGAAGATGGCCTGTCCGCGAGAGAGCGAAACAGGGTTTTTCGCAGCAGCATGCGGTGTTCTAAGAAGCACACGCGCGCGGCGAAGGCGGAACCGCAGCACTCAACACACAATCGAAGCCACCGCGGAGTTCGGAGAAAGTCTACGGGAGGCGCAAAACCCGTCAATATGAGATCTGGGCAATCGGCGAGGCTAAGACATTGACAGATTATTGATAATTATGGATTACAGCGTATCGTGCCCGCGATGCCCCCAGGCATTCCTCCCAAGTCCACAGACTTGCCCACAACCGAGGTACTGGATACGGCCGTCCGACGGGCGAACGACGTGCAGGGATACGCCTTCGTGCGTGTGGCGCCGATGGCGGTAGAACGGCCCAAGCGCGACGGCAAGTGGTACACAGTCGCCCATGATCCCGCGCGTGCGGCGTACATCATCGCCCGAGGGACGACGGTGCGCATCATCCAGGAAGCCGATCTCCAGGCGGCCAACGTTGGCACCGCACTGCCGCGCGCCGAGCGTGGCGACGTGAAGGCAGTCGTGGCGCAGGTGCGCACGTTGCTGCCCCAGACCGTCACCCCCACCACACAGAAACCGCTCGCGATCCTCGTCGCTGAGGTCGCGGATCCCGGCCGGGAGGTCGTACGTACCGCCGCGCACCAAGGACGCGCGTGGACGCTCCTCGGGGTCCCCGCACACGGTTCCGCGCCCGCGCGGACGTCTTCGGGGAAGCGCTACCCCAAGGACCATCACGGCATCGCGACGATCGAGGCGTCGTTCGGCGCCGATCCCGGCAAGCTCATGGAGCTTCTTAAGGAATCCAACGTGGAAGCCGCCGTGCTCCTGGGTCCGCTGACGCGGATAGAACCTGTCTACGAGCAGCCGGTCCGAACCCTGATGAGCAGGATCTTCGGCGCGGCACTACCCAAGAAGATCGGCGACAAGCATGTGCCTGTGACCCTGGCCGAGGCCGGCGGACAAGCAGCAGACGCGCGACCCGCGCACCGCGTCACCCTTGTGGTGCGGGGGCGATCGGCGCCGTCCGGGTACGGCATGCCCAAGATCCCCGAGCGCTGCCGGCTCGTGGGCTCTCTGGTGCTGCCGCCCGACCAGGCGGAGGGGGTGTACCGCGCCATCAACCACGATCCGCGCCTGGCGGTGACGCTCCTGCGGGAGGCCGATCCGGAAGGCTGGGCCGCGCTCACCGCGCCCGACCACGCAGCCGACGGCGAGCCCGGCTCCATGCCCGATATCCAGTGGATGCTCCTCATCCCGCCGGGGCAACTCGAACGCGCCGTTCCGGGCGGGCGCCACATTCCCCTCAGCTACCGACGCGCTGCAGAGCGCCCACCGGACGCACCCATCCCCCTCGGCCAGACCGAAGGGCGGCGAGGCCAGCCCGCCGTGCCCGGCGACGACTACGTGATGGGCACCGTGCTCCCCATGTCGCAGGCGGTGTCGCTCATTGTCGAGCGGTTGGCGGCAGGTATCTCTGATGTCGAGATCCATCCTCTGCCTGGCGGCTGTGTGCTCCGACCCAAGCGGCCGGAGGACAAGGCCTAAGCGCCCGCGATACATTTTTCCCCATCCACCCATCCCATCCGAAATCCCCAACACGGACGCTCTCAAAGACATGCCGATGATCGCCGCAAAAGACGGCACCCTCGTTCCCGCCCTGCTGGTGGGCCCACGCGGCGACGCCGACACGTACCTGCAGATGCAGCGGCTCATCCAGGAGGGCCACGCGGCGGACCGCCGCTTCGCCGCAGAGCGGCGTGGACACGTGATGGAAGCGTCCCGCGATGCAACGGGAATCACCATCGAGGCATCTGTCCCCGGCCGGTTGACGTTCCGCGCACACGCTCCGGAGATCACCGAGATGCAGCGGGGAAGGGAGCTCGGTGCCGGCGAGCGATTCTCGATCCCGGTGGAGCAGTTGCCTTCCGTCCGGCCACTCACAGTCACCCTCACGTTCCAGACGGAGAGTGGCAGGATCCAAACGCAGGAGTTCATCATCGAGGAGCCGCCTGCCCCGGCGGGCGATGAGGAGGAAGTCCAGCTGGCCTAAGGGCTCCATTCGCGCATGGTCCCGTTTTGTCATATTTTAATTTTTATGTTATAATACAAAATATGCAGACTCCGGAACCGCACCGGCCGGCCGAACTGCAACTCCCGCACATGACCGCGCAGGAGCTGGCACGAGTGGACTCTGAGCTGCGCACGCTCATCTCCGAGAACACCGAGAACCCTGAGCTCTGGGAGGACATGACGTGTGCGCTCCAGCTCTTCCACGAAGTGGAACGCGTCAGGCGCGGATCGTTCGTACTGGAGCGTGCGGTGAAGCAGTATGAGGACCTCCGCCGCGGCCGCCTGTACTTCGGCCGAACCGGCGGCACGGGAGTGGGCGCCGTGGACAGCTCCATCACCCTGCTCTTCAACGCCATTGAACGCGCCGCGGACAGCGCGCGCATCCGAGGGACGCCGCAGACGACGCAGGTGGTGCAAGACACGCGTGACGCTGTCATCCCGTTGGTGCAGCGTGCACCTCCTCCGCCCGTTTCGCCGCCGCCCCCCGAGTCCGCCCCGGAAACCAGCCGGGACCGGCTTATCAGGGAGGTGGCGCTCCTCTCCCAAGACCGCTCCGTGTTCATGGCCTCGGTGGGGCCAGAGATCGCCGGCGCGCGCAACAGCAACACGGGTTTCACATCGTACGTGGGCGAGAAATACCCTCCTGCGCTGCGAGGGGAGGCCGCAGGGAGTTCGATCCAGCAATCGTTCCACCCGGACATCCGGTCGCTGCTGCGCAATGCCGACGTCAACGCCGCCGTCACCATCGAACCGCTCGTCACCCGCACCCCCGTCTACGCGCCCGTTCCGCCCAAGCCCAGGGGCATGGCCGGTTGGTTCGCGTCCACGCCCGAACCCCGGCAGACCGGCGAGACGGTCACTCCCGTTCCCATGAGCGAGACGACGGGCGACGCCCGAGACACGGAGCCGGCATTCCGTCTGAACATCATCATCACGGGCACCGAGGGCAACGAGTACCGCGACGTCACCACCAATCGCACCGGCTGCTATCTCCAGGCCGCGCTCGTGCTGCCGGAGCGCATCGCGAAGAAAGCGCTGGCCGCCATTGATCGTGATCCCGCCGCCGCGCTCAAGATCCTGGAACAAGCCGACCCGCAGCTCTTCGGGGAACAGCGCGCCTTCATGCCCACGGTAAAACGCATGCTCGTCCTCAGGCCCGAGCATCGGGACCAGGCGCTCGTGCGCAACCAGCGGCAGATCGTGGAGTCCATCGACTCGCGCTTCATCCGGGACGTCCGCTGACCCTCACCGCCCCGCCGGCATCTGCTGCGTGGAGCAGTGGAACGACCCGAAACCCCACGTCAGGTCGCGGCTGTCGATGGGCACGATCTTCCGGTCCGGGAAACAGCGCTGAAGCGCATCCACCGCGTCGGCGTCCGCGGGATCATCCCATACCGGCACAAGCACCTTGCCGTTCGCAATGTAGAAGTTGGCGTAGCTCGCCGGGATGCGGTAGCCGCGCTTCCCGTTGACCATGGCCTGGGTGGGGGCATGTTCCGACACGTACACGGGCTTGGGCTGCCGGATGGGGATGATCCTCAAGGGCTTCCCGTCCTGGTCGGTCATCGATCGCAGGCGCTCCAGGTTCTCGGCGAGCGGCGCATGGTCCGGGTCGGACTCGTCGTCGTTCACGATGGTCACGACGGTGTCCTCCGCCACGAAACGCGTGAGGTCGTCCACATGACCGCTCGTATCGTCTCCGACGATTCCCTTTCCCAGCCACAAAATCTTGGAAAGTCCGAGATGATCCGTGAGGAACGTCTCGATCTGCGCCTTGCTGAAACCCGGATTGCGGTTGGGATTGAGCAGGCAATCCTCGGTGGTGATGAGCATCCCCTTGCCGTTCACATCGATGGACCCGCCCTCCAGGACCATGGGCACCCGCAACACCGGCACGCCCATGTCCCGCCCGAGAGCGGAAGGGACGCGATCATCCAGCTCGTGCTCCCATTGGTTGCCGTGGGCATTGAACAGCCAATCGAGGAACAACCGTTCGCCCGCCGCGTTCTTGACGACGATCGGCCCGTGATCGCGCACCCAGGCGAAGTTACTGGGAATGCGATGGAGGCGCACACGGTCGCCTTGGACGCCTGCCTTCCTCAGCTCAACCTTCACGGACTCCTCCGTCTCCCCGTCATGCGTGACAATATGCACGTCCTCGTGCTCCTCCAGTTCCTTGGTCATACGCGCCCACATCGCGGGGATTTTCCCAAAGAGCCCCGGCCAATGCCGCTCGTCGTGGGGCCAGGTCAGGAGCGTAGCCTCGTGCGGTTCCCACTCGGCGGGCATGCGGAACCCCTTGGCGGCGGGCGTGTCGGGCGAGAAGTCGGTCATGGCCGGGAGCCTAGCGGAAGGCGCGCGCCGGGACGACTCAACGCTTCGGCACCTTCCCCGCCCCGCCGAACTGGTCCATGGACCAGTCGTGCTTGTCGGAGAGCGGTCCGTACGCGTCGGTGCGGCGGTTGTGCAGGAACCGCCACGAGTCGCGCAGCGGCTTCACGCGGCCCAGGTCGCAGCGCGCGAGCACGATGGTCTCCTCCGCGCCGGCCTTGGTGATGAGCGCGCTGCTGGGATCGGCCACGAACGACCCGCCCCAGAAATGAATGGCGTCCTCGCGCCCCGTGCGGTTGATGGCAGCCACGAAGACGTTGTTGGAGGCGGCATGCCCGAGCATGGCGTTCCGCCACATCTGCTCCCAGTCGCCCGTGATGTTCTCCTCCACGGAGCCGTCCACCACGCCGATGGCGGTGGGATAGAAGAGGATCTCCGCGCCCCGGAGGCAGGCGATGCGCGCGGCCTCGGGGAACCACTGGTCGTAGCAGATGAGCGGCGCCACCTTGCCGAACGGCGTGTCGAACACGCGCACCCCGGTGTCCCCCGGCTCGAAGTAGTGCTGCTCATGGTAGAGGATGTCCTCGGGGATGTGCGTCTTGCGGTACGTCCCGATCAGCCCGCCGTCGGGCCCAAAGACGGGCGTCGTGTTGTAGTACTTGCCCTTTGCCTCCTCGTAAATGGAACCGGCCACGAGCACGATGCCGTGCTCCTCGGCCGCTGCCGCGAGCGCCTCGGTGGTCTTGCCGGGAATCGTCTCCGCCAGGTCGAAGGCGGAGGGATCGTGCTTCCGCTGGCAGAAGTACGGGCTCTGGAAGAGCTCCGGCAACGCGACGATCTGCGCACCCATGCCCGCGGCCTCCTCGATGCGCAGGAGGGCGGTCCTCAGGCTGTCGTCCGCGTCCTTGCCCGGACGCATCTGGATCAGGCCGACGGTGACTTCACGCGTAGTAGCCATACCGGGCGAGTGTAACCCACGCGCGCGGCCTTCAGCGAGCGGTTGCCGCCCCGATCGGCGCGTTCGCCCCCTGCTTCATCTCCAACCGCGCCCCGCGCGCGAAGAGCTCGCTCATGCGCTTGCCCTTGCGGGACCTCCAATCGCCCTTGTGGTGCAGGTAGCTCACCATCAAGGGGAGAGCGAGCGAGAACTCACAGAACACCATCTGCTCCGCGACATCCGACGTGGAGGACGTGCCGGCCTCCGTGAGGGAGGAGCCCGAGAGCGCGCCGTCGCGCTCGTCGGCCACCGTCAGCTGGATGGCGTACTTATGGGTGGCCACGTCGTGCCCCAGCACCTCGGCGCACACCACGGTATCGGCCGTGAAGTTCTTGGGCACGCCACCTCCGATGATGATCATCGCCGATCCGCCGCCGGCGATCTTGATCTGCGTGAGCTCACGGAAGTCCGCCACCGAGTCGTGCGAGCAGTACGCGGAGGGGCTCTCCACCTGGTGCTTCACGAAGCCGAAACCCGCAGAACAGTCCGAGAACGACGGCACGAAGACGGGGATGCCCATCTCGTACGCCACGCGCAGCACGCTGTCTTTGCCCAAATCCCGGTCGACCAGGTACTTGCCCATCGCAGCCATAATCTCGCGGGAGCTGTGGGGACGCGGCTCCAGCGCGGTGGCGATGGCGTACGTCACCTCGTCCACGGCACGGAGGTCTTCCTCGTCGATGAACGTGTCGTAGATACGGTCGATGCGCAGGGCCCGTAGCTCGTCGTCTCCCACGTGCGTCGTGCCCGAGTAGTGTCGGTACCCCAGCGCCTCGAAGAGGTCCATATCCACCATCGTGGCGCCCGTGGCGACGATGGCGTCCACCATGTTGTCGCGAAGCATCCGCAGCAGGCACTGTTTCATGCCCGCGGAGATGGTGCAGCCAGCCAGCGTCAGCACCACCGTGAGATCCTCCTGCATCATCTTGTCTACGATCTTGCACGCACGTGAGAGGTTGCGGGCCTGGAAGGCCATCTTCCCCATCTGATCGATGATCGGCACGGCGTTAAACGACGTCGGATCGATGTGCTCGATGGGATCTTGGAGGAGCTCTTGCTTGGTGGCCATGGCGGGACTGGGGAAGCGCGGCGGGGGAAAAGCGTACCACGTCGCCGCGTCCGCGCGAGCCCCTTCCCGATTGCCGGTTTTCAAGAATCGGCCGGGTTACGCTGGATTCCTGGACCGGCACGGGTACGATTTTTCGCGTCTTTTCCCGCACCCATCCCGATGAAGAAGTTCACCAAGCTCTCGCCTGCCCTCCGCAAGTTCATCGTCCCCGAATCCACGGGCAAGAACCGTACGGGCGCCATCTCGCCATTCATCGGCAAGAGCGCGAGCCCTGTCTCCGATTTTGCAGAACAGACGCTGCGCCACTGCAACGGCGGCTCCACCCTACAGGCCGCCCTCTGGCTGAAACAGCACCTGAAGAACGGCGGCAAGATCGTGGTGACGCTCTCCGGCGCGCTCAGCTCCTTCCAGGTCGGCGTGACGCTCGCTGAGCTCATCCGCAAGGGCAAGGTGCACCTGGTCTCCGCCACTGCAGCCAACCACGAGGAGTCGTACTACCGCTACGTCGCCCACTCGCACTACGCGTACATCCCCCGCTACACCGAGCTCACCCCCGAGCAGGAGGCGGAGCTCCGGGACGCGGGCCTGCGCCGCATCACAGACACCTTCCTCCCGGAGGACGAAAGCGTGCGCATTATGGAGCCGCACCTCCTCAAGATGTGGAAGGACGCGGAGAAGAAACACGAGCGCTACTTCCCGCACGAGTACTTCCGCCGCCTCTATAAGGATGGGCTCATCAAGCCGGACCCCGCCGCCAACCCCGCCGACTGCTGGACGCTCGCGGCCTACGAGAAGAAGGTCCCCATCGTCATCCCCGGGTTCGAGGACTCCACCATGGGCAACATTTTCGCCAGTTACACCTACTCCGGGAAGCACAGAAAGGGTGTCGGCCCCACGGTGGATGCCTCCGTCATGAAGACAGGCCTCGACTACTTCACGTGGATGTACGACTGGTATATGGAGGAGTCCAAGGACCACCCAATCGCCTTCCTCCAGCTGGGCGGCGGCATCGCGGCGGACTTCCCCATCTGCGTCGTCCCCTCCATCAAGCACGATCTCCAAAACCCCAAAGTCCGTGACTGGGCGGGCTTCGTGGAGATCGGCTCCTCCCCCATGTCCTACGGCTCGTACTCGGGCGCAGGAGGCAAGGAGAAGATCACGTGGGACAAGCTCTCCACCTCCAGCTACTACCAAGTCATCCAGAGCGACGTCACTGTGGCGTTCCCCTGGATCGCCGCCATCCTCCTAGACCTCTAATCACGCTCCGCCACCGTACCCCGCCGCACGCGCGACGGGGTTGTTGGCGAAGACCAATCCCGTCTCCGATCGATACGAATATGCCTCGTGCTCCAGCGCCTCGACGCCTGATGAACAATATTATTGTACAATGATTGATATTTTTATCAACCCTGAGCCAGATTCTGCTTTCCATTCCAAGAATACCACATCGGGAGATATTTTGGAAGAGCCCTTATGTAAGCCAAAATTCTTATCATTGACTCCCCTTCACAGGAAAGGCGGGATTTGAGGCCAAAGACCACAGGTTTTTCGCCGTACGTCTCTTGGGTGGATGATCGTGCAGGAAGCGACGTGGTCCTATTTTTCGGCTCCATTCTGCCAAGCTTTACCTGTTCGTTGTTGCAATTCCCCGCGGGGTGTTGACAGAACACCCTGTTTTGTTCTACAATTTTAGGAGAAACGACCGGAAGTTCTTGAAACACGAGAATTCCTTCTCACTGCACCATGGCCGTTCTCGACCCCCTCCACCCCCTCCAGAGTTCCATCGTGGAGCTGCTCGCCGAGCAGCCGGGCGTGGACGTGAGCACACTCCATGGGCTCCTCGCGGAGCGACACGTGGATGCCTCCATCCAGAACCTGTATCGCACAGTCGCACAGCTCGTCGAGGCGCAGGTGCTGCTCCGTGAGAAGGGGAAGCTCTCCCTTAACCTGGTGTGGGCGTCACACCTTGTGCGGTTCTCCGACACCGTGCGCCGCCGCTACCTCGACGAGGGCGACGGCGTAGTGGAACTCCCGCGTAAGGATGGCGAGAAGCGCGACTTCACTGCGGAATCGCTCGCGGCGCTGGATCCGGTGTGGAACCACGTCATCGCCAAGATCATCGAGCAGGCGCCGGAACAGGAGTGGTACGAGTACGACTCACACCCGCTGCACCTACTGGGGATGACCGAGACCGAGACGCGCCTCTATGCCGGCATGGGACCGCGGGGGCACCGGCTGTACGGCAACGACACGTTCCTGGACCGCCACGCCACGCGCATGGCGGGCGCCGTGGGAGAGTGTGTCATCGCAGAGCGCACGCCGTTCCCCAAGGAGGGCTACATCCTGTGGGTTTGCGGCGACTACGTGGTGGACTGCGTTCTGCCAGAGGAGCTGTCTAGGCACTTCGCGTTTTTCTTTCGTACGGTAGAGAGCGCGTCACAGTTCGATCCCGCACTCTTCGCAGACGTCTTTCGCATGAAGGCGCGGTGCAGGCTTGCTGTGTGGAAGTCCGCCAAGGAGGCTGAACTGCTGCGCCTGAAGATGCGCCCGTTCTTCCGCGCGGACGGCGCGGCGGCGTGATCGGGATTTTCCGCAGCCGTATCAGCCGGATCGCTTGACAGGACGGAGCGGGCCATTAACATTTCGCGTTGTTGTTCCGCGTTCCCCCAAACGCCCGTGAAGAAGAAGCCCTCCCGCCCTCCCGACACCCGCAAGAACACGGCCGAGCCCGCCTCGCTGCCGGTCTCCGCACGCTACATGCGCGAGCGGTGGCAAGGATTCCTCAGCCAGGACCGCAAGGGCATGCTGCAGATCGAGGGAGTAGGCGTCGATCAGTTGGTACAGAAGTACGGGACGCCACTGTACGTGATGGTGGAGAGCGAGATCCGCTCGCGTCTGCGCCGCCTGAAGAAGGTGTTCCCGTCCCCCATCGCGTTGCAGTACGCGGTGAAATGCAATTCCAACCTCGCCATCCTCCGCATGGTGCGAGAGGAAGGCTTTGAGCTGGACTGCTCCAGTGTGGGTGAGGTGATTTTGGGTCTTCTGGCCGACTTCAAGCCCAAGCAAATCACGCTCACCAACCTCTACAAGAGCGAGCAAGACCTGCACTTCGCGGCCAAGATGGGCATCCAGGCCATCACAGCCGACTCCATCGAGGAGATCGAGCACATCGCGGCCACCGCCAAGAAGCTCAAGAAGCACATCGATACCGTCATCCGCGTGAATCCCATGCTGGAGGTGGGCAGCTACTCCACCAAGGGCAACAAGTACGGCATCCCCATCCGATACATCGATCGCGCCATCGACCTAGCCATACACAGCCCCTTCGTGGACTTCCAGGGCTTCCATTTCATGGGCGGCTATGTGCATCACCCGCGTGTGTACAAGGCTGCGGCCCGCATCTTCGTAAAACTCATTCGTCGATGCCAGGATCGTGGCATCCGCGTGCGGCGGCTTTCGCTTGGCGGCGGTTTCCCAGCCGCCATCGGCGAGCAGGAAGCCTTCCCCATTGAGGACATGAAGGACTTCCCTGTGTACTTCCAGAGGCTCCTCGCCCGCCACGGCGTGGACCACGATATCCAGCTCATCTTCGAACCGGGCAAGAGCATCGTCATGAACGCCGGCATCGGCCTGATGAAGGTGATCGCCAAGAAGCGCCTGGGCATGAACAGCCGCGTGGTCATCGCCGACGGTTCCACGTACAACTTCGTCCCCGACGCGCTCATTCAAACGGGCGTGCACTACGACATTCTCCCCGCATCCAAGATCAACTCGCCGCGCATCCACTCGGTCACTGTGGCCGGAAACACGTGCGACTGCTGGGACATCATCGTCCGCGACATTCAGCTGCCAAAGCTGCGTGCCGGCGACCTTCTCTCCATCATGGACGTGGGCGCATACGCACAGGTAATGAGCAGCAACTTCAACACGCTCAAGCGCGCCGCCATCGTCATGATCCATCCGGACGGCACCACCAAGATCATCCGCCGCCGCGACCGCTACTCCGAGATGTTCGCCCCGGAACTGGACGTGCTGAAGCTCGCGGGCCCCAACGAACTGGAGGTCTACAACAACCTCTACCGGGTGAACATCGACAAGATCTGGAAGGGCGGTGGCATGAACAAACAGCCCCCCGTAGCCCAGAAAGCCCTGCAGGCGGCCCTGGCTCAGGAGGCGGATGCGCGAGATGCCGAGCGCGAGCTGGCCGAGGACCTGGGCGACGCCCGGGCCCGCCGCTCCAGCCAACAGAGCGTGGGCGGGGGGAAGGAAGCATAGGCGAGGATGTAGGCGTTAGGCCGTTGGATGTAGACTAAAAAGGCGATGCCAGAGCGGCGTCGCCTTTTGAGATTCGTGAGATACATTTCTACGGCCTCATTCCTGACGCCTACATCCTCCCTCAGGCCTGCTTCGCGGCCGCGTAGCGCTTGGCGACTTCTTTCCAGTTCACCACGTTCCAGAACGCCTTCACGTAGTCCGCGCGTTTGTTCTGGTACTTGAGGTAGTACGCGTGCTCCCACACGTCGATGCCGAAGATGGCTTGCTTGCCTTCCATGATTGGGGAGCCTTGGTTCGGGTAGCCCTTGAGGACGAGCTTGCCGTCTTCCACGAAGAGCCACGCCCAGCCGGAGCCAAACTGGTTGATGGCCGTCTCCTCGAAGATCTTCATGAAGTTGTCGTACGACTTGAACGTGGACTCAATGGCCTTCAGCAGCTCGCCCTCGGGCTTGCCGCCGGCCTTAGGAGCCAAGAGACTCCAGAAGAGCGTATGGTTGTAGTGTCCGCCGCCGTTGTTGCGGATGGCGGCCTTCTTGTCCGAGGGAAGCTCATCCAGTACCTGCAGCACCTCCTCGATGGGCAGACCATCCCACTTGGTGCCTTCCAGGGCCTTGTTGACCTTATCCACGTAGGTCTGATGGTGCTTGGAGTGGTGGATCTCCATCGTCTTGGCGTCGATGTGGGGCTCCAGCGCGTCGTAGGCGTAGGGCAGGGCGGGCAGGGAGTAGGCCATGGGATCGGGGGGGAATACGCTCATTCTACGGTGACAGATGGCAAGCGCCAGCGTGACCCGCCGTCGCCCTCTGAGCTCCGGACGGGCGGGCCGGGGTTCGCTATGCTTGCGGAGATGGAGATCAGTCCCCTCTCCGCCGGCGGCACTTCGCGGGCCGACGCTTGGCTCGCTGCCCATCCGCGGGCGGCGCTCTGGCAGTCCGCCGAGTGGCGGGTGTTCCAGGAGGCAGCCGGGCGCAAGACCCGCACCTACGAGGCCACGGAAGGGGGCAGGATCCGCGGAGCGGCACTCGTGGTGATCGACCGCACGCATTTGGGGCTCTCGGTGTGGGAGGTCCCGCGCGGACCGCTTGCGGAGGGGGACGACGCGTCCGTCTGCCGGGCACTCCTAGAACGCATCGCCGACGACGCGCGCAGTGCCGGGGCGCTACGCGTCCTCGCGTCCCCACCAGCAGAGACCGGCGCGCTGCCTGGCTGGCGGCCCTCGGGGCGGCATGTGCACCCGGATGCCACACACATTCTGGACCTCACCCTGGCCCCCGACGAGCTCCTGGCACAGATGAAACCCAAGGGCCGGTATAACATCCGTCTCGCGGAACGCCACGGCGTGCGTGTACGCGAATCCCTAGACGCGTCTTCCTTCGCGCGTCTCGCAGCCGAAACAGGCGCTCGCGACGGCTTCACGCCCCATTCCGCCCATTACTACGAGACCTTCCTCACGCGCCTACCAGGGGCCTTCCTGCTGCTCGCCTACCCTCCTGCCAAGACCCCTCAGGAACCCTCCAGGGCCGCTGAGGACGGTCCGGCACCCGTGGAGGGCCTGGACCCGGAAACGGCCGTCTCCGGGCTTATGGGCGTCACCTGGAACGGCATGGGCGTGTACTACTACGGCGCCTCCTCGCACGCAGCCCGGGCTCTCATGGCGCCCTCCCTGCTCCAGTGGGCCGCTATGGGCCGCTGTCGCCAGGAAGGATGCATTCACTACGACCTCTTCGGCGTGGCGCCCGACGGCCAGCCCACCCACCCCTGGTCCGGCGTCACGGACTTTAAAACCAAGCTCGGCGGCACGTACGTCGCCTACCCCCCCGAACAGGAGCTGCTCCTGCGTCCGTTGACCCTCAAGGCCCTGCACTTGAAGCGCAAGTACCTGGGCTGAGCCCGGGCGAGGCTCGACGAACCGCTCTTCATGCGGCTCGCGTTGCGCAGTAAAGATGCGTCCTTCAGAAACGGCGCCCACGAGACCCGTTGCGGTTTCTCTCCTGTGCAACAAAAAAACCCTCCCCGTGAGGGGAGGGTTTTTTGCCGGGGCTCGCCCGGGGGCTAGAAGAGCAGCTTAGCTGTTCTGGTAGCTCGTGGACTTGACCGTGGTCTCCGGATACTCGACCCAGTTGAACACCGAGGCGGTGGTCGTACCAGAACCGATGGTACCGGAATCCGAATCAACCCACTGCAGGTGACTTGCGGTGCTGCCCGGCCCGAAGGTCGTGCGGGACATGCTCTCGAAGTTCTGCAGGATGACCTGGAGGATGGACGTGGACGTCGTGGCCGTGATGTTGGCCTTGAGCACGAACGTCTGGTCCGAACCCTGATCGATCGTCGTGTTCACGGAACCGAAGTCGGTGCAGTGAACAACGAAGTTACCCGAGACCGTGGAGCCGACGAGCAGGGCGCCCGTGGACGAGTACGCGGTGCAGGCCCTGGTCACGGTGGAGTTCGCCTTGTTGTAGAACAAGATGGCTCCAGCCGAGTTGTCGACCGTGGTGTTGGTGGCGTTGACGTTGAGGACCACACCCGAGAGGACGACCTTGTTCAGGCCGTTCTTGGAGTTTCCGTGCGCCGAGGCCGAGATCTTGAACTGACCAATGTCGGAGGGGCCGGTGGGCACGTTGGTGCCGTTGGCATCCGGGTTGGCGTTCGCGATCGTGAGGATCTTGGACAGGGCCGTCACGTTGAGGTTGCCCGTGATCGTGGCGTTCGTCGCGGAGGGCGACGTGCGTCCGATGAACACCTCGCCGTTACCGGCGGAGTCACCAGTGTTTGCGACCAGGTTGTTGCTCGACTGGTCACCGCGACCGCGGACAGCGCCGGAACCGGAGGCGTTGTTCGATACGGCCTGGCTGTTGAGGAACACCTGGACCTTCTGACCGGAAAGCGCGCCGTCCACGTCGGACTTCATGCGCGGCTTCACGAGGATCTTGGTGTCAGCACCCTTGAGAACAACGAGCTGGCGAGCCTGCATCTTGGCACAGAAGGCCGCGATGGAAGCGCCGCCGTTGCCGGGGTTCTGGTTAAGCACGTCATCGCTGCCGCAACCGGACACGGTGGCGGAGGCGAACGGCGTCGTGGCGCCTTCCTTGTACAGCTCGAGACGGTCGACGGACGAAGCCGTGGAACCGGAGGAGTTGAACTGGAGGTCGGTCACGTCGATGTCCTCGTTCTCAGCGCGAAGGTTGAGGCGGAGGATCGAATCGCCGAGCAGACCACCAAGGAGCTGGCGGCTGCGGAGCGGCGTGGTGTCCTGGGAAACGTAGAGGTTACCCTGGTTCACGAGGCTGTAGAGCTGGGAAGCCACCGTGGAGACGACGATTTCACAGTTGGTGGTCGTCGTGCAGGAGTTCGTGTACGTACCCGTCGTAACGATACCTGAGAGCGAGCTGCCGCGGTCGACCTGCTCGGCCTCGAGGTAGTCAGAATCGGTCTGGCTGAACTTCAGCTGCAGATCGTCGTTCGTGATCGTGGAGGCGATGTCGCCGTGGACCTCGAAGACAACGGTCTTCTCCTTCGGGATGACGAAGCCGCCACCCGTGAGCTGGTTGAAGGAGACCTTGGAGTTCTGGTTGGCAACACCCTTCTCAAGGATGATGTCGACCTTACCGTCGGAGTCACCGTCCACCCAGAGCGTGTAGTTCTGAGCGTTGTTGAGGGAGCCCGAGGCGGAGTTGAAGATCGCCTTGGTGAGGAGGATGTCCTTGGCCTCGTTGGCACGAGCCTCGAAGCGCAGCAGGTTGATGTTCTTGCTGTTCTTCACGGCCGTGTCGGCGGAACCGATGGACTTGACCGCGACCGTCAGGGCCGACTCAGCGATGCGCTGAGCGTTACCCGTGATGGTGCCGCGGGGGCGAACGTCCTTGACGACGTCACCCGTCGACAGACCTTCGGCCTCGAGCTGGTAGCCCTTGGCCTGAGCCGTCGTGGTGGAAGCGATGAAGCCACCGAAGTTGCATCCCGTGCTGTTGGCACCGGTGCTGACTTGCGTGGGCTCACCACAGATGTGGACCTTGAACTGGTCGCCGTTGTTGGCGACGTCGTCGATGAAGTCGACGCGCAGCTCGAAGGCATCCGCACCGGCTACGGAGAAGTCATCGAAGCGGTACACCTGGAACGTGCCCGTCGTGCTCGCGCCGTTGATGGCGGAGTCCGCGGAGGCGGTCAGGCGGACGGCGTCGATGGAGCGACCCGTGGTCTTGTTGCGGAGCGTGATGTTCTCGAGAACGTTGCTGATCATGGTGCTCAGCTGGCCACCCGAAGAGGTGTTACCCTGAATAGCCACGAAGAGCTTGCGAACGTCGATCCTGTCGCCGGCCGTCGAGAACTTGACGTTGGCGAGGACGGCGTCGTTCTGGTCGCTGGTGTAGGTCTGCTGGGCGGGACCGTCGATCTCGATCGTGAACTCACCGGCGTCGATCGAAACCGTCGAAGCGGAGGTGGTCGTGCTGATCGTGACTCGGGAACCGTAGAGCTGGCCGTTCACGCCGTAACCGTAGAGAGAACCGACCGCGAAGAGGTCAGACTCTTCCTCCAGGCTCAGCTGAACATCGTCGCCAGCGCCACCCTGGACGTCACCGACAACCTCGAGCGTGATCTTGTCACCCTCAAGGACAGTGAACGGGGGGTCGAAGACGAACGTGAAGTAGCCGTCGTTGGCCGAGGCGACCGCGTTGGTCAGCACCGTGCCATCCGTGCGGCGGATCTTCAGATCCGTGACGTCACCGTCGTTGGCGGAGCCATTCTGCTCCAGCGTGACGGAGTAGAGCGTCTGGTCCTCGACGGAGTCCGTCTGGACCTGGAAGCGCCCAAGGATCACCTGATCGTCACCGACGTTCACCTCATCCGGGGAGACCGTGCGGTACTCGACAGTGACGTTGCCGCTGCGGACAGCAGCCACCTTAAAGGTGGAGCCACGAAGCGGGAACTCGCCGGTGACCTGCTTGGCGTTCGTCTGAACGTCGGAGGGCAGCTCAACAGCAAGGTTGTGCTCACCAGCCGTCGTAGCCGTGGACGAGAAGTCCGCGACGAGGTCGACAGTCACCGTCTTGCAGGCGGCGATGGTGAGCGGGGAGGACAGGTGCACATCGGCAGTCTGGTCCTTGGAATCGATCGTGCGCTTGCGCGAGATGCGGGCGCCATCGACCGCGGCGTAGATGCCGCTGATGTCGCTCTCGGAACCGAAGCCCTCGTGGAGAACCGTGAGGTCCTCGAGCAGCACGGAATCATCGCAGGACGCGGTGATGTCCATGGAGAGCATGGTGACGCCAACGGCACCCTGGGGCACCGTGTCGCCGACCGGGCTCTGGGAGGCCATGGAGATCTCAAGCGTGCCCTCGCTCGTCGGGAGCGATGAGTAGCCGGTGAAATCCATGGAGTCCGAGATCACGTCGCCATCGACGGACTCGACGCCGTCAACGGTGAGCGTGTACTCCTCGGAGGCCTGGAGGTCGCCGCTGAGCGTGAGCTCGACGGTGTCGTCCGCGATGAGCGAAGCGCTCGTCACGGTGACGGCCGGCGTGGCGCCGGAAACCTCGTAGTTGGCCTCGTCCTCGGCGGAGGCATCGTCCACGTCAGTCGTGAACTCAACCTCGACCGTGCGGGCGGACATCGCGTTGACATCGGAGATCTCCGCCTCCGTGGAGGGGACGTCTCCCATGCAATCGACGCCATAGGTCATACCCTGATCGACGCGGTAGAGCATGACGACCATCTCAGCGCGGTTCATGTTGTCGCTGGGACGGACGCGGCCCGTGGCGTCGTCACCCTGCAGCACGCAGTAGTCGGCTGCCGTCTGAACGGCCTCCGTGTACCACTGGCCCGAGGGAACATCGACGAAGCGCGGCGCGTCGCCGGTGCCCTCGAGGGCAAAGGCGCGGACGATGAGCGCAGCGGCCTCGGCGCGGTTGATGTTGGCGGCCGGGCGGGCGTAGCACGGCTTGGAGCCGTAGCAGTTGCCGTCACCCTTTACCCAACCCTCCTTACCGGCCTCCTCCATATAGGAGTAGTACCAGGCGGACGGAGCGACGTCGTTGAACGACGCGACGGCCGGGGGGGTGGAGAGCAAACCACCGTTCATTTGGACGAGGAGCTTGACGAACTCAGCGCGGTTGGCGAGTTCGCTGCCGCGGAAGCGCGGCTGGCTCTCGTCGAGGATTCCGTCGCTCAAGAGCGAGTCAACGGCCTCCTCGTACCAGACCCCGGAAGGAACGTCGGAGTAGGCAGCGAGCGCCACACCCATCTGGGTGAGCGACACGGCAGCCACCGACACTCCCGCGAGGACCTTCTTAAAACGAGAAATGTCCATAAAAGGAGATAAAATGGAATAAGTAGAAAGACGTAGTTGAGTGGATGGATGTTCGAAAGAAATGGTGACACCGGATACCTGCGGTTCTTGTGTCGTTTGAGTATGAGCACCGACGTTAGTGACGCTGGCGCTCCCCTCCTTAAATATAAAGAGATCACACAAGGGCAGACACCTTCGAACTGAAGACGCACAGATTCCCCACGCGAAGCGCAGGGTGAGAGGCGAATGTGCACCATTCCCTTGGAAGGGAACACGACCACGCCCGATACAGGGCGGATGTGAGACTCGTCCCGTCAGGGGCGAGGGCCGGAATGACAACGAACAGGGGGTGACCACGCTCACCTTTCTCTGCGAGCGGATCAGCGGAGATCCTAGCGAATAGGATCGAAACCGATCAAGGCAGGGAGAGGAACCGTGGCACAGCAGGAAACGCGTAAACACCACCTCTGTTACGCGCCCCTCAGGAAATCACCCACCTTTTTGGACACGTAATCATGCTCAAATCGCCCTTTCATGAACGATATCGTTTGGCAGAGCGATCTTTCGACGTATGAGGATTTCCTCAGAATTGTTCTTGCGAAACCCCCTTAACCGTGTGGAGTTACTCGTATTCTGTACAGGCCGTTTGCCATTCCGTCGCATATTCTCGACTTTTGAACACTAAAATGGCTCAAACGCAGGATTCTCAGGTGTTTTACGGCGGCTGGGGTGACCATATGGGCGGACATGTCGTGTTTTACAGACACGAGCGCCGATGTACAGTTTTCTGAACATCCTCGCAGGCGCAAGGCGCGCTGACATCCCGTGCGGGCAAGGAAGCGCGGGTACGGGGGAGCCGTACGTGATGAGCGAAATTTCCGTGCGCGCACTGGCGGCCCGCCTCCTGCCCGGCGCCCGTGTCCTTGACGGGTGGAACCATGGAAGAAAAACCACTGCTGACCGTCCACGAACCATCCTGTCCCTACAAGGTATCTGGAGGCATGTGCATCGCGAGCCTCGCATTCCCGGATAGCTACGTGTGTGAAGAGCTCAGAATTCGCATTCACATCTTTTTCACCTGCTGACCCCCTGCGACATCCTTCACTTCATACCCACGCTTCGCCAGCTCATCACGCAGTCGGTCTGACTCCGCAAAGTTTTTTTCTGAGCGAGCGCGAACGCGCTGAGTGAGCAGCGCATTCACATCCTCAGGAATGGCTTGCTCTTGCTCAACATCAAAGCACCCAAGTGTGTCTCGAACGAGCTGTATGAACTCTTCAACCGCTCGAAGAGCTGGTCCAGAGACTGCATGCGAATACGAATAATTCACGCACTCAAATACAGCCGCTAACGCCGCCGACGTATTGAGGTCGGCATCCATCGCTTCTCTAAAATGATTGCTCATGAGCATGAGATCTTCGACCTGAGCATGCTTGAGATGTGAACCAACGTGAGGGCCCGCGCTCCATCCCATTTGCATCCATTCCAAAATTTTTCGACGAGCTTTGTGCGCATCGTCGATCCCCTTCCAGGTGAACTTGAGGTTGGTACGGTAATGCACGGAGAGTAGGTAGTACCGAAGGTCCTGCGCGGAGTATCCCTTCTCCAACACATGCGCGAGCGTGAGGACGTTGCCGAGGCTCTTGCTCATCTTCTCGCCGGCGAGGTCGATCCTCCGCTTGTGCACCCACGCGCGTACGAAAGGCTTGCCGGTTACGCTCTCGCTCTGCGCGATCTCGCACTCGTGATGCGGGAAGATGTTGTCCTCGCCGCCGGTGTGAATATCGAAGGTGTCTCCCAGCAACGCGCGCGACATCGCGGAGCACTCGATGTGCCATCCCGGGAAGCCGTCGGGGTGCGTCTCGCCGGCGGGGCCCTTGGGCGACGGCCAACGCAGGACATGCTGAGCGTTTGGGCCCACGCAGAATTTCCAGAGGGCAAAGTCCGCGGGGTGGCGCTTGCGTTCGTCGACGGCCACGCGCGCACCCGCAGCGAGGTTCTCGACAGTGTTGCCGGAAAGGCTTCCATATGCGGGAAACCTCTGCACATCAAAGTACACGCCATCGTCCGTGGCGTAGGCGTGTCCGCTCGCGAGAAGCGCCTCCGTCATCTCCCGCATCTGCGGGATGTACTCCGTCGCGCGCGGGCGGTGTTCGGGTTCCACCAGGTTGAGGGTGCGCTCATCTTGCACGTACTCCGCCTCGTACTTGCGGGCGATGCCGAGGACGCTCTCCATGGAGACCCTCCCGAACTCCTCGCGCGCTTGCTTCTCGATCTTGTCCTCGCCCGTGTCGCGATCCGCGACGAGGTGGCCCACGTCGGTAATGTTCTTCACGTGCGTGACCTTGAGACCGTGTCCCGCCTCCAGCCAGCGGCGGAGGAGATCGGCCATGAGGAACGACGAGTAGTTACCGATGTGCGGACGTCCATAGACCGTGGGTCCGCAGGTGTAGAGGCGCGCGGTCCCGGGCACCAGCGGCACGAAGGGTTCTTCGCGCTTGGAGAAGGTGTTGTAGAGGACGAGCGCCATGAGCGTGAGCATACCAGATGGTCATTCCGCTTTACCTCTTGTCGAGGCTCGTACTGACGCGACGATTTCGAGGAGAAGACGTGGAGAAGCGCACGCAATGCCCCGGGCAACGCCAATGGGGCACCCTGACGCGCCCTGCAACCCCGGAGGGCTTTGGAGTGCGAGACGGTCGCGAGCGCGTTCCCGTACAGGAGAAGATGACAACCATGCTTCACCCGGATGACGCATCGCCTTCACGTGCCCCAGAAAGGACATACGGAGCGTTGTGCACAATGGATGTGGAAAAGTCGGTACCGCGTGCTAAGCAAGCGGTACCGGAGGAGCCCCTCAGTTGAGGCTCGGGATCCGACGCTTCGCCTCATCTTGGGCAAGGTCGGTTCGAATTTTCTCCTCGATCAGGGCCCTGAGGGCCCAATCGGGGATCCCACTCTGTACCAGCAACTCGACAGTCTGCTCGAGCCTTCGGTACTCCGGGGTGGGTATCCGGATTGTAGAGACTCCGTCTCTCATGGTGCACCCTTTCCTATGTGCAGTCTCCACAACGGCCACCGATCCTTCGGCGGCCACGGGAAACCGACACCAGTATAGCAAAAAACGGGCCCACAAGTCGCCTTTCGCGCACTCGCCCTACTCCGTGCTGTCGCGCGAGGGCATCACCGGGAATCCCTCCTGGGCAACGAGCGTGGCACGTGGCACGGAGTGCAGCACACCTGCCTCGTCCTTGCGGTATATGCTCTCATTATAGAAAAAATAGCCACCGTCGCGCAGCAGGCGCGTGACCTGCTCGGTGATGCGCTCGTCCAGTATGGTAAGCTGCTTCTCGTCGAGCTGGTCGAGAATCTCGGGGGCAGTCACGTTGAGGCCCAGTGCGTCCAGTTTTTGCCGATAGGGAGCGACAAGGAAGGCAGAGCTGTTGACGATATCGAAGGTCTTGTCGTCAAAACGGTCGAGGATCTCGGGATCCAGGATGTTGCCCTGCACATGGGTGTAGTTCTCGTCGGCGCTGGGGCGCCGATCGATGCCAATGACATGGGCGCCGGCTGCTGCGGCGAAGCGGGAAAACCAGGGTTCGTACATGCGCCCCGGGCCCGAGTGCTCAAGCGGTGCGCCCTCGCGCTGGGGGCGTGGCCTGGCACCGCATCCGATGTCCAAGATGTCCTTTCCGGGCAGCCTCGTGAAACCCTCGGTCGCCCAGAAAAGCCGCCAGTACTGGAAGCGCATTTTGCGGTTGATGGACTCCACCGGGGGCGGAAAGCGAGTATCGATTTCTTCCTGGGCCTTGTCTACGAGGCGCTGTGCTTCCCGGTGACGGCTAGAGGACATAGAGGAGCAATGTACACTATTTATGTATTTTGTCAAAAACATCACACCCATTCCCACATGGTACACTGCAGCCACTTTTCCCGCTCCCCCCTCATGATGAAGCTCGCCGACATCAAGCGGACCCTCGGTGACCAGGCCGGACTCCTGGCGCACGAGTGCAAGACCATCCCCAAAGCACGTTTGCACGTGCCGAGCATGCAGACGATCCAGAAGTGCTTCGGCATGTCCGATCGTTCCGCCAAGGTGGTCGCGAACCTCCAGGCGTTGTACGGCCACGGTCGCCTGGCCAACACCGGCTACCTCTCCATCCTCCCGGTGGATCAGGGTATCGAGCACTCTGCGGGGGCCTCCTTCGCCAAGAACCCCGACTACTTCGATCCCGAGAACATCGTCAAATTGGCCATTGAAGGCGGCTGTAACGCGGTGGCCTCCACGGTGGGGGTGCTGGGGATGGTCTCCAAGAAGTACGCCGAGAAGATCCCCTTCATCGTGAAGCTCAACCATAACGAGCTGCTCACCTACCCCAACAAGTTCGACCAGATCATGTTCGCATCCCCGGCACAAGCGAAGAGCATGGGCGCGGCGGGCGTCGGCGCCACCATCTACTTTGGCTCTCCCGAATCCGGCCGCCAGATCGTCGATGTGGCCAAGGCGTTCGAGGAGGCCCACCAGCTGGGGCTCTTTACGGTCCTGTGGTGCTACCTGCGCAGCACGTCGTTCAAGAAGGACGGTAAGGACTTCCACGTCTCCGCCGATCTCACAGGCCAGGCCAACCACCTGGGAGTGACCATCGAAGCCGACATCATCAAGCAGAAGCTCCCCGAGAACAACGGCGGCTATCTCGCGCTCGGCCAAGAGTCGTCCTACGGCAAGACCGATAAGCGCGTCTACTCCGAGCTCACGTCGGACCACCCCATCGACCTCACACGCTACCAGGTAGCCAATTGCTACATGGGACGCGTGGGCCTCATCAACTCTGGCGGCGCCTCGGGCGAGAACGACCTGCAGCAGGCGGTGATGACCGCCGTCATCAACAAGCGCGCAGGCGGAGCAGGCCTCATCTCCGGACGGAAGGCCTTCCAGAAAACCCGCGAGGAAGGGGTGGAGATCCTTCACGCCATCCAGGACGTGTACCTCTGCGAGGACGTCACGGTGGCCTAAGACAGCGGTTCAGCCCTAGCCCAAGAGCCGGATGCCCTCCGGCTCTTTTGGGAGCCCTATTTGCCCTCTTCGGAGGCCCATCAGATGCCCACCAGAAGGCCTCCGAGGAGCCTCTCCAGAGGGCTATTAGGGCAGTCCTTATCCCCTCTCCAGCCCTGATGAAAGCCAAAATACCCTGTTCACGAACCACGACCCCTTCTTGGAGGGGTCGTGGGGAGGCTCCTGGAGGGATCCGGGGTCTTGCGTCAGGACTTCACCGTGAGGTGCTCGCGGTTCACCAGTACCTGCTGGACGATGCCAAAGATGGTGGAAACGCCCCAGTACAGGGAGACGGCGGCGGGTAGCGAGAGGGCAAAGAAGCCGATCATGAGCGGGAGGCCATAGAGCATGACCTGCTGCTGGGAGGCCATGGCGGACATGTCCTTCTTGGGCTTCTCGCCCTTGGCGGCGACGTCGATGACGTCTTTCTTTTTCTTACGTTCCTGGATGCTGAACGCGAGCTTCATTTGCAAGAACTGCAACACCACCAGGATGGGGGGCATGATGTACATCGCTGGCTCCAGCAGGTTCAGTCCCAAAAACGACGTGCCGAAGTCCCAGGAGAGGTTTTGGTACACCGGGTAGAGCAGGTGCTGCGAGGCGGCAAGCGTGCTGCTGTCGCGGATGGTGTAGTACAAGCCGATGAGAATGGGCAGCTGCACCAGCGTGGGCAAACAGCTCTGGAACGGGTTCACCTTGTACTCTTTCCAGAGCTTCATGGTCTCCTCCTGCACCTTTTGGGGGTTGTCGGGGTACTGCTTCTTGAGGGCGTCCATCTTGGGCTGGAGGAGCTGCATCTTCTTCTGGCCCTCCAGGGCCTGCTTGGTGGGGATGTAGAGGAGCGCCTTGATGACGAGCGTGATGATGATGATCGCGATGCCGAGGTTATGGCCTGGCAGCAGCGACGCGATGAAAATGAGGAAGTTGAGAAACGGCGCCAGGATGAAGACGCGGAAGAGCTTGGTGAAGGGCCCCGGCTCCGTGATGGAGACGCGCGCCACGAGGTCGGAGGGCTTCATGGGGGCCACCGCGGCACCCGACCCGGAGGGGGCCGTCACGCCGCTCCCGGAGGCTGGCAGCAGAGTACCCGGCACGCGCACCTCATAGGTACCCGGGCGCGAGAAGAGGGCCTGCTTCCAGGCGATGAGACTCACCTCCTTTTTGCCGCCTGGGGGCAAGGAGACAGAGGCGCTGTCGCAGCCCGTGACGGCACCGCTGGCAGTGACAGGCGTGAGCTTCTCCGTGGGAGTGCCAGCCGCCTCCACTACGGAGATCTCCACGGGAAGCGCAGGGCAACGTGCGGGCAAGACGAACCCGGTGGCAGTGTGGTTTTCGAAGACGAGCACCGGGAAGTGCCCGGTGGTGATGCTGGGTGCCTGGAACGTCATGGTGACACCAGTGGGTGCAGGCTGTCCGCCAAACTGCTGCGGAAAGACGTAGCGCAGCACGAGCTGGCTCCCGATGTACACCGTTGCGAAGATGAGGGCGAACTGGAGGAGGTTACTGGCGCGGGAGGCGGGCTTCTGGGGCGTGGACATGGGCGCGGGAAGAGAGGAATCCCCGGATATCCGCTTGGATCTCCTCAAAGGGGGCTTTCAGGCTAGAGGAGCGCGGCGCGATCAACAACTGCATGCCTCCTCGAATGTGGTCCGCCGGAAGCAGCGCGCACGTGACGCGCAAAGCCTCGCGGCAGCGGCGTCGCATGCGGTTGCGGGTGACCGCGGACTTGTCGAGCTTGGTGGACGCGATCGTACCGACGTAGAGGGCATCAGCGCTCAGTTGCGAGGATGGATGCCGGGGGTGCCCCACCATCCAGCGCACGACCATCGTGCGCCCCTTCCACACCGACCCCTGGCGGAGCAGGCGGTCGCAGGTCTTGCGGCCGCGGAGACGGAGGATGCGCATCGAGCGGATTGTACGGAGTGGGAGAGGCTTTCGCCATGCCGATGTCCGGTTTGGCCGACATCTGTGCCCCCGCAGGCGCTGGTACAGCAAACCACACATCCCGTGAGGATCGCTTCACGGTGGGGATGTTAGCGGTGTCCGCGTCGGTCTCGGTGGCTGCCCGATTTCTTGGGCAGCTGGCGACTGGCAGGACGGCCCTCGTACCGGTCACCGTCCACGATGCCCAAGACGAGACGGCGGTACTGCCGGAGGACGGAGCCGATGTACGCATCAGTGCCTCGGCCGACCGCATCACCAAGCGCGTCGAGACGATCCGCAGCGTGGGGGCTCTGCACGCGGATCTGGGCGAGAAACAGGGGGGCACTTTCCCGTTCTAAGAGGGAGTGCATGCAGGAGTCGGTGTGGAGCACCATGGGGGGGGTGGGAAGAGGGTTACGACGAGAGAAACGGGCCGCTGTCCGAAGTACTGCAAAACCCTTCCGCCGGGGGGCCCGCTGCACTAGCATCGTGCGGTCATGGCGCTCACCTCAGACCAGGTCCGGCATATCGCGAAGCTCGCGCGCCTCCGTCTTACCGACGAGGAGGTGGCGATGTTCGCGCCGCAACTCACGGGCATCCTTCAGTACGTGGACATGCTCACGGAGGTGGACACCAAAGGCATCGTCGCCACGGCCCAGGTGACGGGTTTGAAGAACTCCTTCCGCGAAGACGTCATCCGCCCCGACTCCACATCGCCCGACGCGCTCCTGGGGACGAGCCCCCTGCCCCTCGCCGACCACCAGATCGTGAGCCCCTCCGCCCACGGCTGACCGCCATGTTGCACGCCCTCACCATCACCGAGGCTAACGAGAAGCTCCGCAAGAAGGAGATCTCCGCCGTGGAGCTGACGGAGGCCTCCATCGCACGCATCGAGGCGGTGGACCCCAAACTCAACGCCATCGTCCACAAGAACTTCGATCGAGCCCGTATCCAAGCCAAGGAGATCGACAAGAAGGGGGACTTCACGCATCCCCTCTCGGGCATCCCCTACCTGGTGAAAGACGTCTACAACGAGGCGGGGGTCCCCACCACCGCCTGCTCCAACATCCTGCGCAACAAGAACTACATCCCGCCCTACGATTCCACCACTGTACAGCGCCTAAAGGCCGCCGGAGCCGTGAGTGTCGCCAAGAGCAACACGGACGAGTTCACCATGGGAGCCTCCACGGAGACCTCCTGCTACGGCGTGACTCGCAACCCCTGGGATACCTCCCGCGTCGCTGGAGGGTCCTCCGGAGGCTCCGCCGCGGGCGTAGCAGCCGACGAAGCGTTCTTCGGCCTCGCGACGGATACAGGGGGCTCCATCCGCCAGCCAGCGGGCTTCTGCGGTGTGGTGGGCATCCGCACCACCTACGGCCGCACCAGCCGCTACGGGGTAATGAGCATGGCCAGCTCGCTCGATACGATCGGCCCCATCTGCAAGACCGTGGAGGACACCGCCATCGTCCTCCA
>CAZYAK010000014.1:0-27084 GCA_964645935.1 uncultured Candidatus Peribacteria bacterium | reverse complement strand
GCTGTTCTTTCCGCCGTTTCTTTGGCGCTCAAAGAAACGGCGAACCCTGGCGGAGCCGGCCATGCGAACACCAAGGCGGTTGCCATGGTTCACACGGAAAAGTCTCACATCCCCCTTGTCCCATTCCTCCCCCCTGGCACCATGCCCCCATGCGCCCCTCCCTCCCCGTCGTGCTCGCGTCCGTGATGCTCTCGTGCGCGATGGCCGCGCCCGCCGTCTCCGCGCTGACGGTCCCGCGGGGATTCATGGTGACCGCCTCCGCTCCCGGCGTGACGCTCTACCACAAGCGCCGCGACTACGTGCAGGCGGTAGATCCGTCCAAGAGCGCCCGCATCCGCATTCTCCACGGGCCGGTACTTCCGACGGGGGACTACGCCACGTTTCCACGGTTGGGGATACGTGACTGGTGGACCCAGTGGTCGGCGGAGACGCCAGGAGCCTTCTCCGTCGTTAACGGACAGTTCTTCGATCCGTCCGACAGCTCCGTGGCGCCACTCGCGTTCTCCATCAAGACAGATGGCAAAGTGTACGAGGGCTATGGAGACCGCAACGAGTATCCCATGCAGAAACGCTTCCTTGCGCTCTACGACGACCGCGCGGTGATATCGGATTACGACGACGATCCGGAGACGCTGCGCCGGATCCCCGCCAAAGATATCCTCGTGGGGCTCTCCACGCGTGCGTCCAAGTCGCTCTCTCGCGCGTTGCCCCGCACGTTCATCGCGGTGACGCCCCAGGGGGAGGTGCTTGTGCTCAGCTCCTCCATGGCTTCGCAGAAGTACGCCAACCGTCTGCTGCGCGCCTTTGGCGCGGATCCGGATCAGATTATGATGCTCGACGGTGGCAGCTCGTCGCATCTGGTGCAAGGAGCCAATGTGCTGGTGCCGGTGGACGGCAGGGGCAAGACGGAAGCCGCCCGCGAGCGGCTCCCGCAGGTCGTGGGCGTGGAGGCGGGTCCGCAGTAAGTGTCGGCCCGCCATCGTCGCGCGACGCGCGACATGTGCATCGACGCGTCGGACACGGACTGCAACATCCCGCGCTACCAACAGAGCCGGATCACTGCACGTTCTTCCACGACGTGGATGTCGGAGGAAGGTACGGAGATGGCAGGCGTCGTCTCGTTCCCGGTGCGTCGGCGGGTACGTCGGAAACCTGAGCATTCGTGCATATAAGGCTTCCGCGCGCATTCACCGTCAACGTCGTTTGCGTCACATACCCGTCGGGTTTTCGTCATGGAGGGATTACAGTCGTTCATGTTTCCCTTTTGTTCTTCTTCCTTCTCTCCTCTATGCCCATGAAAAAATCCCCCCTCTTCGCGGGGTTGTCGATCGTGGCGCTTGTGGCGATCACGCTCGTGGTGCCAGTGTTCGCGGCTCCGCCCTGCAACGGCTCCACGTTCGACAGCTTCACTCTCGGCTCCGTCAACGGCCAGGACGGATGGAGCGCCACGGGCGTCACGTATGACCAGGCTGTTGTGGCAAACGACTACGGGTATCTCACGTTTGGGTGTCAGTCGTTGCGCGTGTCCAATGCTGTGACCAGCGGCTCCTTCGGTGATTGGATCTTCTCCAAGTCGGTCGTGAACGAGGCCGGAGAGTCCGGCGCCGTCAACGACGCGTTGTCAGGCGGCGTCCGGCAGCCCCATGTTGATGCGGAATTCACCATCGCGTCGGCTGTTCCTGGTGCCCAACAGCCCGGATTGCAGGTTTCCGTGTCTCCCGATCGCGGAGACGGAGCCCGCATGAGCTTCCTTCGGTTTGAGGACCAGGCGGATGGCATCCATGTCATTTTTAGCGACTATCAAGACGCCGCGCCCTTGGGCGCAAGCGTCGGTGACGCAAACGGTTGCGGCGCGGAGGATGCCTTCGCGCTCAGCGATATTGCGACCCTCGACCGCAGCGTGCCACACACGGTCAAATTCAGTATGGATTTCGTGGATGGTCTGCGCAATGACGTCGTGAAAATCTATATCGACGGCGTCCTCAAGAAGACCGGAACGAGCTGGGAGGACTATTTCCGTTTCTGCGAGAGCCAGCAGACGCGCACCGTGGATTCTCTGCTGATCCAGGCGCGCAGCGGCGGCGGGACGGCTCCCGCCACCGCGGGCTTCGGCTACGTCTTTGACAACCTCGCCCTCAGCTCCGGCGCCATCCCCGTCGTGCCTGCTTCCCCGACCTTCTGGGCCGAGGAGGACGCGACGCAGGTGAAGGTAGACTGGAAGGCCGTCCCCGGCGCCACGTCCTACACCGTGTACCACTCCACGGATAACGTCTTGTTCGCGCCCGTCTTCACGGGCAACGCGCTCACCTACACGCACGCCGTGGCCGCCAACAGCGATCACTACTATACGGTGACCGCCGAGAACGGTGCGGGCGAATCCGCCTCTGGTTCCACCGTAGCGGGTAAGTACGCGGGCACGCACACCGTGGTCATCGACGACGGCGCCATGGCCGCAGACTTCAACACCTCCGGCACCGCGGTGCCCACGGGATCGTGGACCCCGTACGACGTTCACTCTGCAGGCGCCGAGGAGATCCTCGCGTACACCACGGGCGGCGACAACCAGTCCGTTCCCGGGCCCTTCGGGAGTCAAACCTTCGACTGGACCACTGCGGCACCGCTCGCCGGCACGTACGACGTGTACGTCTCCTACATCTGCGACGTCAGCCGCGGCACCGCCACCTACGCGGTGTACTCCGGTGCCAGCCAGGTAAACGTCGGCGCGCTCACGGTGAACCAAGCACTTCGGTCCTCCGATGGCTCTCCCTGTGGCTCGCAGTCCGACGCCGTCTCGCAGCCGTTCTGGAAGAAGATCGGCTCGTACGTCTTCACGGGTGCAGGCCGCGTGCAGTTGGTTTCCGCCACCGGAAACAACATCGTGGCCGACGCGGTGGCCTTCCGTCTGACGGCTCCCCCCGCCTCCAGTGCTTCCAGCGTGACCAGCTCGATGTCCTCGGGCATGAGTAGCATCTCCAGCGCTTCGTCCTCCGCGGTCTCCTGCGGCTCCGTGAGCTCGGCAAACCTGCTTGGACACTGGAAGCTCGATGAGAACGGCGGCGTTACCGCCATCGATTCCGCCGGGGCGGACAACGACGGCGTGGAGGAGAACGGCCCGGCCTATGTGGCCGGCACCCCCGTGATCACCCCCAATCCCTCGGCGCTCTCCTTCGATGGCGTCGACGATCAAGTGCGGATGGCCAACAGCGCAGATTTCCGCTTTGGCACGGACAGCTTTACCGTCTCGGCCTTTGCCAAGAGTACGGATGGTGACCGTTCGGTTCTGGGCAATTTCAGCAACACCATGAAGGGTTGGGGTCTCTACCACTACGCCTCGGAGCGCATGAACTTCTTCGGGTACGGCGCCGCCGGCATCAACGACACGTCGTTCCCGGCGCCCGGCCTGCTCAACGGCCAGTGGCATCACGTCGCGGGCGTGTACACGCGCAGCGGCAACAGCCTCACTATCCAGACCTACTACGACGGCGCGCTCATCGGCACGAGCACCGTCGACACGGGCGACATCACGTCGACCTCGGACCTGCTCCTCGGCAAGTACCTCCTGCAGCCCTGGTACAAGGGCGCGTTGGATGACGTGCGCGTGTACGGCCGTCCGCTTTCGGGCTCCGAGATCGCATCCCTCTCCGACGGATGCCCCGGCGGATCGTCCTCCTCCAGCGTGAGCAGCCAAACGTCTTCCATGGCGTCTTCTGTGGCCTCCTCTGTGGCTTCCTCCGCGGCGAGCTCGGCTGCCAGCAGCGCGGGAGGTACGCCCGTCTGTAACGGCCTGACGGCCACCATTTACGTAAACGCCCTCAACAAGATCGTCGGCGGACCGCAGAACGGCGCCACGTTCACCGGTGTGCTCAATGGCACGCCCGGCAATGACGTCATGGTCGGCACAGCCGGCTCGGATGTCATCAAGGCCGGAAACGGCGCGGACACCGTGTGCGCCCTTGGCGGCAACGACGTCGTGAAGGGCGAAAACGGCGCAGACCGCCTCGACGGCGGCACCGGCAACGACCAGATGGACGCCGGCACCGGCAACGACACCGTGTTCGGCCGCGCCGGAAACGACCAGGTGGACGGCGGCACGAACGACGACGTCCTCTGTGGCGGAACCGACAATGATCAGATGGATGGCGAGGGCGGCGCCGACAAGCTCGATGGCGATGCCGGTAGCGACTCGCTCAGAGGCGGCACCGGTACAGACACGTGCAACCGCGGCGAGACGGCTAACTCGACCTGCGAGACACTGTCCCCAGTGGCCCTCCCCGAGTGCGCGTAAAGCACTGAAGGCATCGGCCCCACACACGCAGCCCCGGCTATGCCGGGGCTGCTTCGGTGAGGATCCAGATCGTGGAAGACGGAGAGCTTGGCACCGGGAACATCAGAGACTCCGCATCCTCGTCCGCTAAACAGCAGGGAAGGTGTCCGTAGAGAATACGGCTCCTTATTGTGTACGAGAATCGCTGCAGGGTTGTCACCTGCCGTTCCGGCAGAGACGCATGCTTCGTATCCAGACCGTGCGACACTGTCCTCCGGGTGGAGAACAGTGTTTCGTCGGTACGGGAAAGGGGAGCCTTACAGGCCCGACACATTGAGGAGCGGTTCGCTGAACAGGTCGCGATCCTCCGTAAAGCCGTCCGCGGCGGATTGAGAGGTGCCGGCCAGCACCAGCGCGTCGCGCACGTCAGCCACGCCTGCGGCGTCCACGGGCTTGGAGCGCGATGACAGATACAGCGCCACGGCACCGGCCACGTGTGGCGAGGCCATGCTTGTGCCGCTAATGGTGGCGTAGTCACCGCTTTGCCAGGTGGAGAAGATGCAGACTCCCGGCGCCGCGATGTCCACGGGGCCGCCGAAGTTACTGAAGTTGGCAAAGGTATCGTCCTTGTCGGCGTAGCACGTGGACGTGGCACCGCCGCCCGGCAAGCCGTTGAAGTCCGCCACGGCCGAGACCGTGATGACCTGAGGGTGGTTGGCGGGGGAGTAGGTGGTGGCGTCCCTGCCGTCATTGCCCGCGGCTACCGCGTACACGACACCTGCCGCCACGGAGCGGCTGATGGCGGCGTCCAATGCGGCGCTGGCGCAGTTGCAGCCCAGGCTCATGTTGGCCACTTCGATCTGCGAGGCCTTAGACGTGATGTAGTCCACACCTCTGATGATGGCGCTCATGGAGCCGCTGCCGCGCCGGTCCAGCACCTTCACGGACCAGATGCGCGCGCCCGGGGCCACGCCCACGGCGCCGATGCCGTTATCCAAGGCGGCCGCGGTTCCGGCGACGTGCGAACCGTGGCCGTTGCGGTCGCTGGACGAGAGGTCCGACGAGAAGTTTACGGAGGAAACCACGTTGAGATCGGGATGCCGCGCGTCCACGCCCGTGTCGACAATGGCGATGTCTGCGTCCACGCGACGATCGATCTTGTCGATTTGGGCCGTAGCGCTGAGGTCCGCCTCCGCTCGATCCACACCTGTGGGCGTCGTCTGGGCCGGGGTGCGGAAGGCCCATACCATCTGATCCTGCTCTACCAGCGCTACGTGGGCGTTCTTGCGCAGACGGTCTAACGCAGATGCGTCCAGGATCGCCGTGAAGCCCTTCACGCGCTCGAACGTGTGTAGAGCAGGCAGGTGTTGCTGTGCCAGTAGGTCCCTTACGGAGACAGTGGCATCTTCCTTGAGGAGGACGATGTATTGCCCCGGGATCGCCGTTGCCCCGGCGGGCAGCGTGAGCACGGGCAAGCTGCCAGCCAAGACGGGCGACAGCATGGAGAAGCAGAGCAGGAGCAGTAGGCCGATACCAACTGCCAGGAATGTTCCTCGTCGTCGCATGGGAGCGGGGGGGGGAGGGGAGGCGGACATGATGCGCAGGTTGCGGATCCGCAGCCAGAGAAATCTGGTGCGTTTCCGATATGCATGACAGGGGAATGTCTTGCACCATTCTCTGTTCTGGCGAGCCGTAGTACTGTTTTCGCAAGGGTCTAATCAGGACTTCTGCTGAGGGAGTCGAGCCAAAGGCCCACACAGATTCGGGCTGTAGACAGTCGTGCGCGTGACCATGGGCAAACGCGGCACGCTTGGTACGATGAGCCCCTTTTTTGTGGTCACGCCCTCCCCTTCATCTGTCGAGCAGTTCATCGCGGTCTATGAGAAGAGCGCGTCAGGATTGTTCTGGCATTGCCGGCAGCACGTCTCGGACCCCGAAGTGGCCCGTGAGCTCGTCCAGGACGCCTTCGTGCGTACTTGGGAGTACTTGCAGCAGGGGAAACAGGTCGATTCCATGAAGACCTTCCTCTACAAGGTGCTCAACAACCTCATCGTGGACTACGCCCGGAAGTGCAAGCGCCAGCACGAGGTGTCTTTAGACGCCCTCCAGGAGATGGGGTTCGATCCCGGCCGGGACGACACCGACGAGCTGCGTCGCAACGTGGACATGTGGAAAACCATGCTGCACCTGACAGATTCCAAAGAATATGACCTGCTGACCATGCGGTATGTGGAGGGACTTCGCACGACCGACATCGCCAAAGCTACTGGCATCGCACCGAACACTGTTTCCGTCAAGATTCACCGTATTGTCCGTGAGCTGATGCGGAAACTCGGAGTTCGCACCCAGGCACGCAAGCGAAAAAAGAACATGGTAGTCATTGAACACAAGAATAATACATAGAAGTTTTTGCTCAGAGAGACGGCAAAAAAATGAACACAGAATGTACTCAGATGCGAATAAAAAAAATGTTCGTACATCCCAGTACATCCACTCGGTAGGTGCAACCTCGGATGTGTAATGCCACCGAACGCGATGGCGTCTATAGATCACTTAATTTTTCTTCCCATATTGCGTATGCCCAGGACTCAGAGAAAGAGACCGGGATTGTCGCTCCCCTCCCGGGCGACGATCTCCGCTGCAGTCATTGCCACCATGGTGCTTTGGCTTAGCGGTGCGCGCGCGTTCGCCTCGAACGCCGCGTTCAATTTCCTTTCCACGGCTAACACGATTATCGGTGCTTCCGTAACCACGGGCAGCACGGACGACACGCTTATCAATCAGATGGTTCCCGGAGTGGGCAACCAGCTCGCGGATGCGGATACGAGCGCCCTGCTCGCTTCCGACGTCTCCGGCAACGTCGTGACGGATAACACCGTCGTCGGCACGCAGGACGACACGGGCGCCATCCAGTCCAACCAGGATGGCATGGTCGAGGCCGACACGCTCTCGGATGTCGCACTGGAAGTGGGTGCGTCTGCCGAGGGCACGACGACCGTCGATCAGGAGATCGGTGGCGTGGGCAACCAGGCCATTGATTCCGAGGCGGAAGTCGCCGGCCTTGTCGGCTCCATCCTTGGTGTCGAGACCACGACCGACATCGACGTGGATCAGACGACCGATGCCGACCAGTCCAACCAGCTCGCCGACGTGGTGGCTGAGGGCGTGTCCGACGTCGAGCAGACTGTCGCCAGCGACGCGCTGGGGATCGTCGTGCTCACGCAGGACATCGGCGGCACGGGCAACCAGGCTGTCGCCAACGACACCGGGGTGCTCGACGTTGTCGTCGCCGCTCAGGAGATCCTGAACGGGATCGACGTCGCGGTGACCCAGGACTGCGGTGATACGTGCAACCAGGACGCGGTCGCGGACGTCACGGGTGTCATCGATGGCACCCAGGATGTCACCGGCTCGGCCGCTGGCTTGAACGTCATCGGCCAGTCGACCAACGGCGCGGGCAACCAGGAGGTTGACAACGGCTCCGCTGCCCTCTCCGTTATCTTCGCCGGTCAGGAACTCCTCGGTCTGACCGAGATCGTCCTCGAACAGGAGGGCGACGGCACCGCCAACCAGGCGGCTGAGGTCAACGCGGACTCCGAGCTCAACGCCGATCAGACGGCCGAGAGCGCTGCCGCGGACGTCAACCTCATTGGCCAGTCCAACAACGGCACGGCTGCCAACCAACAGATCGCCAACGAGTCGGTCGCTGCGGACCAGGTCGCTGCGGTCCAGGCCGCCCTTGTCGCCAACATCGTGGATTCGTCCATGGATGTGGATGGCACGGCCAACCAGGATCTCGTCGCGGACCTCTCCGTTGAGGCCGATGCGGACTCCGAGGTGACCGGCGACGCCCTCGCCTTCAATGTCCTCGGTCAGGAGAATGACGGCACCAGCGCCAACCAGGAGATCGACAACGCGGCGTTCGCTGTGGACGCCACGTCCGGTGTGCAGGGTATTGCCGGCGTCAACGCCTTCACCTCCGAGATGGAGGCCGATGGCCCCGCCAACCAGATGGCCGATGCCACGCTCGAGGCCGATGTCGAGGGTGACCTGACCGTGACCGGTCCGGCCCTGTCGATTGTCCTCGCGGGTCAGAGCAACGACGGCACCAACGCCAACCAGCAGCTGTCCAACGTCTCCGGCGCCTCCGACACGGTCGCGGGTGTGCAGAGCGTCGCGGCGGCCAACACCGCGTCGAACACCATGACGAACGACGACGGCCCGGCCAACATGGACTTCACCGCCGACGCCGAGTCCGACGCGAGCGGTGATGCCGATGTCGCGGGTACGGCTGCCTCCCTCGTCCTCCTCGGTCAGGAGAACGACGGCACCAACGCCAACCAGGAGATCGACACGGAGTCCTCCGCTGAGGACCAGGTCCTCGCCCTCCAGGGTGTGACGGGCACCAACATCGTCACCTCCGTGATGGAGAACGATGATGGCTCCGCCAACATGGACTTCAACGGGGATCTCGACTCCGACGTGGACGGCGAGCTCGATGCGTCGGGCAGTGCGGTCTCCGGTCAGGGTGTGTCCCAGGAGAACGACGGCACCAACGCCAACCAGGGTGTCGAGGCCGGTTCCGCCGCGGTGAGCGGTGTGCTCGCGGGCCAGACGCTCGTCGGCATCAACGCCGCCGGAGCCTCCATGGTGAATGACGACGGATCGCTCAATGCGGAGCAGGACGTCGACATGAACAACGACATGGATGGTGAAGCGGACGTCTCCGCCGAGGCCACTTCCGGCAACGGAGTGTCCCAGGAGAACGACGGCACCAACGCGAACCAGGGCGCCTCTGTCGAGTCCCTCGCGGGCTCCCAGGCCCTGGGTGCTCAGACCATGCTCGGCGTGAACGCGGCCGAGATGTCCATCGAGAACGACGACGGTTCCTTCAATGGAGCTCTCGACGCCGACCTCGAGATGGACATGGACGGCGAACTCTCTGTCGAGAGCTCTGCGGATTCCTCCAACGAGGTGTCCCAGGAGAACGACGGTATCAACGCCAACCAGGGCGCTGAGTCCGCCGCGGTCGCCCTCGATGCGGCTGGTGGCATCCAGACGGTCATCGGCACCAACGGTGTCGCCATGGCCATCGAGAACGACGACGGCTCCGCCAACGCGGATGTCGACGCCGATCTTGAGGCGGATGTGGATGCGGACATGGACGTCACCGGCGAGTCGGCCTCCGTCAGCGAGGTCTCGCAGGACAACGACGGCATGAACGCCAACCAGGCTGCTGCCTCCGCCGCTGTGGCGCAGGACTCGGTCTTCGGCGCGCAGACGGCCTTCGGTGTGAACACCGCGGACGTCTCTGTCGAGAACGATGACGGCAACTTCAATGGCAACGTCGATCTTTCCCTGGACGCGGACACCGACGCGACGATGTCGCTCGAGGGTCCCGCCACGGCCGAGAGCACGATCGAGCAGACCAATGACGGCGAGGACGCCAACCAGGACGCCGAGTCCGCCGCCGTCGCGGTGGACGGAGTCCTCGGTACCCAGGTGGTCTTCTCCGGCAACGCCGCTGCGATCGACATGGATGCCGGTGACGGCAACGCCAACGTTGCGGTCGACACCGAGATGGACGCAGTCGCCAACGGCGACACGGACATGACCGGTGAGGCCGAGGCGATCAGCACCGTCACTCAGGAGAACGACGGCGAGGACGCCAACCAGGACGCTGCCTCCGCTGCGGTTGCTCAGGATGTCGTACTGGGTTCCCAGACGGTTACCGCCGGCAACGCGCTTGCGGTTACCACGGATGCAGGCAACGGTTCCAGCAACACCCTTGTCGACGCCGACATGGATGCTGAGGCCAACGCCGAGCAGGAGCTTGATGGCTCCGCCACGGCCGAGAACTCGATCGGGCAGGACAACGATGGCGAGATGGCCAACCAGTCCGCCGAGGCCGAGACGGCCGCCACCGACTTGGTGGTGGGCGAGCAGAACGCGGGTGCCGCGAACGTCGTCGACATCGACACGACGTGCGACGGTCCCGTCTGCGCCGACGCTTCCACGATCGATGTCATTGCCGCTTCCGATGCGGACCAGGACATCGACGCTGACGCCGATGCCACCACGGACCTCTCGCAGGCTTCCGATGGCGACGGCGGTTCCAACCAGGGTGCCACGACGGGCACGCTCGCTGAGAGCGCTGCCCTGGGCTCCCAGAACAACGGTGCCACGAACACCATCGGCGTGACGAAGGTCTGCGCCGGTCTCGTGTGCGCTCAGCTCGTTGACCTCAGCGCCATCGCTGCGGCCACGGCCGAGCAGGACGTGGAAGCCACGTCCGATGCCGAAACGACCGGCACCCAGACGGCTGACGGAAACGGCGGTGCCAACCAGGACATGGACGCCACGACGACCTCTGGAGCCGCGGCTCTGGGCGAACAGAACAACGTCGCCGAGAACAACGTGGTCATCGAAGAGGAGTGCAACGCGCTCGTCTGCGCCCAGGCTGTAATCTCCGACACCGCTGCCGTTGCTGCCGCCGACCAGGACGTCAGTGCGGACAGCGACGCCAACACGGACATCGTCCAGGATGCGGACGGTGACGGTGGCGCCAACCAGAACGCCACGGGCACGACCGATTCCGAGGCCACTGCGGCCGCGGCCCAGAACAACCTCGCCTTCGACAACGTGACGGTGGACCAGGGTTGCACGGGTTCGGTTTGCGCCCAGGGTGCCTTCATCACTTCCGGCGCGGTCGCTGCCGCGAACCAGGAGGTGAACGCCGAGTCCGAGGCCGACAGCTCCGTCGAGCAGTTGGCTGACGGTACGGGCGGTGCCAACCAGGATGCGGACATGGATGCGGAGTCCAACACGACCCTTGCCGCCGGCCAGAACAACGAGGCCGGCAGCAACGTCACTCTGAACCAGGACTGCAACAGCGCGGTCTGTGGTCAGGGCGCCACGGTCGACCAGGGCGCCATTGCCATCTCCAACCAGGAGGTTAACGGCACCTCCGAAGCGACCAACGAGGTCGTCCAGGATGCCGATGGCCCCGGCGGAGCCAATCAGACTGCTGATGGCACGACGGCCGCGAGCACCACGATGGGTGGTAGCCAGAACACGACGGCCGACACGACGACGGCTGTCGACCAGACGGCTGGCGGTGTCGCCAACCAGGCTGCGAACGTGACGGGCGGTTCCTTCACCGTCTCGAACTTCACCATCACGGGTGGTTCCACGAGCAACACGGTGATCACTCAGACCAAGAACTGATCCACCGCGTCGCAAAACGAAAAGAAGGGGCTTCGGCCCCTTCTTTTCGTAAGGCGCGAGCGCCGGTAGTGGTTTGACAGCAGGCGGATCCGACGATACGCTCGCGCGCTTGGTACTCATCCCTTTCCCCTCAGCCATGGACCTCCTGCGCACCGCCAAAAAGTACAAATGGGTGATCTCCCTCGCGGCGGTGGCCGTGTTCCTGTTCTACTGGTACGAGATCCGTCCTGTTCGCCTGTATCGCGCTTGCGCGCGTTCGTCCTCATCGGATGCCCGCGTCTTGCTGAAGTCCAAGGCGCAGATTGCGAAGGGAACTGACAAGGGCAAAGCCTATGAGGAGCTTATCGCCAAGAACATGTACCTTCGCTCAGACTACGATTCGTTCCTGCAGAAGTGTCTCCTCAACTACGGCCTCACGCTGCCCGGTCGCCCGGACGATGTCCCGGCCAAGCCGGCGTCATCCACGCCCGCCAAGGCCGCCGTCTCCTCAGTGCCCGCCGCACCAGCTCCGACACCCACGCCGACTCCGGCCCGCTAAGCAATCGGAGTATCGCGCCCCAGGCGGCTGGACCATCCGTGGTCCGGCCGTTTTGAAAAAGTTCCGCAGGCGATGCGACATGTGCAAACACATCCGTACAGAGATTGAGGGATGAGTATGCATCAGCCGTGTGGGGTTCGTTCCCGCTCGTGGTGTCACTCACCTTTCAGTAGCCCAGTGCGTTCACGTTCCGGTGTGGAGCTTCGATACGTATTCTCACGCCAAGACTCGCCCGGGTTGTCATCAGCCAGAGGTGCAGCAACAGCTCCCGAACCACGAGCACGATCGATGCCTCTGTGACCAATCCCGTGTGAGCACGGACGTTCGCAGTTCCGTCACTACAATCGTGAAGATCACAAGCACGTCGAACAGCTCCAACAACGTTCAGCTCTCCCTGGGCTGAGAGATTTTTCTCATGGAACCAAAACCACGGAGAGAGTGGAAATGTCTGCCGGGTTTTCCGGGTTCGCGCCCGGTTATGCCGCTTCCGGCTCGGCTTTCCGTCAACACGCTCTGCGAAATGTTTTTCGCCAGGAAGCGTCCCACATGTTGTCTGCCTCCACGTTTTTGTTCCCTGTCGTCCCCATGAAACCTCTCCGCTCAATTAGCTCGTTTTGCGCCCTTACCATTGCGGCGATGCCGTTCGCGCTTTCGCTGCATTCTATCGCGCTTGCGGATAATCAGTCCGCAACTGTCAACGGATCGGCCAACACCACCGTGAACTCCACTATCACGGGCGGGGCCTCTAATACCATTACCATCAACCAGAATTCCGGCGCTGGGCAAGCCAATCAGAATGCCGATGTATCTGGTTCGGCGACCACCGACATTCACAGCACAATCGATGCCTCATCAGGAAACGATCTCGACGTAGACCAGGACAGTGGCGACGGGTCTAACCAGCAGGCGGACGTCAACGCCGGCAGTTCCACCACTGTGGTGAGCGACGTGATCGGCATCGCGGTCAACGATACCGAGGTACATCAGGATGCGTCCGGAAATCAGGCGAACCAGGATGCCACCGTACAAGACGACGCCGCCGCTACCGTGATCAGCGACATCGACGTCGACTCGCACAACCTTATCGACGTGGACCAGGAGGGGGGAACGGGGACCAACCAAGATGCGCAAGTGGATGCGGAAAGCGCCACGGACGTGGATGGCTCAGTTATCGGCATCGCGGTCAACAACACGGGCGTCTCGCAGGACGCAAGCGGTGTCCAAGCAAACCAGACCGCGAACGTCGGCAACACAGCTGACACCACTGCGATTATCGGCATCATCGCCGACTCCGGTAACAACATCGGTGTAGCACAGAATGCGGCCGCGGGCAGCAACCAGCATGTGGATGTGGATGCCGACGCCGACACGGACGTCAACGCGCTGGTCATCGGTATCGCGGTCAACAACACGGGCGTCTCGCAGAACGCGACGGGTGACCAGGTGAACCAAGTTGCGAACGTGAATACTGTCGCCAATACGGTCGTGGACTGCATCATCGACGTGGACGCGATCAATACCGTGGGCATTAACCAGGACGCGGATCAGCCCGCCAACCAGGGCGCCACCGTGGACGCGGACGCGCAGACCACCGTGCATTGCATCGCGCTCGCGCAGTCCGGCAATAACACGAGCGTGAGCCAAAATGGCAATTCCGGCGGTGGCGGCAACTCGTCCGGTGGGGGTAGCGGTGGGAACTCCTCGGGCGGCGGTGGAGGTGGCAACTCTTCTGGCGGTGGCGGCAGCAACTCGTCCGGTGGCGGTGGCAGCGGTGGGAACTCCTCGGGCGGCGGTGGTGGCGGCAACTCGTCCGGTGGCGGTAGCACTGGCTCCAGTTCTTCGGGTGCTGGAACCAGTACCGGATCGTCTAGCAGCGGTATTGGTGCAGGGTCCTCATCCTCTACCAGCGTGGCGGGGGAGACCGACACCGGCGGCGGGGGCGGCGGTGGCGGTGGCGGGGGAGGTGGCGGTGGGGGCGGTGGCGGTGGCGGTGGGGGCGGTGGGGGCGGCGGTTCTGGCGGACCTTCGAACGGTGGGGGGGCCTCCGTCGTTCCGCCTTCACAGGGCGCTGGTTCGGGGAATCCCTCCTCGGCTCCGTCCGGAGTACCTCCTCCGTCATTCGGGGGCACGCTGGAGCCCCCCGCCGTCGAGGGCGATCCCGTCATCCCGGGCGGCATGCCCGCAGCGGGCCGCGCCTTTCCGCTCCGTGAGGCCGTGTTGATTCTGGGCTTCCTCGCCGGTGGTCTCGCCGCATCCCTCTCACGGCGTCGTACTCTCTAGCATCCGTATGCACTCGTCTTGGCGCGGCGGCGCGGCGGCAATGCTCTCGGGCATTGCCACCGCTCTTGTGCTCACAGCGCTCTTTCTGCCCGATGTCTTCGAGCCGGCGACGCTCCCACTCCCGGCGCCGGCCGCGCAGACCGGAGCCGTCATGCGTCCGTCTCTGCCCAAGAAGCTACGGATCCCCAGTCTTCACATCGACGTGCCCGTGCAGGAGGTGGGCCTCACGCCGCAGGGCAACATGGGCATCCCCTCGGGCGCGTGGGAGGTGGGCTGGTACCGTCCGGGATTCCGACCCGGTGAGAAGGGGAACGCGGTCATGGCGGGACACTTGGACACGCTGTTCGGTCCCGCAGTTTTCGAGCACCTGGACCAGGCGCGTCCCGGCGACGAGATCCTCGTAGACAGCGATAGTGGCTCTGTGCTGCGGTTTATCGTAACGCGATCCGACGTGTACGACGCACGCTCTGCGCCGATGCGTGAGATTTTCGGGGGCGGCACGGGGAGGATGCTGCGGCTCATCACTTGCGATGGTGCGTGGATCGCCGAGCGACGCCAGTACAGTGAGCGCCTTGTGGTGAGCGCGGAACTGCGGGAGAAGGAATAACCAGCGGGTCTTTCAGAAACAGGCTCTCTTTTTTGACCCCGCCGCGCCGGTGGGTACGATTCTCTCCTCCAGCGTGTCATCGATCCGCACCATGGGCCGCATCATCATTCTCACTGCCGTCGCAGCTTGCATCGCCGTCTTCTCCTGTGCGTCCGCGCCATCCGTGCATGCGGTGCTCCCGCGCGAACTGCCGCTCACTGTGCGTCGCCACCTCCCGCCAAGCTCCCGCATGGTATTCGTGCGTGCTCGCCGTGCCATTCGCGCCGCGCGTAGCTCTGCTGCCGCGCGCACCGTGGTCCGCGTGTCCTCCTCGTCGTCCATCTCCTCGTTACTCGAGCGGAAGGGCACGATCAACCGCATGGACGCCGTATCGTCACACTCTTCCTTATCATCGTTGGCTACGGTATCCGTGTCGTCCTCTTCCGTCGCGTCGCGTATCTCGCGCTCTTCTTCGCCCGCACCGTCACCGCGCACGGCCATCGACGACATGCGCGACGAGGTCATCCACTTGGTCAACGTGGCGCGCACTGTAGAGGGCCTCACGCCCGTCACCCGCAGCGCGACCCTAGAAGGTTCGGCGCAAGCCTATGCGCAGGATATGGCTTCTCGAGACTTCTTTGGGCACCGCGATCCGGACGGCCGCTCTTCACTCGACCGCATCCGTGCCACCGGGTACTTGGACGTGGAGTGTTCGTGCAAGTGGACCTATGCCACGGGTGAAAATCTCGCTCGGGGCCAGCGCTCCGCTGCGCAGGTAGTTACCGACTGGCTGGCATCGCCGTCACACCGCAAGAACATCGTGCACCCCGCGTTCACAGAGACCGGCGTCGGGTTTGCCGACGGGTATTGGGTGCAACATTTCGGTGGCATCCACGAGGAATGAGACGCATTCTTGACAGCGCCGGAGGCCGGTCGGTAGCGTGCGAATCCACTTCCAACTCCATGCGTCTCCGCCCTCTCCTCCTCGCCGTCCTCTCGCTCACGTTTGTCGCATCGCTCGCCCCTGCCAAGGCCGCAGAGCCCTATTTTGCCGCGCAGTTTCGCCTCCACGACTTCGATGACAAAATCCTCGCCTCACTTGGGCATCCCTCGGCATCCATCGTGTACTTCCGCGAGATCGCGTCCCTCACGGAGGACCAGGCACGCGTTCGCCGTCAGTTCGACCCGATCGGTTGTCATGCGTTCTACGTGATGCTTGGGGGACAGCTCCTCGAGCTCGGCTATAACTGCCGTACGTTCTTCTGTGTGGGCTACGTCAAAGGGCCCCGGCAGTGCCTGGACACGCGCCAGAAGGCCTACAGCGGCGTGGCGGAGATCAGCCGCCGCCTTGGTCTCGTGACGATCCAGGACACCCGAAAACTCTACGAGGAGTACGACGTCAACGACCGCACACCGGAGATGAAGAAGCGCATCGAAGACCTTGCCGTCGTGCGCTGCCGCCCGCTGTATCTGCAGGAATTCGACGTGGTGGTGGGCGATGGCTACTCGTGTGACGAGATTGGCCGTTTCCCGCAGTTCTCGGGCTCGTTTACGTGTATGGATGATTCGCGTAACAAGGAAGGACTGGTCTGCAGCATCCCGCAGCGTGATGAAGAGATGAAGATCCGCGCGGATATCGTGGCGCGCGGCCTCGCCGGTCCCGCATGGTCGCGCTCTTCCTCGTCCGCTGCGTCGGTGTCGTCTTCGTCCGCGGCTTCCGCGTTCGGTACGAACGTGTCCTCCGTCCAATCCTCCTCGTCTGTCTCGTCGCTGCCGCTCGTCACGTTCCCCGACGTCGATGCTGGCAAGTACGGCTACACCGCTATTACGGCGCTCGCGTCGCGTCAGATCATCACGGGCTACCCCGACGGCACCTTCCGCCCCAAGAACGTGGTGAACCGGGCGGAGTTCCTGCAGATGCTCTTGCGTGGCGTGCACCCCAACCAGCTCCGCCAGATCGGCGAGTGCTTCCCAGACGTGCGATCTGAGTGGTTCAGCCCCGTCGTCTGCACGGCCAAGAGTCTCGGCTGGGTGAACGGCTACGCCAACGGGCGTTTTCATCCCGAGCGGACCATGAAGCGTTCGGAGGCCATCAAGGTGATCGTCTCGTCGCTTGGCCAGCCGCTGGATTCGCGCGCGGCACTGCCCATAGGCGTCTCCGATAGCGCCTGGTACACCCCTTACATCCGCAAGGCTGTGGAACTCGGCATCATCCTCGAGACCTCGTTCCAGGCCGAGGGCGAAGTGACCCGTGCCGACGCTGCCGTGTGGATGTACCGGTCGGCCAAGCTCATGAAGCGACTGTAGTAGGTGATTACCTCAGATACTTGACAAATAATCACTTTTTCCGAAGGCGGACTTGCAAATTACGCTTGCTTAAGTGCAATAGGAATTAGTAGGCTTTTACGTAATTCATCCTGTAATTCTTCCAATATCCCGCATGCGCCGTTTTCTGCACCTCCGCACTGTCGCCGCGCGCCTCTCGCTGACCGCGATGCTCGCATCGTCCGTGGGAACTCTTTCGTTCAGCACGACCACCGTGCTCGCAGCGCCCGTTACGTGTAACGGCCTCGCGGTCACCATCTTCGGTGACAACAACAATAATACGATCAACGGCACCGCAGGGAGTGATGTGATCGACGCTGGAAACGGCGACGACACCATCA
The DNA here is from genome assembly GCA_964645935.1 of uncultured Candidatus Peribacteria bacterium. GTDB lineage: Bacteria > Patescibacteriota > Gracilibacteria > Peribacterales > Peribacteraceae > CAZYAK01. Next base: position 9,523 of record CAZYAK010000014.1, on the reverse strand, counting down.
ACGGCCTCGGCGGCAACGACACGATCTGCGCCGGCACCGGCGAAGACACGGTCACGACCCTCGGTGGCAACGATTGGATCGACGGCGGCACCGGCGACGACATCATCAACGCTGGCGACGGCAATAACACCGTCTTTGGTGGCACGGGTGTCGATATCATCACCACTGGCACCGGCAACGACACCATCAACGGCGGAACGGGCAACGACACCTGCACGCCCGGCTCCGGCTCCAACACGTTGATCAGCTGCGACACCACGGGTGGCTCGTCCTCCTCCAGCTCCTCGGTCACGAGTTCCGCTGCCAGCAGCGCTTCCTCCGCGACGTCCTCGGTCGCATCCTCCAGCTCTTCGGTCGCCACATCCTCCTCCAGCTCCAGTGTTGCGACGTCCTCGTCGTCCGTGTCGAGTTCGCTCACCGACGTCACCATCTGTCACGACCCCTCCGGCCCCAGCCGTCAGACGCTCAGCGTCCCGGCCTCTGCCCTCGCCGGCCACCTCGTCCACGGCGATGAGCTCGGCGCCTGCGATGTGAGCTCCTCGTCGAGCTCGGTTTCCTCCAGCTCCTCGGTCACGAGTTCCGCTGCTAGCAGCGCTTCCTCCGTGACGTCCTCGGTCGCATCCTCCTCGTCCTCCGTGTCGAGTGTCGCGTCCTCCAGCTCTAGCGAGACGTCCAGCAGCTCGTCCTCGGTGAGTTCTGGCCTTACGGTCGCCGTCTGCCACATCGCCACGAACCAGACGCTCCATGTCGTGCCCGGCGACGTCGATGAACACGTTCTCCACGGGGACTTCATCGGCACCTGCCCCTCCAGCAGCTCGTCCAGCACGTCTTCCTCATCCAGCTCCACGTCCAGCGTCTCCTCGTCTGCTGGCTCGTCCAGCTCGGCAGCGGTGACCTCCTGCGTGCCCACGGGTCTCATTGCCCACTGGCGTGCCGATGAGAACACGGGAACATCCGCGTCCGACTCCACGGGCAACGGTCACACGGGCACCCTGGATAACGGCGCCACATGGACCGCTCCAGGCGCCCCTGCGGTGTCCAGTAACGTTTCCGCTCTCTCCCTGGACGGCACCGATGACGTCGTCCGCGCCACGGGCACGGACTTTGGCTTCGGCACCTCCGAATTCACCGTCTCCGCCTACGCAAAGACCACTGCCGGAGACCGCTCGGTTCTCGGCCACTTCGGCTCCACCGGTGCGGGCTACCGCGGATGGGGTCTGTACTTCTACTCCACGGGCCGCGTGAATTTCTTCGGCTACGGCGATCAGGGCGTCAATGACACGAGCTTCGCCGCCAACGTCGTGGACGGCCAGTGGCACCACCTTGCCGGCGTCTACCGCCGCTCGGGTTCCCAGCTCACCATTGAGATGTACGTGGACGGCGTCCTCGTAGGCACCAACGCCGTCACAGTCGGCGACATGGCCCTCACGACGGACATGCTCCTTGGCAAGTACCAGCTCCAGCCCAACTTCCAGGGCTCCATCGATGATGTCCGCGTCTACGGCCGCGCCCTTTCCGGCCCCGAGGTTGCCTCTGTCTCCGCAAACTGCGCGGGTGGCTCGTCCTCCAGCTCCAGCGTGAGTTCCTCCGGTGGTAGCTCGTCGGCCGGTTCCTCCAGCTCCTCCGGGGGCGAGGGTTCTTCCAGCTCCAGCGTCTCCTCCGGCCCCGGAGAGACCGCCATCATCCAGGGCCTTCTCGGCGCCTCGGGCGACGATAACGAAAACGGCGCCTTCCGCGGTCACCGTACCAACGACTACACTTCCGCCGCCTACAAGATCGGCAAGAAGTACAACCTCGGAGGCACCACGCCGCCCGCCGGCTTCGGTGGTGGCTCTGAAGTTCCCCTCAGCACCAACGAGATCCGCTACATCTGCAGCATGCAGCGCGCCCTCCCGGCCACGGCGTCCAACACCCTGGTCCGCCAGATCGCCGGTACCATGGCCCTCCCAATGGGCCGCGACATCGACTTCATCTACGCGAAGCTCAAGGACGCTCGGCTCTGCAATCGCATCTCCACGGGCCTTCTCCCGTCCAAGGGCGTAGCGAGCGCCTCCGACAAGATCGTCCCAGTCGACGGCAACGGCTACCCGGTCTCCGCCAACTTCACGTTTAACGCTTGCTTCGAGGCCGCATACGGCGATCGCGTTCTGACCAAGCAGGACATCCGCGGTAACACGGACGTCGACAAGAAGGGCACGCCCCGCGACTGCGCCTTCTACCACGAGGGAGCCACAGGCACGTGGTACTACCCCGACTACAGCGTGTACTTCAAGTTCGATCCCGATGCGATCAAGCCCGTCTTCCCGGCTGGGTTCACCCTCGCCCCGCAGACCGACGTCGCGGTGAAGTGACGCTCCCCAGGTTTCTCAAAACAGCTCCTCCGGGAGCTGTTTTTTGTAGGCAAAAACCTCTGTGGGGAGAAGCAGCACATCCCAAGCATCAACTCTCAAATACCGTGGTTTGGTGCTTATTCTCCGTTGGCATAGCGCCCGATAAAGTTCACGGGGTTCACGGCGCGGCGGGTAGCCTCGTCACGGGAAGGCATGGAGGCGGGCGTGTAGGGCAGATGGGCTTCGCCAGGCTCGCCGCGGTCCACCTGCAGGTGCAGGTGCGGGCCGCTGGTGTTGCCGGTCATCCCTACGGCGCCGATGGTCTGGCCCGGCTCCACAGCGTCCCCAGAGCCCACCGACGCGGAGCCGAGGTGGGCGTACACGGAGTAGAAGGCGCCGTCCGTGGGGTGGCGGTGCTCAATAACGGCGTACAGGCCCAGGCGGTCGTTCTGCGTCACGGATACCACGCGGCCGCCGGCGATTGCGCGCACAGGCGTGCCGAGCGCGACCTTGAGATCCACGCCCGGGTGGTTGCCAGTGAACTCGCCGGCGTCGATGTCGTACGCGCCGAACCAACGTGTGGAGTAGTAGAGTTTGCGGGTGATTTCGGAGTTGTTGCGGGGATTGATGAGCTCTTGGAGCGGCACCGTGAGGCGCGAAAGGTCATAGTCCGGCACTGACACGAAGTCCGATGGGCCCATCTCCGCGTAGGAGCGGTTCCACTCGGTGGGTGTGGTCATGTCGCCCCACGCGGGTACATTGGCGACGGGCTGCGCCGTGCGTGTGAAGGCGGGGAACGCGGAATCGGACGGTGGGCCGGCGTGGCGGGGAGTGGTGCCTGCGTGATCGGGGGCCGGCGTGTGCACCGGAGCAGCGGCAAGCTGGGGTCCCGAGCGCAACATCGTGATACTGCGTGCGTGCGAAGACGCGGCGGACGAACGATGGGAAGAGAGGGAAATGCGCACCACAGCGGCGCTTGCGGCACGGCGCACGATGCGCCGTGCCCGGACCGAACGGGTGGACGACGACGCGGCGCCGCGCTGTACGGGACGCTGATCGGTTACCATGAGGCGACCGTTGGAGCCGGGGAGGTTCACGCGTAGATAGCCGTCTAGTTGCAGGCTCGACGACGAAGCGGTGAGCACCGACAGGAGCAGCCCGCACATCGAGGCCGCGAGCGGCGTCGCGTGCCTATGGCACCACAGACGAATGTTCCTCGAATCGATATGGATGTGCATTTGCCTGTATTATACCCTAAAACTACAAAGATGTCATACTGTCAAATATCGTTTGAGATAGCATAAATGGCGAGTATCGAGAAGTGCCCGTGCCGTCGTGTGTTCGGATGTGGTGCTGTGTGGGGAAGGGGATCGTGTGTTCCTGACGGGGCGTCCGCCCGGATCTTGCGGATTTCCGCTACAATCCGCGCCGATGTCCGATGCCTTCGACAACATCCTCCGGCTCTACGACGTCGCCGTTCCGGACCGTCTTATTGCACAGGAGCCTGCCGTCCCGCGCGACGCCGCGCGCCTGGTGGTGCGCAAGCGCAAGACGGGCGAGACGACATGGACGACGTTCCGGGATATCGGCGCGCATCTGCCGCCGCGCAGCGTGCTTGTGCTCAATGAGACCAAGGTGGTCCCTGCCAAGATGGAACTCGCGCGCGCTACCGCCGGTCGCGTCTCTGCGCTTGCACTCGGCACTGGCGAGGGATACGTGCGTGTGATGGCCAATCGCCGGCTCCGGATTGGCGAATTTCTCTCCCTGGCAGGCCCATTGGGCTTCACGGTGCGCGCGCAGGAAGAGCGATTTTGGCTTCTAGAGCCGTCGTTCCCGCTTGCGGAATTGCCCGTCGTTCTGGACCTCCACGGCACGATGCCACTGCCGCCTTACATCAAGCATTCACCGCTGTCGCGGGACGCGCTACGACACGAGTACCAGACGGTCTTCGCACGGGAAGAAGGGTCGGTGGCTGCGCCCACGGCGTCGTTGCACTTCACCGACGCGCTCCTCCGGGAACTGGAGAGCTCGGGCATCCGCATCGCGCGCGTCACGCTGCATGTGCACCTGGGGACCTTTGCCCCGCTCACCGCCGCCCAATGGGAGGCGGGGGCACTGCACACGGAGTCGTACTGCATTCCGGAGGAGGCAATTTGCCTACTGGAAGCCGCGAAGTTGGCAGGTGACCCCATTGTGGCCGTGGGCACCACGGTGACGCGGACGCTGGAGTCGGCCGCCGACGAACAGGGACGTATCGTGCATCCGGCAGGGCAAACGTCGCTCTTCATCCGTGAGGGGTACCGCTTCCGCATGGTGGATGCGATGATCACGAATTTCCACGTACCGCGCTCCAGTCTGCTGATGCTCGTGTGCGCGTTTGCGGGGCGCGAGGAGACGCTCGCGCTCTACCGCGAGTCGGTGGAGAGGGAGATGCGGTTCTTCTCGTTCGGGGATGCGATGCTCCTCACGTGACGCCTCTGGTCACCACCTTGCCGGGATGAGCTTGTAGAGACTAGGGCAGGACGCGGAAGACCGACATCATGCCGTTCTCTAGGTGCTCGGGAATGTGGCAGTGCATCATCCAGTCGCCGGGGTTGGTAACGTCCACGAGGAGGTCCGCCGTAGAACCCGCGGGGATCTGCACGGTGTCCTTCCATACAAGGTTGTCCGGTCGCTTGCCGTCCATCGCCGCCACCAGGAAGCGCTGCCCGTGGAGGTGCATGGGATGCTGCATGGGATGGTCCCCTGTACGGTCGTTGATGATGCGGAGCATCACCCGGTCGCCCACGCGCGCCGTGAGCGTCACGTCCATATTGGACTTGCCCGTGGCTGTGTCCGTCATCTCCCAGCGCACGTCAGCTTTGGTGAATCTGGCGTTCATTGCGGGCATAGGATCCTCCCACTCAATGCCGTCAGCGGCGTTGCCGTGTACCATCCCCCGCATGCCGCCCATACCCAGGATCTCTGCTGTCAGGCGCAGAGTGTGGTCCACGGGCTTGTCCAGGTCGTCGCGGAACGCGGCGATGTCCGCGACCACGTCGCGGTGGGAGCCGATTACACTGAACTGCAAGCCGTAGTTGGGCTTCGCTTCGCGCGGCGACGCCTCGATGCGCGCCAGCACACGGTCGCCCGACGGGTCGCTGCTCATCAGCACGTAGCGGCCCGGGCTGTTGTAGAGCACGTCTACGGTGGCGCGCTCGGAGGGGCCGAGCGTAACCGACTTCACAAACTCGCTGCGTTCGTAGCGGCTGCCGTCTCCGGCCACGAGTTTCATCTCTGCACCGGGGATAGATACGCGGAACGTGCGCACGGAGGCGGCGTTGAGGAAGCGATATCGCACCACTTCGCCGCGCTCCACGCCGAAGCGCGGTTCCGTGGCGCCGTTGGTGAGCATGACGGTCCCAAATCGGCCCATCAGTGCGTGGGTGGCATCAACCGCGCCGTAGCGCAGCGGCAAGCCGTCCGTACCCACTGCAAGGTCGTCCAGGAATACCGTTTCCTCGCGGTTGACGGGAAGGTACGCGGTGCGAGACGCAGGCGTGACGATAAGCGCGCCGTAGAGCCCCAGATCCTGCTGGAGGTCCTCGCGGATGTGCGGGTGGTACCAGAACGTCCCTTCGTCCGGGACCGTCACGGAGTACCGGAAGCTCTCGCCCGGGGCGACGGCCTGCTGCGTCAGGCCCACCGCGCCGTCGTCGGCGTTCTTCAGGCGGATGCCGTGCCAGTGGATGGAGGTGGGCAGGCCGGATTCGTTTTGTAAGACCACCGTGAACGTCGCACCCTGCGGAGCGCGAATCTCCGGCCCCGGGAACTGTCCGTTGTACGCCAGGAATGCGAAGCTCTTGCCGCCCAGAGTCTTACGCGCCAGACCCGCCGTGAGCGTGATGACGGAGCCGTTTTGCACCTCGAGGGTCTCGGACCGCTTGGCTTCGGGTAGGGCAAGCGGATCGATGCCCTCGCCAAGGGTAAAGTCGCCGTCCGCGCCTGTGTGCGTCCCGCGGCCCATCGCATCGTGACCCATCGCACCGTGACGCATACCCTGCATGGAAGACACGGATGTAGGTGCAGATGGGGTGCCGGCGCAGGATGCCAGCACAAGCGCGCAGAGCATGAGGGGGGTGGCACGTCGCATGGGAATGCAGAAGGGGGGAAATCCGGATGCAGGATACGCCATTCAACTGGGGCGGTTCGAGTATACGAGGGGCGAAGTTACTCCGCTTCCGGCGCTACGTCGTCGGCGGGCTTCTGGGCGGGGCCGGAACGGGAGCGGCCGCCGCGTGCGCGCCCGGGACGACGGCGCTCGCCGCGAGGCTCGGCTTCGTCCTCCACCATGCGGAAACGGTCGATGCCGTGAGTGCGGACCTCGTTCCAGTAGTAGTCTAAGAGCGGCTCCTCCGCGCGGTGGCGGTAGTGGTCGGACATCGTATCGAGCTGCTCGCGGCCGTACTCGGCGGTGAGCTCGCGTTGTGCGAGGCGGTGCACGAGCTCGTCCCAGAAGACGTCGTTGTCGTAATTGCCCAGCGCAGTGTTCATCTCGTCGCGCAGTTGCTCGGAGGGGAGCCACTCGCCGGATGCCTCGTCTTCCACCACGAGCCGTGCCGACGGTGTCTCGGCCGCGTGTGCGCAGAGGTCGTAGAGTAGGTCCGTGGCGGCGCGCTGTTCGTCTTGTACCTCTTCGGGCGGCGTCCAGTCACTGAGGACCGCTTCGCCTAGGTAAGCGAGCTTAAGGAGCCGTTCAAACTCCTCGGGGGAGAGCTGTAAGTGCATAGGGGGCGCATTGTACCCCCGTGCGGATCCAGCGAAAGAGCGTACGCAAGAATACCGCTCCATTCAGCGCCTCCCCTCTCATGTCGACCGCGGGCGCTTGACCCGTTGTCGTTCCTTGGCACAATGCGCGTCCATTTTTGACATGCCGCGCGCCAGCCTTCACCACGTCGCTGAGCTGCTGCCCGTCCGCGGGGAGGCGCGGGTATTGAAGCCCCACTGGATGAACCCCGCCGTGGAGGGCGGCGGCGCGGGGCTGGAGTTCCGCACGGACCTACCCGTGGGGCAGCTGATCACCGCGCATCGCAAACTGCTCATCGCGTGCACGTATGCAGCGCAGTTTCTCGTAGTCCGCTGTCCTGTAGGAGAACCCGCGGTGCCGCTTCCCTGGAAGCAGATGCTGCTCGGGCCGCAGCGCCCGGAGGACGACATGATCTGGCACACGGACCGGGTGCAGCGCGACCAGGGAGCCGTCACCGCGGTGGTCGGGCGCAGCTCCGTCCGCACCGGTATAGGGTCCAAACCCCTTGTGGCGCAGGCCGTCGCCGATCGGCGCACGGTGCGCGACGAGGTGTATGCCCTGAAGAACAGCCTGCGGGCCCTGCAGCTCTACGAGAACGAGCGCCAGGGGAAGAGCCCACTCTACCGTGACGATGTGTCGCAACACCTGGGTGACGTGTACGAAGGCGTAATGGAGCCGCAGATAGGCTACCCGCTCAAGCGCATCATCGACGGGTTCTGGGCCCACATCCGTGCGGTCAATGCCCATGAGGATTTCCTCTGGATTGGCGAGCCGGACGAGGATCCCGACGAGCCCGTCGTCTTCCTCTCGCGCACCGTCTACCACTGCAAGGAATTCACACCGCTCCACTACCACCCGCGCGACGGCACCAAGCGCCGTATCGACATCATCCTCTCCGAGTGCGAGCGCGAGGCGATTGACGGACGCTTCAGACATCTCACGCATGCGCAGCCCGATCCCGTGGAGACCGATTGGCTGCGCGACATCCAGATAGCTTCGTAGGTATCGACAGCTACACGCCCCTCCTCGTCGCGCTCGTGAAAAAGCCTTGCGATGATTTCGCGATCATCGAGACCTATGAAACACGCCGCCCGATGAGGGCGGCGTGTGAGTACTCGCGAAGGAGGAACCGCTTACTGAAGCATGGAGTCCAGCGCAGTCTTGAAGCTGGAGAACGGCATGGCGCCGTTGATCATCTGCGTCTTGCCGTTGGGTCCAATGAGCCAGAAGCCCGGCGTGCCACTGATGCCCGCCGCGTCGGCGGCGCTCATGTCGGCGTCCACCTCGCCCTTGGTCTCGTGATTCTTCATGCAGGTCTCGAACTGCGTGCCGTTGAGGCCGAGCTCGGTGGCAAACTGCTTGAAGGCGGCGGTGGGATCGCCGCTGCCCCAGGTGTCCTGGCCGGTGAAGATCTTGTCATGCATCTCCCAGAACTTGCCCTGCTTGTGGGCGCACAAGCCGGCCTCGGCGGCGGCCTGGGCGTTGGGGTGCAGCTGCGCGAGCGGCAGGTTGCGGAGCTCGTACTTGATCTTGCCCGTGTCGATGTACTCCTTTTTCAGCTGGGGGTAGGTCTGCTCAAAGTGGCGGGAGCAGAAGGGGCACTGGAAGTCCGTAAACTCAACGATCGTGATTTTGGCTCCGGCCTGGCCCACGGAGGGTCCGACACCGGGCTTGGGCGCGACGCCCGCGGGCGCGGCCGGGGCAGCGGGAGCCGCCGGTGCGTTCGGTGCAGCGGGCTGTTGCGCCACGGTGGGCAGGCCCATCGTGGAGGGGGCGCGCATCGTGGTGCCGACCATGTAGCCGACGATCACGCCGATGAGGCCGATGGAGACGGCAAACCAGGGTGTGGCGGTGGAAGAACGGGATTCGGTGACCATGGGAAGTGAGGGGGAAAGGAAGTCCGTGCGCGGAGGGACGGTGTCCCGGGAGAACCGGCGCGCGGTAGGGCGAAGCGAGGAAGGCTTCTAGCGACGCAATACCACCGACCCGAGTCTCTCCAGGAATGGCGGGCTCGCCGCAATGAGGGACGGGATGGGAGAAGGCGGCTCGATGAAGGCGAGCGTGGCCACAAAGGGTGCGGACGGCGACGCAACAGTCGCGGAGGGCTCGGTAGCGCCGGTAAGGCACGAAGCCACGGGTCCTGGCTTGGCAATGCAGTGCCCGCTCTCGCAGGGCGTGTGTTCACGTGGCGCCGTGGGCGACGCGGGCGCAGACGGCGCGAAGGGGCAGTGCCGAGCGTTCATTCGGGCCATTGGCGTGGCAAAGGCGTGCACCGCGGGTTCCGCCGGCATCGCGTGCGTAACGTCGAACAGACACACGGTCCCCAGGAGGACGTAGGAGAAGTATGCCAAGCCGAAAAGGCGCTTCCAGACCATGCGGTGGAGTAGATCATACGCGCCCGTCCGCG
>CAZYAK010000013.1:0-28020 GCA_964645935.1 uncultured Candidatus Peribacteria bacterium | reverse complement strand
CCTGGAAGCAGGCCGGCGGGCAGCTCAAGCGCTCAGACCTCCTGGCGTACGTCGTGGACGGCTCCACGCACCTGAGCCTGCCCATGCGCACGTTCGACCGCGACGTGCGCGCGGCGCACGGATACATGACCGGAGACCTGGCGGCGGCCACCCTCCAATCCGGCTCCTCCGGCGTGGAGCGCACCGTCCTCCAGCCCATCGCGGATTGAGGGCGGATCCGAGCCCCATCCGCCGCGCCGCCTGCCCGTGCGCTTGACCCTGCCCTTCAGAGCGCTACCATCCCGCGCTCATGGCCAAATCCCCCAAAATCACCCATACCATCGGCGTCGTCTTCGACGCCTTCGACACGGGTGTCGCGCATCCCGAGCTCTCTGCCTCGGAAGCGAGCGACCGTTGTGAGGAACTGCAGATGCACGTGGACGAGGTGATCGACTACGTGCACGAAGCCGCGTCGACGCTGGGTCTCCGGAACATCACCTTCACGATGGAACCGCACGAGTCGTATCCGCGTGTACTCCAGTACCGCCTGCTCCTGGAGGGGGAAAAGCGCCTTCCGGAGAACGAGAAGCGCAGCGACCGCCTCCTTCGGAGACTGCTGGATGAGCTTCACAGCAACATCCACCTGGCGATTCGGCACACGTCGCTGGAGCTTCCCGAGGCCGAGGCCTGACCCTATGGGCTCGCACGATCTGCACACCTTCCGGGCGACGTTCGACGTTTTTGGCACGGACCATCCCGAGCTGGACGATCTCACGATACGGGCCGCCGAACCGATCCTGCGCGACCAGATTGCGCTGACGGAAGAGGTGGTGACGAATCTCCTCGGCCGGCTCGGCCTGGAGGGATTCGTGGTGGATTGGCGGCCCGGAGCGGATCATCCGCGACTGCCCTCGGTCTCCATGACAGTGACAGCCACCGCACTGCTCAACGAAGAGGAATCGGAAGCGATGCATCGCGAGGTGGTGCGGACGGTCCGCTCGGCACTGGATCTCCTGCGCCTGCCGCCGGACATCTTCGAGCCACAATCATGAGTGCCCCTCTCGAGCACTGCGTCGTGGTCTTCGATCCGTTCGACAACCGCGCGCGGCACCGCGCGCTGCTGGACGTGGAGGAGGCGCAGCACGGCGGCCGCATCCTGGACCACGTCGCGGGCATCTTCGAGGAGATCCGCGAGGCCGCGGAATTCCTCGGGCTCAAGGATGTGCTGGTGGAGATGATAGAAGACGCCCCAGCGGATCACACCAACTCCGGCTGGCTCCATGCCCGAGCAATCGTGGTCGGGCAGCGGTCCGTGGAGCCAGACGGCCCCGAAAGCGTGCACGAGGAGCTGGTTCTGGCGGTGCGCGCCGCACTCAAGGCACGACTCTTGGAATTGTGAGCTCGGAGGCGAGTATCAGGGCTTCCGGGCGCCGTTCCCGCCATACCCGCCCCGGCCGCGCTTGCGCGCGTCTCCGCCATCCCTAAGATGGCCGTCCATGGCGCCTGTCACGCACCTCGCCTACATCGTCTTCGATCCCCTCGAGCGGGAGGATCTCCACGTACCGCCGGACGCGGACGAGGAGGAGCGAGACGAGCATGACCAGCTCGTGCGTCTGCATGTCATGGCGGTGATGCATGCCGCGTACCACCAGGTCGCGGCGCTCGGGATCACCCGGCTCTGCATCGAGCGCGACACGAGCGGGCGCACGGGCCTCTTCCTCATGAGCGTCCGCTACGAGGATCCCGACGGCTCGCGAGCAAACCTCCACGTAGAGATCACACGACGCGTAGAGAACGTCCTCCTTGCGCATGAGCTGGGACAACCCAATGCACTGACATCGCCCAAGGCACAGACGAGGACGATGACGAGGAGGCGCTTCTAAGGACGGTCAGCTTGTCGCGAGCTCGCGACGCAGAAGCTCCATCTCGTCACGGAGGTCCGCGGCCTTCTCGAACTCCAGGTTCTGCGCGGCGATCTCCATCTGCTTCTCCAGCTCCACCATGAGGCGCTTCTTCTCGTCCGCGGGGATCTTGGTGTGATCGTGCTTGGGACGGCGCAACTCGAGCTTGCGCGACTCTTCGGCGATGTCGTGCACGGCCTTCACGATGGTCTTGGGGGTGATACCGTGCTTCGTGTTGTACGCCTGCTGGATGCCGCGGCGGCGCTCGGTCTCCGCGATGGCGGCCTTCATGGCGTCGCTCATTTTGTCCGCGTAGAGCGTGACATGGCCGTTCACGTTGCGGGCCGCGCGGCCGATGGTCTGAATAAGGGCGTCGCGGGAGCGCAGGAAGCCCTGCTTATCGGCATCCAGGATGGCGATGTAGCTGACCTCCGGGAGGTCAAGACCCTCGCGCAGCAGGTTGATACCCACGATGATGTCGATGTCACCGATGCGCAGCTGTCGCAAGATCTCAATGCGCTCCAGCGTCTCCACGTCGGAGTGGAGGTAGCGCACCTTCTGGCCGGCCTCGGTGAGGTACTTGGTGAGGTCCTCGGCCATCTTCTTGGTGAGCGTGGTCACGAGCACGCGCTCGCCGCGAGCGATGGTGGCATTAATCTCCGCGGTGATGTCGTCGATCTGGTGCTTGGTGGGCTTGACCGTGACGACCGGGTCGATGAGGCCCGTGGGACGGATGATCTGCTCAGCGAAGTACCCCTGGGGCGTGTGTGCGAACTCGTATTTGCCGGGTGTGGCGGAGACGTAAATGCGCTGCTTGGAACGGTTCTCGAACTCGTCGAAGCGCAGCGGGCGGTTGTCGTGGCTGCTGGGCAGACGGAACCCGTAGTCGATGAGCGTCTGCTTGCGGGAGCGGTTGCCCTCGTGCATGCCACCCACCTGCGGGACGGAGATGTGTGACTCGTCCACCACGAGGAGGAAGTCGTCAGGAAAATAATCCAGAAGCGTGGATGGCGGCCTCCCCGACAGGCCTTCATTGGTGAGGTACCGGATATAGTTCTCGATACCCGTCGTGTAGCCGGTCTCCCGGAGCATCTCCAAGTCATACTCCGTACGCTGGCGGATGCGCTCGGCCTTCACCAATTCGTTCCGCTGGAGGAAATACTTCTCCTGCTCGTTCAATTCGTTCTTGATCCCCTCGATGGCGCCGTCGATCTTCTCCTTGGTGGTGACGTTGTGCGCGGCGGGGAAGATGGTGACGGACTGGAGGTCTTGCAGCACCTCACCCGTAAAGCTGTCCACTTCCTGGATGACGTCGATCTCGTCAAAGGGGCACTCGATGCGGATGACCGTGTCTCCCGACGGCGGGAAGATCTCCACCGATTCGCCGAGCACGTGGTACATACCCTGCTTGAAGTCGGTGCCGGATCTTCGATACTGAATGTCCGTCAGGCGGCGCAGCAGAGTGTCCCGCTTGATGGCGTCCCCGCGCGTGAGCGTGACGGCCAACGCTTCGTAATCCTCCACGTCGCCGAGGCCGTAGATGCAGGAGACGGACGCGACGATGAGCACGTCGCGGCGCGTGAGGAGGTTGTGCGTAGCTGCGTGCCGGAACTTCTCGATCTCCTCATTGATGGACGCATCCTTCTCGATGTAGGTGTCCGTGGTGGGGACGTACGCCTCCGGCTGGTAGTAGTCGTAGTACGAGACGAAGTACGAGATGGCGTTGTCGGGAAAGAACTGCTGGAACTCGTTGCACAGCTGCGCGGCGAGCGTCTTATTGTGCGCGAGCACCAACGTGGGGCGCTGCACCTGCTGCACGATGTTGGCGATGGTGAAGGTCTTGCCCGTGCCCGTGGCGCCGAGGAGCGTCTGGTGGGGCTCGCCTTTCTTGAGGCCGCCCACGAGCTTCTCGATCGCCATGGGCTGGTCGCCCTTGGGTTGGAAGGGCGAGACGAGGCGGAAGGGTTTCTGGTCGGGGCTGAGCATAAGTCCGGAGATGGTAGCAGAACCGGAGCGCGGGAACAGGGGTGGGGAGCCAAAAGACCCTCTTTTTCCGGACATTCCATTATTTTGTAAATATTGTATAATATACAAGTAGGATTCCGTCCTGCGCCCGTTGGCATCAACTCACGCCTCTTCCGCGCCGCGCGTTCCCAAGGGAGCCCGGGCCAACGAGGAGGTGTGCCCCGCCTCCGGCAGCTGACACCCCTGCGTCGCCTGCGAGACCGGTCCGCGCTTCACCGCGCGGACCGGATCCTTTCGCGTGCCCGACACGGAACCGGCAGGGGGCGCGGCGGAAGATTGACAGCGCGGCCGCGATCCCGATACTGCGCGCGCCCAGTCCCGGCTGGGCGATCCTTGGAAACTCCGCTCACCGGTTCCCCGTCCGCCGTTCCGATCCGGGAAGGGGGACGGGGAACCCCACATGCTTCCGTCGGAAGACGGATAGGGAACCCTTGTCTCGATCTGATGGAGATCAGAATCATGAATAGTATTCGATACTGCCCCGTTTGCTCCACCCCCAACGACACTTCGCGCTGCAGCGCCTGCCACGCCGACCTCGATGACCCGCTCATCTACCCGGTCGACCTCGATCGGGAGCAGCTCTCCTCCCTGATCGGCGAACTCATCGACCAGCCCCTCACGGACGAGGAGCTGGATCCGCTCGGCGCGCCGATCCCCATCAGCGAGATCGTCCCCGGCATCCCCCTCACCGACGAGGAGGCCGCGGAAGAGGACGTCATCGAACTCGGACCCGAGCACCTCGTGCCCGACGACGAGAACCCCCTCCTGTGCGGGACGTGCGGCCGGTCGCGGCTCGCGACGGACATCGTCTGCGAGGGGTGCGGCATGTGGTTCGATGAGTAAGTTTCCGTTTCCCGCCGCGTCTTTGGACGCGGCGGGCCTTTTTTCCGTGCCGCGGGCGCACGGCGATTTATGCTGCACGGAAGGTGCGCTGCAAGATCGGCAGCATCGGCGAGTTCTCCCTGGCCGAGGACGGGTCCGGCCTCTGCTTCGGCCGGGACGGGCGTCGCTTCGGGCTGGTGTCCGACGGCGCGCGGGCGCCGGTGTGCGAGGAAACGGAAACGCGGTTCGTCTTCCACTGGGAAGAACGGTTGCGCCATCTCACGCGACAGCGCGTCATCCTCACGCTGCGTCCGCTGGTCCACTGCACCGACGCGAAGCACGACGTGCACGTGCAGACGGAGGCGTCGCTGCTGTGGAAGACGTGGGGGCAGGACTCCGCCCTCGTCGTGAAGCCGGAGTGGCTCGGCGGCCTGATCTGCCTGCCGCGCACGGAAACCGATCCGGACCTGCCGTGGTTCGCGGCGCGGCCGTTCCATCCCGGCCACCTGGAGCACGCGGCGGAATCGGATCAGGCGCAGCGCTTCCTGAACGCCTACGTGCGCACGGAGCTGGACCGGCTGCTGATGTGCGTGCCGCGGCGCTGACGGCGGCTGGCCGGCCTCGCACGCGTAAGGCCGCATGAGCCGGATATCGCATCCTGAGGCCGTTTTTCGGTAAAACAACATTTTGTGTATACTGTCCATGGTCACTCGCCCATTGTCCCCACTGGAGGATCAGTCATGGTTCCGATCGGTTTGCTGCTGGCCTGCGGGGGCGCGTCGCTCCTGCTCGGCTGGCTCCTGTACACGGATCTCCGGATCCGGCGCGAAGAACGCGCCAACCCGTCAATCGAACCGAGCCGCCGCTGGATCACGAACGGCTTCTCGTTCCGCACGCGTGACTGGCCCGGTCTCACCGTCATCTACGACGCGGACAGCGACGCGTGGGTCCCGTTCACCGACGAGGTGTTCGCCGACATCAAGTCGCACAAGAAGCTCTGGGGGCACTACCACCGCCGCCAAGACAGCTTCTGGCGCGTGTGGCTCGAAGGCATCTGCCTCGCGGCCGTCCTTCTGCCGCTGCTGCCGGCGCTCGTCGGATGGATCGGCCCCCATCCCGCGGTGATCGGCCTCACGATCGGCGGCATCGTGGGCCTCTGGCTGATCGTCCATGGCGATGGCGATTCGTACCTCGAACCGGGGTGCAACTGACCACCCGCACCCGTCTCCTTGCGAGACGGGTGCATCGCCCTGCCCGGAATCCGGCCCTGGACTGCCGTTCCCGCCCATGGCCCCATACGCTAGAGTAGCCTCCGGTCCTCCAACCCCCTCATGATCGACCTCCAAGACCTCCGCACCCGGCCCGATGTCTACGCTGACGCCGCCCAGAAGAAGCGCATCAAGGTGGACATCCCGCGCATCATCGCGCTGGATGCCAAGCGCCGCGAGCTCCTCAAGACCAGCGAGGAGATCCGCAGCCGCAAGAACGCCGTGAGCAAGGAGGTCCCCAAGATGCAGGGCGACGCCAAGGCCAAGGCCATCAAGGAGATGAAAGAGGTGACGGAGACGCTCAAGACGCAGGAGGCAGAGCTGGAGACGGTGGAAGCGGAACTCACTCCGCTGCTCTTGCTCGTGCCCAGCATCCCACTGGCCATGGTCCCCGTGGGCAAGGACGATACCGAGAACGTGGAGGTGCG
This sequence comes from uncultured Candidatus Peribacteria bacterium, assembly GCA_964645935.1. Taxonomy (GTDB): domain Bacteria; phylum Patescibacteriota; class Gracilibacteria; order Peribacterales; family Peribacteraceae; genus CAZYAK01. The sequence continues at coordinate 21,597 of CAZYAK010000013.1, read as the reverse complement.
AACGTGGGGGGAGCTCCCGACCTTCGGCTTCGAGCCGCTCGACCACGTCACGCTCGGCGAGAACCTCGACATCGTGGACATCCCGCGCGGCGTGAAGATCGCGGGCTCGCGCATGTACTTCCTCAAGGGCGATGGCGCCCGCCTGGAGTACGCGGTGCTCATGTACACGCTCGATTCGCTCCACAAGAAGGGCTACACGGCCTTCACCGTGCCGAACATCGTGCACTACCCGGCGATGATGGGCACCAGCTACTTCCCCGGCGGCGAGGAACAGGCGTACGCGGTGGGCGTGCAGAAAGTAAAGGACGGCCCCATGGAGAGTGACGGCGCGTGGCTCATCGGCACCTCCGAGGTGGCGGTGACGAGCTACCACCAGGACGAGACGCTGGACGTCTCCGAGCTCCCCAAGCGTTACTGCGGCATCTCCAACTGCTTCCGCCGCGAGGCGGGCACGTACGGCAAGGACACCAAGGGCCTCTACCGCATCCACCAGTTCCAAAAGGTGGAGCAGGTGATCCTCTGCGAGGCCGACGACCTCACGAGCGCGCAGATGCACCGCGAGATCCTCCAGAACGCCGAGGACGTATTGCAGGCACTACAACTCCCGTACCGCGTCGTGGACGTGTGCACGGGGGACATGGGACGGGGGCAGGTGTACAAAAACGATATCGAGACATGGATGCCGTCCCGCAAAGGCTACGGCGAGACGCACAGCTGCTCCACATTCCACGACTTCCAAGCCCGTCGCCTCAACATCAAGTACGAGGCCGTCGACGGCAGCAAGAAGTTCGTCCATACGCTCAACAACACCTGCATCGCAAGTCCGCGCATCCTCATCCCTCTCCTGGAAATCTACCAACAGAAGGACGGAAGCGTGGCGATCCCAGAGGCGTTGCAGCCGTATATGGGCGGGCAGAAGGTGATCACGGCGAAGTAGCGAGTGGCGAGTGGGCGAGTGACGAGTGCGGGAAGTTGTGAGAGGCTACGGTCATGCTGAAGTTTCCCCTGAAGGATCTGCAGGTCTGGCAGCGGAGCATGGCGCTCGCAAAATCAATTTATCTGCTTTCCAGCGCCTTCCCCAAGGCCGAAATCTACGGATTGACCGCGCAGATCCGGCGCGCCGCAGTTTCAGTTCCTTCGAACATCGCCGAAGGGAGCCAGCGAGGCACGCAAAAGGAGTTCCACCATTTCATCCTCATCGCGAAGGGATCGCTCGCGGAAGTGGAGACCCAGCTCATGCTCGCCGCGGAGATCGGTTGCATTCCACATAGTGAAATCACAGCGGCGCTCAAGGAGACTTCAGAGCTCCATTTCATGATTAAGGCGTTTTCGGAAACGCTCGTCACTCGTCACTAATTACTCGCCCACTCGTCACTCAGCGCATGCGCATCCTCCTCACCCGCTTCCCGATGGAAAGCGCCTTCGGCGGAGCTGAGGTCCAGACACTCAGCCTGGTCGACGGCCTGCGGGCCCACGGGCATTCCGTGACGTTTCTGGGGAGTTGCCCCGTGCTTCTTTCGGAGCTGCGCCGACGCCAGGTGCCATGTGTGGAACTCGACATTGGTCCGCCGCCTGTCAGCAAGTCCTCGGTTGTGAGCTTCGCGTGGAGGCACCGGCGGATGGCGGCGAAGCTGCGCGCTGCGTGTTCGGAGTTCGAGTCGCTCGATGCCGTCCTGATGCTGAGCCTCTCGGAGAAGCTGCTTGTCACATCGTGGCTCGCCAGGAAGCGTGGGGCCAAGGTGCTGTGGATCGAGCACGACCGCGTGGGCCCGTGGCTCCGCAAGAACCCGTGGCTGCCCGCTCTGCTGCGCCAAAGCCGCCAGGCCGTGACGGTGTGCGTGTCCGAGCTCAGCCGGCGCTTATACGTGGAGATGGGCTGGAAGCCTGCACGCGTCGTAACCGTCGCTAACGGCATCGATCCCAAACGCTTCGCGGCACCTGCGCGCGGCGAGCGGGCCGGCGGACCGCTGCGGATCGGCTGCGTGTCGCGCCTGAGCCCCGAGAAGGGCGTGGACGTCTTGGTGGACGCTGTGACCCGGCTTCCCGACGTGACACTAGAGATCACGGGCACAGGGCCGATGGAACGCGCTATCCAGGACCGCATCACGCACCTCGGCATCGGCAACCGGGCGGGCATTTCCGCCAAGCCAGCCGACCTCGGTGCGTTCTACGGGGCGCTGGACGTATTGGTGCTTCCCTCGCGCGAGCATGATCCGTTCGGCCTCGTAGCCGCGGAGGCCATGGCACTCGGCGTGCCCGTGGTCGTGACGGACGCGTGCGGCATTGCGGAGGAGTTGCGAGACGGCACGGACGCGTGCATCGCCAAGGCGGACGACGCTGAGGCGCTGGCGACGGCCATTGTGCGTCTGCGCGATCCCGCGGAGCGCGCGCGCATCGGTGAGGGTGGACGCGTGACCGCTACGACGCGCCTCACCGCGGACGCGATGGTGGCGCGCTACGAGACGCTGCTTGACGGACGCAAGAAGGGGGAGTGATATCCCACGAAAATCCGGGAGTTTTTCCGGACGGGCGGAAGCCCGCTGCTATCATCACCCGGATGCGCCGGTTCGGGCTCGCCCTCGTCACCCTTGGCCTACTGGTCTTCGCACGTGGCGCGAGGGCAGACGATGCAGTTGTGCGCGCCTTTTCTGCGCCGGTAGATGCTGTGAGCGTGCTCCTCCCGCGCAAGGACACGACAGCAGACGTGCGCTGGAAGGAAAACGGCACATGGAGTGCGTGGCGCACCGTGGCGGTGGAAGATGAGCAGGATCCGTCCCTCCTCACGTCACAGCTGCTGGTGCTGCCGGAGGGGGTTCGGGAGATTGCCCTCAGGGGCGAGGGCCTGCTGCAGCCCCTTACGGTCTCCAAGGCGCTCGCTCGCTATGCGGTGGCGGCCAAGGGCACCGTTCCCGAACACAACATCCTCACCCGCAAGGAGTGGGGCGCCGACGAGTCGCTGCGCTACGCCTCCGCCACGCCCTCCAGCCAGGGCTCGCGCGAGGAGGACGCAGAAGACATCCCCGACACCAGCCGAGAGAGCGACTGCCTGGACGCACAAGCCAGTTGGCCTGCGGAGTTCAAGACCTCGCCGCCTGTCACCAAGGACAAGGGCGGCTACCTACGCTGGCCGCACACGTACTCCACGGAGATCAAGCTCCTCGTGGTACACCACACCGCCCAGGACATGACCGTGAAGCGCACCGGCATTGACCGCATGCGCGCGTTGTACGCCTACCACGCGCAGAACCGCGGCTGGGGAGACATTGGGTACCATTACGTCATCGATGACCGCGGGCAAATCTACGAGGGGAAGGCCGGCGGCGACTTCGTGGTAGGCGGCCACGCGTACTGCAACAACGCGAGCACCATCGGCATCGCGCTCATGGGCAACTTCGATCTCGGCCCCCCCACGCGCGACCAGACGGAGTCGCTCCAGTGGCTACTGGCCAAGCTCAGCGGCCGCTACGAGATAAACCTCACCGACACCCTCACGGTCCGCGGCAAGCGTCTGCCCGCGGTGGTGGGCCATCGCAACCTCCTCTCCACCGATTGCCCGGGCCTCTACCTCTTTGGGGCGCTGGACCAGATCCGCGAGCACGTGCGTACGGGCGACACCACGGCCACTGTCACGTATCGCGCGCCAGCGGCCTCGTCTTCGCGGTCATCGGCATCCGTTTCCCGGCCATCGGTACCGTCGCGTCTCGCGGGGCACGTGGGCTTTAGCGCGCTCGGAAGCACCGTGCTGGAGGGACGTCCGGGCGGGGAGATCATCATCCCCGTGCTCTACACAGCGGGGGGTACGGGCGTGAAGCGCGGGGCCTCGCTGGGAGAAGTATGGCGCGCGCCCACCACCTTGGCCGTGTGGCAGGAGCATGAAGGCACATACGAGCGCGTCCGTCGCGACCTCACGTCTCCGGCCCTGCTCACCAGGGGCGCTTCGGTGATGGTCCGGATAAAGGTGCAAGTACCGCTAGATCGCCACTCCTTTACGCTCAAGATCGGCGACGTCACGTACGTGGTGACGGCCTCGGGACGGCGACTGCGGACGCCCGGTACGACGAGCTCGTACCAGGAAGGTGCGCCCGCCACCGTGAGCGGGGTGTCGGGATCGTCGTCCTCCTCGTCGTCGTTCTCCACCGTCCGCTCGCGCCCACGCGTGACCTCTCGCCCTCCGGTACCCGAAAACGTCATCCGCGTGCGCCTGAGCGACTCTGCATCCTTCTCGCAGGTCACGCTCTCGACGGACGGCGAGGCCAAGGTCAACGAGACGGGCTTCCCCGGCCGGACCCTCACGCTCACGCGCAGCGGCAACCTCTGCGTAGCCGCCGAGGACGGCCGCACCAAGAGCCATGGGATCCTACGCATCGTCTCCGACGGGGGCTCCACCACGCTCACCTCGTGGCAAAAGAACTACAAGCGCTTCCGCGGTACTCTCGAATGCCGCGTCATCGATGGCGAGCTAGTCCTCATCAACGAGCTGCCACTGGAGGACTACCTGCTCGGCCTCGGCGAGGAGCCAGACACCGAGCCCCTGGAGAAGCAAAAGGCCTTCGCCGTGGCGGCGCGCACGTACGCGCTGTGGTATCTGCACCCAGACCACCGCAAGTTCCCGGGAAAACCCTACGATGGCTCGGACAGCCCCGCGGAGTTTCAGGTGTACTCCGGCGCGGACTTTGAGACCAAGAACCCCCGCTGGACGCAGGCCGTGCGCGCTACGTCCGAGCTGGCACTGCGCATAGACGGCGAGCCTATCAAGCCGCCGTACTTCTCCAGCGACGACGGCCGCACGCGCTCGCCTGCAGAGGCAGGCTGGAACAGCTTCCCTCACGCGCAGATTTTTGCGAGTAAGCCCGACCCCTGGTGCCAGGGTCAGGAGCTGCGCGGCCACGGAGTCGGTATGAGCGGCTGCGGCGCCGAGGCGCAGGCCCACGAGGGCAGGACGTACCGTGAAATCCTCGCCTACTACTACCCAGGAACGACGATCGAATGAGCGGAGTATTCGCGGGAGCGCCGGGAATCACGTAGTATCGCCGGTCGATGCCGCTGTTCGCCACCATCAAGCTCGCCGATGTCGATCTGAACGCCCGCGGTGAGGCGCTCAACCACCACCTGGCCAAATCCGGTACGCCGGAATCCTCGCCGCTGCGCCTGCGCCGGATGGTACTGGAAGGGATCTGCGCGGGGCTGCGGGCGCAAATGGGAGAGCTGGGCAGCCGGACATTCGAGGGGGCAGGATCCATCGCCCTCACACTGGAGGCGGAGCAGGCCGATATGCTGCTCGAGTACTGCGAAGCGTACGGCGGCATGGTAACGGGCCTCTGCGAGGACATGCGGGCCTTCATCGAGCAGCGCCTCGCAAAACCGAAGCAGACGCCAACGCCACAAGAACGCGTGGCCTGAAGGCCCAGATCACTTCAACTTCCGTCCCAGACCATCTGCGGCAGGATCCAGTTTGCCATCTCGTGGTGATCGAGGAGACGACACTGAGGACATGGGTGCGTCACATCGACGCAGCCGGGAACGGCAAGCCCTCATCGTACGCCCGTCGTGTCGGCTTCCAGCGGAGCCGCCTGCTCGGCCACGGGAGCACAGCCGGCGAGGAAGAGAAGTGAGAGGATGAAGACCGGGAGGAGGCGAGTGCGCATGTGCGGAGCATACACGCCCTCATGCGCCCCGGATCGGTCCGCGAAGGTCCTTGGTGAGCCCCAGGCGCCGCTTGGTGTCCAGAACCTTGTTCTGCGCCTTACGGCTACGGCGCGCCTTTTGTTTGCGGATCTTGAATGCTTCGCGCGCGAGGGTGGACTCCGCGCCCTTCACGCGTTCTTCCACTTTGAGAATGAGGCGCTTCCAGGCGGAGAGACGGTTTTTGTGCTGCTCACGATGGTCCTGGCAGCGGATCTCGATGCCCGTGGGATGGTGGAAGAGCTGCGCGCAACTGGCGGTCTTGTTGATCTTCTGCCCGCCGTGGCCGGAGCCCCGGATGAAGCGCTCATCTACATCCTCCGGCCGGAGGCCGAGGCTGAGGGCCTCAGTGCGCAGCGCCTCGGGGAGGTCGTCGGGGAAGGGCATCAGGGCATATTGGGAATGTTCTCGTCGTCCTGGTCGTTGCAGTAGTCCAGCGCGGAGGACGGGGCGGCCTCGCCGAAGCCCGTGAGGATGATGGTAGCGTCGCGCGGCAGGCGCATTTCGCCAAGGAGCGCCGCGGGAGTGCACTGGCCGGGGTCCTCCGCCGTACCCTCGTTGCCGAAGCGGTGCTCCACGGCCAGGGACGGTGTCTCGCCACGGTGATGCGTGATGCGGATCTCTTCGCCGCTGCCGGCCCACCACGCGGAGAGCACGGCCACGACGACGGCGTCTGTCTCCTCTGCGTACTCGGACGGTCCGTACGTGCCGGGGTCGACGAAGTTCAGCTGCCCGAGAATAGTGGGGAGGATGAGCGTGCCGCTGACTGCACCCGCAAAGCGCAGCGTCGCAGTGGTAGTGATGGTGCTCTGGTCGTCTTCGGACTCACGCGTCTCCAGCGCGACGGTGAGAGCGGTGCCGGTGCCCGGGACGATGGAGGCGACTGCCTCATTGTCCGCAACCACAACTTCGTTTTCGGAGATGGGGGCGACGTCGGTGCGGGCCTCCGGCGCGGGGGCAGGGGTAGGAGTGCACGCAACGAGTGCGAGCGGGAGGAGGAGGGACGCGGAGAGGATGCGGGAGCTGGTCATGGGTGGAGGCGGAAGAACCCCAGGGTGAACGGGATGCCGGGAAGGATGCGCACATGCGCTTTGCCAAGATAAGCGTTCGGTCCGATCTGTACCATCTCGTCGAGCACACGGCGCAGCCACGAGGAATTGCTGGGGATGTCGTAGTCGATGCAGATCACGTCGCGCGCGTCGCGGATGCCGCGGGCGGGGACGATGCGGAACGCGTACTTCTCCATGTCCATGCCGTGGACCGTGAACCGGTTTCGCCCCGTGCCGCCGGCATCAAACACCTTGCCCGACCAATCCAGTGGCAGATTCTTCAGGCCCACGACCGTGCCGCGCATCGGGCCCACCGGGAGCGGATGGGGCACCGTGCCCTTGAGAAACTCCACCTGCTCGGGCATCTTCTCCACTTGGTGCGTGCGCACGAACAGCGCGACGAGCGCGACCAGGAGGACGATGGCAAGGAGCGAGAGGAAATCCACGGAGGGAGTATAACAGCCCTTTTGGGGATATTGCCTTATTTTGGAAATACAGTATTATATCAATCTTTATGGCCCGCCTCGACCAGATCATCGCTGCCTTCGATACACCAATGGCCAACGATGTGCTGCGTTCCGATGCCCTGCACGTCCGCACGGATGGCAACATCTCGCTGATCCGGGAAGGCGTCTCGGCCCTCGTGCTGGCGGCGCTGGAGCATGACCGCGCGGACGTGGTGAGCGCGGCGCAGCACCCCGGCAACGCCGCATTCCTGCAGGACACGGAGCAATGCGCCATGCGCCTGCCGCGCGAGTTCCGCGAGACGGTGCTCGGGAAGCCCGCGGATTACACGCTCCTCTTGGATACGCCGGGCGGGGACGCCCTCGTCTTCAAGGCGCTGGCACAGGCGCTCACGCGCGGCCATCGGCTCGGCGGAACGTCGGCCGTATTTGCGGGACGCAAGCTGGAGAGCGTAGGCATGCTGGTCGGCGCGAACGCGCAGGCCCTGCACGCGCTCACCGAGACGAATATCCTCATGCACGCGCCGCAGCAGGATTGGGAGAGCTTGGGCTTGACGGAATCGGACCTGACCCCTGAGAGCCTGGCCGCGTATCGCGAAGAGCAGCGTGTGAACGCGGAGCGGATGCACGCCTTTGTGTTGGGGAAAGTCACCGGGATCATCCGCAGGTTCTTCGTGAACCGAAAGCTCGCGGCCGCGCGGCGCGATCCGGCCAACCACCGTGGCGAGGTGGCGTTCCGCGCCGACGAACTCCCCGGATTCGTGACGGAGGCGCACAGCGATGCCGCGGTGCTCTCGGCGGCATTTGTGGAGCGCACGGGTGTGGAGGCGAGGACGGGCATAGAGCGTCCGTCGGACCGCTTCTTCACGCTGCTGCGGGTGCGTCAGCGCATCGTCCGGCGCCTGCGGGAGACGCTCGGCGCGGGCGACATCCTCGGTATGCCGAACAACGGCCTGCAGGTCATCCTCCCCATGGACAAGCGCCACTTGGGTGACCAAGCGGCGCGGATCGTCCAGGAGGAGGTGCTGGCCCTCCAGAAGGAGCTGCAAGCGTGAGGCTCAGGCCACGGCCTTTTTGAGGGCATCCACGCGATCGCAGATCTCCCACTTCACGCCCAAGTCCTCACGGCCCATGTGGCCGTACGCGGCGAGCTGGCGGTACTGGGGCTTGAGCAGGTCAAGGTCCCGGATGATGGCGGCGGGACGGAGGTCGAACGTCTTCTTGACGGCGTCCTCGAGCTTGCGGTCCGACACCGTGCCCGTGCCAAACGTGTCCACTCGGATAGAGACGGGAGCGGCCACGCCAATGGCGTAGGCCACCTGGATCTCGCACTTCCGGGCCAATCCCGCCTTCACGACGTGCTTGGCCACCCAGCGAGCGGCGTACGCAGCGGAACGGTCCACCTTGGACGGGTCCTTGCCGGAAAACGCGCCACCACCGTGGCGGGCGTAGCCGCCGTAGGTGTCCACGATGATCTTCCGTCCCGTCAGGCCGCAGTCGCCGGGCGGGCCGCCGATGACGAAGCGACCGGTGGGGTTGATGTGCACCACGGTCTTGGCGTCCATGTACTTGCCGCAAACAGGCTCGATGATGTGCTTTCGTACGTCGGCGCAGATCTGCTCGTGGGTGACGTTCTCATCGTGCTGAGTGGAGATCACCACGCAGTCCACACGCTCCACCTTTCCATCGTCGGAATACTGCACCGTCACCTGGCTCTTGCCGTCGGGGCGAAGGAACTTGAGGCCCTTGGCCTTGCGCACCTCGGCGAGCTTGCGGGTGAGGCCGTGCGCCAAGGCGATCGGCAGCGGCATCAGCTCTGGTGTCTCGTCGCACGCGAAGCCAAACATCAGACCCTGGTCGCCGGCACCCTGCTCCTCTTTCTTTTTGGCCTCTGCTACGCCCATGTCGATGTCCGAGCTCTGCTCGCCCACACACACCATGACGGCGCACGCTTTGTGATCGAAGCCATACACGGCGTCGTCGTACCCGATCTCGCGGATCGTCCCGCGCGTGATGTCGGCGATAGGAATGTAGATGCTGGTCTTGATCTCGCCCGCGACGACCACGAGACCCGTGGTGGCGAGGCACTCGCAGGCGACGTGCGACTGCGGATCCTTGCTAAGCGCATAGTCCAAGACGGCGTCGGAGATCTGGTCGCAGACCTTGTCGGGATGGCCCTCAGTGACGGACTCGGAGGTGAAGAAGTGCGACATGGATGAGGAGGGGGAGAACGGAAAATCGCCCTTCCCGGATGAGGAAGAGTGGACTGAGAGCTATCTTCCCCCTCGCGGGGCTGGAGGTCCCACCGTCTCCGGGTCTCCGGAAGGTTGGGGGATGCGTCTGACGGGCCAGTACCCTCCGCATCTCTCTGGATAGGCGATGATGTGGACGAATCCTATGCCCCGGCCCGGACGGACGCAAGTGACCCGTCGATGGCATTGAAGGGCGAGGGGAACATGCCCCGTCCGCCCCGCAGGAAAAGCACATACGGATCGCCAGTGTGACGCCGTCCCCAGAGCAGCGCCTCCGCGGCGGCCTCCGCGTACGTGTGCAGTCCCGCGTCCCACGCGCGCGGCGCGATGCAACGGGGGAGGAGTGGGAGCGCGGGGAAGAGCGGGCGCAGCGTCGAGACGAGGTCGGCGTAGAAGGGAGGCACCGAAGGCACGCGGCCGTCGGGCCCGGCATCGAAGCGGATATGGTGACCGCCAAGAAGTGCATCGCGACTGCCGCACGCGCCCGCGAACCACGCCTCCTGGAATCTCCTGTCAGCCGCGCGCCAGCGCCCTAGAGCAGCGGCGTAGGCGCCGAGCACAGCGAAGGGGCGCTCCCCCGGCAACGTGCTCGCGGCGGCAGCGCGCTCAAGATCATTGGCGTCGAGTGGGGCGCGTGCATCGGCGTCGCCGAGGATCGTCGCCACGAGCGACGCCTGGCGCGACGCCGTGCGTGAGGCCAAGAGCAACTCCCGCATTCCACACGGACGAGCACTGAGTCCCAGTACCACGCGCCACAAGGTGCTGCCCCATAGCGCTGCCGATACCGCCGCGAGGCCCATATCCGCGGGCCGCGGCTCCCCGAGCACGGAGGCATCGCCCGCAAGCGGTGTGACGGGATTGAGTGACTGGCGGAAGAAGAGGACTTCGCGGAGCGCCACAATCGAGAGTGGGAGCACGAAGATCTGGTGCGTGAAGAGTTGGCGCCGCATCACGTGCGCGGAGCGCAGTGCGTCCGCTTCCGCGACCACCGCTGCGTACGCGCCGTCCTCGCACACACAGAGGAGATCGAGATCCGAGATGCCCGGCAACCCCACGCGCCCAAACATCCCCACAAACACGGCGCCCGGCACAGCCAAGAGCCCGTGGGCGACGGCGTCTGCGGCGTCGTTATACGCGTCCCGCGTGATGGCCACGATGTCATCCGTCACCGTGTCCGGACGCGGCAGGAGCGCCCCGTGCCGACCGGAGCTGCGCATCGCCGGAAGGCGGACCGCCCACGCGCGCACGGGCATACCATACCATCGCGCGAGCTCCGCGGATGCCATACGCTGAGCACGTCATGAAGTCGCTCGTCACCATCAGTATCGTGCGCGACGAAGCGGACCTCATCGAGGCCTGGGTACGACGGCACGCGCCGATGGCCTTGCGCATGATCATCACGCTCCATCGCTCGCACGACGGGACCGCGCGTATCCTCCGGCGCCTCCGGCGCGAGGGGTTCCCGCTGGATCTACGAACGAGCCGCGTGCGGCACTACCCCCAAGAGGAGCTGACCAATGCCATGCTGCGCGAGGCAGCCGCGGTTCCCGGCGTCGCGTGGATACTCCCGCTGGATGCCGATGAGTTCTTGGCGGCGGACGGGGGAGCGATCGAACCCGCGCTCGCCACACTGCCAACGGACATGCCCGTGCTCATACCATGGCGTACCTACGTCCCCGACCCCTCCGACAATCCCTCCGAGACGCACGTGCTCCGGCGCATCACGCACCGCCGCGACCGCGAGGAACCCCCCTTCGGCAAGGTGCTGGTGCCGCGAGCGCTGGCGCTGGACCCGGAGGCGGTCCTGCCGCTGGGGAACCACACGCTCCGCCGGCGGCAGGACAATGCCGAGATCCCGGTCTTCACCGCGCACGCGCTCTTCCTGGCGCACGTGCCAGTGCGCACGGAGGCACAGCTGCGACGCAAGGTAGTGCGCGGCTGGAAGAGCTACTGCCGTACGCCCAACCGCAAGCCTCGGCAGATCTTCCAGTGGGAGATGCTCTCGACACGCGCGTCGGACCCGCGGCCCATGACACCGGAGGAGCTGCGCGACATCGCGCTGCGGTATTCCGTGCCGCAGGACTACCGCACGCCCGTTCCCGTGGAAGATCCCGTTCCCGGCCCGCACGAGCTCCCAGCGTCCGCGTCCGGCCGCGTCGCACGCCTGCTGCGCCCGCGCCTCCCCGTGCGGGTGGTCCTCGCGGGCAACGAGAACTATGCGGTCGGCCTGGCTGTGACTGTGCGATCCGCCCTGGAGACGCTCTCGACGCGCCATCGCCTGGACGTGACGGTGCTGGACGGCGGCATCACAGACGCGACTCAGCGGAAACTGCGTGATTCCTGGATTGGCTTCGGTGCGCGCGTCCGTTTTCTGCGGCCGGACGCGGAGCGCGTAGCACACCTCCCACTCACGCAAGGCATGCAGCCAGCCACGTACTTCCGGCTGCTCTTGCCGGAACTGCTGCCGCGCGTGCCGCGCGTGCTCTACCTGGATTGTGACCTGCTCGTACGTGCGGACCTCTCGCTTCTCTGGAGCGCGGATCTCCAGGGCCGCGCGGTGGGAGCGGTGGCGGACCTCTTTTCGCCTACGCTCGCGTCCATCCCGCACCATCGCGAGGTCGGGCTTGATCCGGCTGCGCCGTACTGCAGCTGCGGCGTGCTCGTACTGGATCTCGATCGCTGGCGCGCGGAGAACCTGGGCAGAAGGACGATCGACTTTACGGCCGCACATCCCGAGTGCATCCGCTGGTGGGATCAGGACGGGCTCAATGCAGTGCTGGGTGGTGCGTGGACGCCTCTCGATCCGCACTGGAACGTCACTGTGGAGGCAGCACGCCTGTATGGCTGGACACCGCCTGCGGGAGAAGATCGTCGCTTTGACCAGCTCGCCGCGGACGCGCGCATCACGCACTTCGTGACGCGGTATAAACCGTGGAAGTACGCCAGTCCACATCCGGGCACGGCGGATTTTCTCGCCGTCCTGGACCGCACTGCATGGGCTGGCTGGCGACCAGATCCGTCGACACGTATCCCGTTTCCACCGGAGCATCTGGCTTGAAGACGGGCGCTTAGCTAGGCTCCCACCCTTCACCGCTTCGGTGGAGGATGCTCATTGGAATCCGGCTCGAAAGGACCGAACGTGCGAACCCTCACCCTGACCGTCTTGCTGCTCTTGGCGACGACCGCCCGCGGCGAAGCGCCCCGCGACATCCACGACAAGCTGGCCACGCTGGAGCCCGCGCTCTGGCAGGTCACCCTCCCCGGCGAGGGCAGCGGCATCAAGCAGGCCAAGGACGGCGTCATCCTGCAGAACCGCTGCTATCTCTGGAGCAAGAGCGACTGGAAAAGCGGCAGTCTCGAGGTCGAGGCGCTGCTCGCCAAGAACGACGGCGAATTGCGCGTCCTGCTCCATTGCAACGCCAACCGCGCCAACAAGGCCCCGTACGACATTTTCGACGGCGTGCGGGTGACCGTCCGCAAGGACGGCGTGACGATCGACTACGTCATCGACAAGAAGGTCCAGGCGACCGCGACCGCGAAGCTGGATCTCGACACCAAGGAATGGCAGAAGATCCGGCTCACCGACGACGGCAAGACGTTGGCCGTCGCGATCGGCGGCAAGGTCGTGCTCAAGGACGAGTACGGCTCCCGCAAGGAGCTCAAGGACGACAAGGACCGCACGCGGCTCATCGGCGCGCTGTTCGGTTTCACCGGCCCGCTGGAGGGCGAGGTGAAGATCCGCAACGTGGTCCGCAAGCGCTGACCGGGCCGTTCCGATGGGATCGGGTCCGTCTCCAGGAGACGGACCCGGTTCACGATGCCCGCCGATTGCGGACACGGTCGCCTCGTCTACAATGGACCTTCCGGCTTCCCGCGACCCCATGCTCCTCAGCGCCCCTTCACCCTTCAGCTTCGTCCTCTTCGGGGCCTCAGGGAACCTGGCCAAACTCAAGATCTATCCCGCGCTCTACATCCTCGCGCTCAAGAAGCGCCTCCCCGCTGACTTCGCGATCCTCGGCTTCGCACGGAGCGAGATGACGGATGAAGCGTTTCGCACACTGGTGGACGAGTCCATCCGCGCACAGTTGCCGGAGGTCAACGCCAAGAAAGTGCAAGACTTCCTCTCGCACGTGCACTACCACCGGGGCGACTACGGCACACTGGCCAACTATGCGTCCGCGGCCAAGCGCCTGGACCAGATCGAGAAGGGCTGGAAGGACCCGGTGCGCCTGGCGTACCTCTCGGTGCCGCCCTCGGTGTTCTCTGATGTGCTGCACAACACCTCCAAGAGCGGCATTCGTAAGGAAGGGGAAGCCTTCCGTTGCATTGTGGAGAAACCCGTGGGCCACGACCTTGGCTCGTACGAGGACCTTCAGAAGGACTTACTCTCATGCTTCTCGGAGGACGAGATCTACCTCCTGGATCACTACCTAGGGAAGGAGGCCGTCCGCAACGTCTACTACCTGCGCTACGCGAACCCGCTCTTCGAGCGCCTGTTCAAAAACACACTCATCCATCACGTGCAGGTGACGGCGTCGGAGGACCGCGGCCTGGAGGGACGGGCTGGGTACTTCGAATCGACGGGCACGTTCCGCGACATGTTCCAGAGCCACCTCCTGATGATGGTGTCGCTCCTCACCATGCACATCAAGGACAGTGAAGAAGGCCTGCGCGAGAGCCGCTTCAACGCGTTGCAACAGCTGTACCTCCCGCCCGCCGCGTCGCTGGACGAGCTGGCGCTGCAGGCGCAGTACACCGCCGGCACCGCGCATGGCGAAACGGTGGTGGGCTACACCCACGAAGACGGCGTCGCGGAGGGCTCGCGCACCAACACGTTCGTTGCTCTCAAGCTTCTCAGTAAGGAGTCGCGCTGGCAGGGCGTGCCGTTCTACCTCCGGTCCGGCAAGCGTCTGGGCAAGAAGGAGACGCGGATCTCGCTGCAGTTCCAGGAGCCACGAGCCGTGGGCGAGGGCAGCACGCCCAACCGGCTCGATATCATTTTGCAGGGCGAGGCGGGTATGCGCATCTTCCTCCAGACCAAAATTGGCGGCACAACGCCGGCCTTCCGCCCGCTGGTACTGGAAGACCCGCTGGTGTGCATGGGCGACTGCCTCCCCGAGCACGGCCTGCTCCTATTGGAGGCCATCCACGGCCGTAAGCACTGGTTCCTGGGCTTCGAGGAAGTGCGCACCGCGTGGCGACTCATCGATCCTGTCCAATCGCACCTAGACAAGCCCTCTACCCCCCTGCACCGCTACCCCGCAGGATCCGCGGGCCCCGAGGCGGCGGACACGTGGATCGCACGCGACGGGGCCAGGTGGTCGTGACCCGGCTCAGCGGCCGGCGGCCTCGCGGTACGTCTTGAGCGCGCGCTCCACGGCGGCGCGCTGCGTGGCGCGGTCAGCACCCTGGTTCTGCGCAAGCGCGTCGGCGAAGAGGCGGTCCATCGCGCCCTCCATGATCTGCGGGAGCGTGACTTCCTTCTCCTGGAAGCGCCTGAGCAGGGCCGGCTCCTTCGCCAGGACGGTCTCGGCCACGCCCTCCATCAGCTGCCCCACGGTGGGAAGGGGGCCCTCGCGGAGACGGCGTCCGAAATCGGCGGCGGCATCCGCGCCGATGTTCTGCTCCAGCCACTGCACCATCAGCTCCTTGAGCTCGTTGGCACCCGGCGAGCGCTCGAGGCGATCCGCGAAGCGGCGCAGCTCCTCGGTGGGGGTCACGCGGCGGGGCTCATCCGGACGGCGGGGACGGCCCTCGTCGTCACGGCGCTCGGGACGGCGCGCTTCCTCGGGATTGGGACGGTTCTCCGGACGGGGAGGGGTGGACTCGGGCATGGGTGTGTATGGGGAGTGTTCCGGCTATTGTAGCAGATTTGGACCTTTGAGGCCAGATTGCGCCAGTTCGACGCCCCCGCGGAACCTGCTATGGTCGCCGCATGATCGTCCCCACCCTCATCGACGCGCCCACCGAAGCGGAATTCGTCTCCCGCGGCGCCACCCTGCTCGCCGACGGCATCCGCCAAGCCATCCAGGAGCGCGGAACGTGCGTCCTCGGTCTCTCCGGCGGATCCACTCCACGAAAGATCTACACCGCCGCAGCCGGTGGGGGAGGGATGGATTGGAACAAGGTCTCGGTGTTCCTCATCGACGAACGCATGACGCCGGAGGACGCGGACGACAGCAACGCGCGCCTCATCCGCGAGAGCTTCACGTCCGTCGCGGGCATCCCCGACGAGCGCTTCGTCCATCCCGATACCTCGCTCCCGCCAGAGGAGTGTGCGGCGGACTACGCGCGCCGTCTCAAGGCGCTCTTCGCCAAGCACGGCACGCCGGATCTCGCCACGCTCGGCCTGGGCGAGGATGGGCACGTGGCCTCGCTCTTCCCGCCCCTCGGGGACGCGGCGTTCGGCCCCGCGCTCGCGACCCATACCGTCACCGAGCGCTTCGCCGTGCGTGACCGCGTCTCCGTGACGCTCCCCACCCTCCGCCAGACGCCCGTCGTGCTCTTCTTCCTGAAAGGGGAGGCCAAGGCCGCCGTGTGGCGCGAGATGCTCGCCTCCGACGCCGACGCCCGCCGCTGGCCCGCGCGCCACGTGATGGAGTTCGGCCAGACCACGGTACTTCTCATGGCCTGAGCGGCCCCCTTCCCGTGCCATGACCTCCCGGAAGCTCCCCGTCATCAACGGGCTGCGCGGCATCGCCGTCCTCGGCGTGCTACTCATCCACCTCCTCTTCGTCCCAGTGTGGATGCATCCGTCGCTACTCTCGATGCGCGTTGCGGGCCTTACGGTGTCACCGCTCACACCCCTCACCAACGCCGGCACCGGGGGTGTAGCACTTTTTTTTATATTGTCGGGATTCGTGCTCGCACTGCCCTACGTACGCGGGACGCGCCACATGGCCACATTCGGTGACGCACGGACGTACTGGGCGCGACGTGTGCGGCGCTTGCTGCCGCTGTTCCTCATCGGCGCAGCGACGGCGCTGGCTCTCTTCCCCCACCTCTCCCGCGGTCCGCGGGAGCCGGCACTGCTCTTTACGATGCTCTTCGTCTGGCTGCCCACGCACGTGATGCCCGGCGTGAATCCCGTGCTCTGGAGTGTGGGTGTGGAGTGGTGGCTCAGCCTCGCGTTCCCGCTGCTGATTGTGGCGCAACGGCGACTGGGCGCCGAACGGACGTTGCTCATAGCAGTGATGGTCGCGGCGGCAACGCGCCTTTGGGCCACCATGTTCGCAGATGCAGGCGTAGACACGAACGTCTTCCGGCTCCCACCGATGCGCGTGGATGACTTCGTCTTGGGGATGGCCCTGGCGGAAGCGTACGTCCGCGGTACGTTGCCGGGACGGATGCATGCGCTCCTGGGATCGGCGATGATATTGCTGGGATTCGTGCTCCTCGACAGCGTGCGCGTCGGGATGCAGCCCCACGTCGCGCTCGTGACCAACCATCTGCTGATTGGCATAGGCCTTACGCTGGTGGCGGGCACGGCGCTGCGCGTGGGCAGCCGCAGCGGGAGCGTGCTCACGTGGAAGCCGCTGCAGGCCATCGGGGTGGCGTGCTATTCCTTCTACGTCTGGCACCTCCCGTTGCAGTGGCTTATCAGTCCGATGGAATCGCTTCCGCGATTCGCCGCATACGTCATCTTCGTATCCATCGTCTCCTTTGTGAGCTACCACGTCATCGAGTTCCCCAGACGGACGCTCGGGCGCCAGCTGTGCTTACGACGACGGCCACTCGAGCTCGCGCCAGTGGGCGGTGACCCGCCCGCCCGCGACGCAGAGGAGGTCCAGCCGGTAGCCCCCGGCGTGTCCGCGTTCTGACACCCACCGCCGCGCCGCCCGCGCCATGCACGCGCGCTTGCGGGCAGTGAGACTGAGCTCGGGCGCGTACGCCGTCACGCGTGCCCGGGTCTTGACCTCGGCAAAAACGAGCACGTCGTCGACGGGGTCCCACGCCACCAAGTCGATCTCATCGCGCCCTAGGCGGACGTTGCGGGCACGCACGTCGTACCCCCTTGCGACCAGGTACGCGGCGGCCGCGTCCTCCCCCGTCCTGCCGGTGCGCGCTGCAGATGTCGCCTTCATCAGACACTCCGTATACCCGCCTCGACGTGACAAGGAAACCTGACAGCAAAATAGCTCGTCCTGAGACGATCGAACACTGCAAAAAGTGGACGGTTGTCCACCCTGTTTTTCTTGTGAAATCCGGGTGTACGTGAGTACACTTTTCCCGCGGTTTTCCTCATCGCTTCCATGCTCACGCAGCTGACGTCGTTCGCCAACATCGGGCTCCGCGGAGAGCCCATCACCGTAGAAGTGGGCTCCACCTCCGGTGAGGGACGCATCCTCATCGTAGGCCTGGGCGACATGGCCGTGCAGGAGAGCAAGCAACGCGTCTGGATGGCCCTGCGCCACAGTGACTTCGACCTGCCCACCGGCCGCACGATTACCGTGAACCTCGCCCCCGCGGACATCCGCAAGGCCGGCCCGCGCTACGACCTGCCCATCGCGCTGGGCATCCTCCTCGCGCACGACCGCATCACAGTGCCGGAGGAGCGCCTCAAGAAGACGGCCTTCATCGGCGAGCTCGCGCTCGACGGGTCGCTGCGCCATGTTACGGGCGTGTTGCCCGCGGCCATCGCGTGCCGGCGCTTGGGGCTCACTACCATTGTCGTACCCGCTGCTAACGGCCCGGAGGCTGCACTAGTGCCAGGCCTCACCGTCATCGCTCCCGAGAACCTCAAGGAGCTCACTGCCATCCTCGCGGGCGAGCGAGCGGCGCCCGTCATCGACCCGCCGGCCGCCACCCCTCTCCCGGACCGCGGCGAACGCATAGATTTTTCCGACATCCGCGGCCAGGACCACGCCAAGCGCGCACTGGAGATCGCCGCCGCGGGCGGGCATAACGTCTTGCTCTCTGGTGCACCGGGCTCGGGCAAGACGCTCCTGGCTAGGGCCTTCCGTGGCATCCTCCCGCCCCTCACACGGCAGGAAGCGCTGGAGGTGACCCAGATCTACTCCGTCGCCAACCTCCTACCCAAGGACGCTCCGCTCCTGGAGCACCGGCCGTTCCGTCTGGTACACCACACGGCCAGTGGCGTCTCCATCGTGGGCGGCGGGCAGATCCCGGGACCCGGCGAGATCAGCCTGGCCCACCGCGGTGTGCTCTTCCTGGACGAACTCGCGGAGTTCCCCGCGCAGGTGTTGGAGGTGCTGCGCCAACCGCTGGAGGACCGCACCATCACCATCACCCGCACCAGCGGGTCGGTCACGTTCCCCGCGGACTTCATCATGGTGGCGGCCATGAACCCAGCGCGCTTCAGCGCTGGCGGCGGGCGCAAGATCGAGAGCCGCATCTCCGCGCCGCTCCTCGACCGCATCGATCTCACCATCGACGTACAGCCCGTGCCCATCGCGGACCTCCAACGCGGACCCGATGAGCGCGCAGAACGCAGCGAGACCATCGCCGCGCGTGTGCGTGGGGCGCGCCAGCGCCAGCGCGAACGCTTTGCGGATGCAGATATCACCACCAACAAGGAGATGAACGTCCCGCAGCTCGACCGCTTCTGCCCCCTGGACGACCGCTCCGAGCAATTGCTGCGCCAAGCCGTGGAGCGATTGGGCCTCTCTGCGCGCAGCTACCACCGCACCATCAAGGTGGCCCGCACCATCGCGGACCTCGCGGGGGAAGACGCCATCACGCCTGCACACGTGGCTGAGGCGCTGCAATTCCGCCAGAGCGTTCGCTGACGGACCACCGTTGCTGACCCTCCCTCATCTTGCGGCTGCGATCTTGACGAAAAGACGATTATTCGTAAAATTCTGGGGTTATTTCCCCCTTCCACATCATGCGAAGAGGATCCATTGTCACCCTTGCCCTGTCGGCGCTGGCGTTGCCCGCCATGGCCATCGCCGCCTACACCGTCCCGAGCGACCTGCTCAAGGCCACACAGAACCTGGGCAAGCCCATGGACGTCTCGTACGAGGCGCACGCCAAGGTCGAGGGCGTCGACATGGCCATGTGGCTCAAGGGCTCCGCAGAAGGCAAGAGCGTTGCCACCGCCAAGGCAGACATGCGCATGACCGTGCATGCCGCCTCTCCCGAGGAGGGCACTATGGAGGTGAAGGTTTCCGCGCGCGTCCTCAAGCAGACGCTCTACGTCCGCCTCGACAGCGTCAAGGGCACCATGGCAGCATCCGATCTCTCCGAAGTGCGTCAGTACCTGGGCAAGTGGTACTCCGTCCGCATCCCCGACGAGGACGAACAGCAGGAAACCCTGGGGCTGGACAGGGAGGAGCTCCAGCAGCTCGTGTGGGACGCGGTAGACAGCATCCTCTCCATGAACCGCACCGGGGGCGTCGGGGGCGGGTCCACCTACTCGCTCAAGCTCAAGCGCACGGCTTGGAAGGACATCGTCCCTGTGATCCGGGAGTTTTCGGCCAAGCAGGGCGAGGAGGTCCCCGAGCCCACAAACCGCGATCTCGCAGAGATGCGCAAGATCTTCAACAAGATGAACCTGCACATCAAGGTGATGACCGACGCCAATGACGTCTTTACGGGCATGAAGTTCTACGCGGCCATCAACGACATGGACATCTCGTTCGTGCTGCAGGGCACCACAGCGCTACGTGCGATGGGTGTGTCCGTCACGGCCCCCAAAGGCGCCGAGAGCCTGGACGATCTTCTCAATCCCACCAAACAACTGGGTGACGCCCGCAACGCGCAGCGACGCAGCGACATCAACACGATCCTCAACGCCGTGTACCAGTACGCCATCGACAACAACGGCGAGCTTCCAGAGGGCATCCCGACGGGCACACCAAAGGAGATCTGCGACTCCAGGGGCGTGCGCTGCGCCGGCATGGTGGACCTGAACGTCCTCACGGGCAACTACCTCGTAGTCATCCCGAGCGATCCCCAAGACGGGGACGGCCTGGGCACCAACTACTGGATCCACCAAGACACCAATGGTCGCATCACGGTGTCCGCTCCCGGCGCCGAGAGCGACGTCGAGATCAGCGTGACGCGCTGAGATTTGAACGCATCTCTACCCAAGAGCCCGGGCCCCGCCCGGGCTTTTGCGATAGCATGGGACCATGACCGCCTCCCACGCCGCCGACCGCCTTACCGCCCGCATCGCCGCCACGTCCCCCGTCTGCGTGGGATTGGACCCCCAGCTGGCCAAACTTCCAGAAGGCCTGCCCAAGGACATCGAGGGTACCCGTGCGTTCTGCACTGGCATCCTGGACGCCGTGGAGGGTGTTGCCGCCTGCATCAAGCCGCAACTGGCGTACTTCGAGGTGCTGGGCTGGGAGGGCATGAGGCTCTTCTGGGAGCTCTGCAAGGACGCGCATACCCGCGGCTACCTGGTGATCGCCGACGGCAAGCGCAACGATATCGGCAGCACGTGCGACGCGTACGCGGAGGCGTACCTGTACGAGGACAGCCCCGTGGACTTCCTCACGGTCACGCCCTTCATGGGCTCCGACGGCGTAAAGCCGTTTATTAGCCGCTGCCGCGACAACGGAAAGGGGATTTTCGTCATGGTGAAGAACAGCAACCCGTCCTCGGGCGAGCTGCAGGATCTCCCCGTGGGCGATGAGGTGGTGCATGAGCACCTCGCGCAGTTGGTGGAGAGCTGGGCAGCGCAGGAGCTGGGACCAAAGACGCACCTCTCGTGTGTAGGCGGAGTCGTGGGCGCCACGTATCCGGAGGAGTTGAGTTACCTCCGCACACTCATGCCCCACGTGCCCATTCTTATCCCCGGCTACGGCGCGCAGGGCGGCACGGCGGCGGACGTGGTGCGCGGCTTCATCCCCGACGGGACGGGAGCCATTGTCAACGCGGCGCGCAGCATCATTTACGCGTCCTCCGGCACGGACTGGAAGGCGGCGGCGCGTGCGGCGGCGGAGGCCATGGCCGACGAGCTTAAGGCGGCGCTGGCGGCGCGGCGCCCGGCCTAACCCAAGCCCGCCCCACGGACGGGCCGGGGTGCGGGAAGGGCAGAATGGCGAATCAGTTGAAGCGCGTACTCCGGGCGATGGGCGCCGGGAGCTCGGTCCAGTTGTACGTGCCCGAACCGTCGCTCCAGTGGATGGCGCCGGATGTGCCCACGCTGCCGGGCTGGTTGATGCTGACCTGCAGGAAGTG
>CAZYAK010000012.1:22006-31008 GCA_964645935.1 uncultured Candidatus Peribacteria bacterium | reverse complement strand
CTGCTCGATGGAGCCCACGCCCGCGTTGATGAGGGCGTTGAGAGTGCGCGGCGAGAAGTTGAGGATCTCGATCGGGGTGTAGCTCTCCTTCACCGGGGCGAGCGCGGCGTCGTCTACGTGGCTCGCGGCGGCGCGCGAGAAGTCGGCCACGAAGTCGGGCTCCACCACCTTCTTGTCGGAGGCGAAGTAGCCGTAATAGCTCTGCAGGAGCTGGGAGGCGAACTGTACCGCCTCTTCAGCCGTGAGCGAGCCGTTGGTCTCCACGTCGAGCGTGAGCTTCTCCAGGTCGGTGCGCTGGCCGACGCGAGCGGCCTCGACGTCGAAGCGGACCTTCACGACGGGGCTGAAGATGGAATCGATGTACACCAGGCCTGGCTCGTTCTGCTTCTTGTTGCGCTCGGTGGCGGGGATGTAGCCCACACCCTTCTCCACGGTCAGCTGCATCTCGACGGACGCGCCCTTTTCCAGGCGCATGAGGACGTGGTCGCCGTTGAGCACCTCCATGTCGGAGCCTGCCTTGAGGTCCTTGGCCGTAACGACCATGGGGCCCTTCACGTCCAGTGTGAGGGTCTCGGGTTCCTTGCTGTGCTTGCGCAGGCGCAGGCCCTTCATATTGAGCGCCACGTCCATGATGGACTCGTGCACGCCCTTGATGGTCGTGTACTCGTGCTGCACGCCAGAGAGGCGCATGGAGGTGACGGCGGCGCCCGGGAGGCTAGAAAGCAACACACGACGGAGCGAGTTGCCAAGGGTCATGCCGTAGCCGGGGGGCAGGGGGCCGATGACGAAGACCGCGTGGTGGGAATCGCCCTTCTTCACCGGCGTCACGGTGAACGTCGGAAGTCCGATTTCTTCCTGAATGATGTGCATAGAAGGGTGGAGAGGAGCTGTGAGTGAGGAAAACCGAGGTGGGGGCCGGACGGCTCCGGGCCGCGAGGATTACGGGAAATGATAGTCCCGAACCCCGCGAGGATCAGTTGCGCGAGTAGAATTCCACGATCTGGCGCATATCCACGGCCTGCTCCGCGTTGTCGGGAGCGGGAATGCCCGTGACCTCGATCTTCAGGTCTTTGGCTTCCACTTTGAGCCAGGCGGGAGCCGTGTACTTCTCATGAGCCTGGAGAATCGGCGGGAACACCGGGGAGGTCTTCATTTTGGGGCGCACCGTGATAACCATGCCCGGCTTCACCTGAAATGACGGGGTGGTGACGCGCACGCCGTTGACCAGGAACACGCCGTGTCCCACGAACTGGCGGGACTGCATGCGGGTCTGGGCGAGGCCGGCGCGGTACACGACGTTGTCGAGGCGGCGCTCCAGCAGCTGCTTGAGCATGTCGCCCGTCTGGCCGGGGATCTTGGTGGCCTTGTTGTACAGACCACGGAACTGGCGCTCGGAGAGGCCATACATATCGCGGGCCTTCTGCTTCTCGAGGAGCTGCTTGGAGAACTCAGACGGCTTGCTCGGACGCGTGAACGCGTTGCGACCAGGACCGTACGGCTTGCGCTGCAGGATCTTGTCGTACTTGTCCGATCCGTAGAGGTTCATCCCCTGACGGCGGCACTTCTTCGCTTTGGGACCGTTGTACTTCATAGGAGTGGGAAGACGTGAGGGGGAACTACACGCGGCGGCGACCGGCGGGACGGCAGCCTCCGTGGGGAATGGGCGTGGTGTCGATGATCGCGTCGAGGTTAAGGCCAGCAGCCTGGAGGCCGCGCAAAGCCTGCTCGCGTCCGGGTCCAAGACCCTTCACCTCCACCGTCACCGTCTCGATGCCGTAAGGCTTGACCTTGTTGGCAGCGTTCTCCGCAGCCACCTTGGCGGCGTACGGCGTCGACTTGCGGGTGCCCTTGAATCCGGACGAGCCCGAGCTGCTCCAGCCAAGCACGTTGCCGTCGAAGTCCGTAAACGAGACGATGGTGTTGTTCTCGGAGGCATGAATGCAGACCCGCGCCTTGGGCATGGTGCGCTTGACCTTCTTCTTGCGCGGACCGGCCTTTTTATCGGCGGACCCTTCGGCGGGAGCGGTCTCGGGACCGGTCGCGTCGAGGAGCTCGGCGACGGTGAGCTTCTTGGGGGCTTCGGCGGGTTGCTGCTGATCGGCCATAGGGAGGGAGATCGTGAGGGTCGCGGAAAAGTGCGACCCGAAGGGGGGAGATTACGTCTTGGTGAGGACCGTGCGGCCCGAGCCACCTGTCTTCTTCTTGCCGCGCTTGGTGCGCGCGTTGCGGCGGGAGGTCTGTCCGCGAGCCGGGAGCTTGCGGCGGTGACGCATGCCGCGCCACGTGCCGATGTCCTGGAGGCGCTTGATGTCCATGGAGATTTTGCGGCCCAGCTCGCCCTCGGTGAGCTCGCGCTCGATGCGGGCGCGGAGCTTTGCCTGCTCGGCCTCGGGCAGTGCATCGGCCTTCATGTTGAGATCGATATTCAGCTCCGTGAGGAGCTTCTTCGAGAGCGAACGGCCAATACCCTTCACGTAGGTGAGGGCAATCTCGATGCGCTTGTTACCGGGGAGGACGACGCCGGAGATGCGGAGCATGAAGGGAGTGGGGAACGACCGGGGCAATCAGCCCTGGCGCTGCTTGTGCTTGGGATTCTTGCGGCAGACAATGCGGCGCACGACTTTGCCCTTACCGTTGCGGCGCAGCACCAGACGGCAGTCTTTGCAGATCGGTGTGCAGGAGGGACGAACTTTCATGCGGCGCGGGGGAGGGTCTGGGGAGGAGTGGAACCGGGGACGGGCTGTCCGGCCTGCTGGACCGGGAACCGGTAGACGATGCGCCCCTTCTCGAGGTCGTAGGGCGTCATCTCCACCTTCACGCGATCACCCGGGAGAATGCGGACGCGGTGCATGCGCATGCGTCCGGCAAGCGTGCAGAGGAGCTGGTGGCCCTCGGCCTGCTCACTGGTCACTCGGATGCGGAACGTGGCGTTCGGATAACTCTCTTCCACGACGCCGACGAGTTCGATTACATCCTTGGACACAGGCAAAGCGGGGGCTAACGGCTCAAGAGCCGACCGATCCTACCCACCGAATTCTGCATCAGCAAGCCGCTGACCGCGAGAATGTCCGGGAATCCTCCAAAGTGTATTGCAAAATATAAATTTTATTATCAAATACCAAAGAGTCGAACTGGCTGTTCTTCGCTGCCCGCTGCGGATAATCGGCTTCAGGCCAGGATCTCGTGCCCGTCTGGGGTCACGAGAATCGTGTGCTCGAAGTGCGCGGACACCGATCCGTCGGCCGTGGAGATGGTCCAGCCGTCATCGCCGTCTCGGATCTCGGATCGACCCATGGCCGTGATGGGCTCCACGGCAATCACGACGTGCTTGGGCAGCGCCGGACCGGTCCCTTTCCGGCCGGTATTGGGGATATCGGGAAACTGGTGGAGCGTGGTGCCGAGACCGTGCCCCGTAAGGCCATTGACGCATGAGTACCCGTGGCGCTCCACGGCCGCCTGGATCGCAGCCGAGATGTCACCTACGCGCGTTCCGGGCTTGATGAAGGCCACCGCCTCCTCCAGCGCCTGCTTGGACCGCTCCAGGAAGAGCTTCACCTCCGGCTTCACCGTGCCCACCGGCACCGTGACGCAGGCGTCGGTGTACATGCCACCGACGATCACGCCACAATCCAACGAGACGATGTCGCCGTCCTCAAGGACGCGCCGTCCTGGAATGGCATGCACACACTGGTCGTTGACCGAGGTGCAGAGCGTCGCGGGGAATCCGTGGTACCCCTTAAACGCCGGGGTGGCGCCGGTATGGCTGACGATAAACGCCTCCGCGAGGTGGTCTACCTCAGCCGTGGTCATACCAGGGCGCACGGCCGTGGAGACATGCTCCAGGCACGCGCGCAGGATCGCTCCGGCTTCGCGCATGTGGGCGATCTGCGCCTGCGTCAGGACCTGGAATGCGGACATGCGGGGAGTGTACCCGATGCCGAGAGATTGGCAACGGTCAGACGAAGTTGGGCACTCAGAGCGCCACCTTCCGGAGGTCTTCATAGACCTCCTCCATCCCACGCGCACCGTCGATCTCCGTCACGAGCCCGCGCTCCTTGTAGGCGAAGATCACGGGCAGCGTTTTTTCTTGAAACGTGCGCATGCGCTTCTCCACGATGGCGGTGTTGGCATCGTCGGCTCGGCCCTCGGCTTTGGCGCGCCCGAGGATGCGGCGCACGCCCTCGGCAGGATCGAGCAGCAGTTGCACGGCGCGGAAGTCGCGGCCGGCCTCTTGCATGATCGTGTCGAAGTCGCGCTGCTGGAGAGCATCACGCGGAATGCCGTCGAAGAGGATACGCGTGCTCGCGGGGCGCTGAGCGATTGCCTCTTTCACAACCTTCATAATGATCTCGTGCGGCACGAGATTGCCCGCGTCGATGTACGAACGCACAGTCGTCCCCAGTTCAGAGCCGGACGCCGCGATCTTGCGCAGCTCCCCGCCCGCTTCGAACACGTCGAAGCCGAATTCCTGCGCGAGACGTTTGGCCTGCGTGCCCTTGCCCGAACCTTGAATACCAAAGAGGAGGAGATCCATCGCGATGAGCCTACCAGAAGCGGAGCGCGGGTTCACGCGGCGTCATTTCGCGGGTCCCAGGAGAACCAGGATGCCGTCGGCCGTCATCGCTGCGGACGCAGTGGACGCAAAGAGCGCCAGTCCATACATCCAAAACCGCCAGATGCGCGGCCCACGGATGGCGGTGAGCAGAAACACGGGGCCCGACACCGCGCAGACGGATGCGGCGGTTAACCGGTACGCGACCACGGCGGGCAGCTGGTCGATATACTTCGACAGCAGCGGCTGGATGAGCAGCAGCACGGCGCATCCTACAGCGAGCACAGCCGCCCACGTCAGCACCAACCCGCCGATGCGCAGCCACCGCGGGGCACGGGCGAAGAGGGGTTCGGGTGCGGATCTCATGGCGCCAGTATGCGCATACGGACCGCGAGGGTCTAGGGGCGCTTTAGACGAGCTTCTCGTAGTCATGCGCCAACATCTGCGCGTTGATCTGGCGAATGAGCTCCATGACGACGCCCACGATGATGATGAGGCCGGAGCCAGAGATGAGCAGGTCGGTGGAACCCAGTGTGGTGTACTTGGTGAAGAGCAACGGGATCACACCCACCATACCGAGGAACACACCACCCCACAGGTTGAGGCGGCTACTCACTTTCTCCAGGAGTTCAGCCGTCTGCTTGCCTGGGCGCACGCCCGGCACGAAGCCGCCGCGCTTCTGGATGGTCTCGGCCACCTCCTGGGGCTTGAACGTCACGGAGACGTAGAAGAACGTGAAACCGATGACGAGGAGGAAGTAGAGCACGATGTACGGGATGCTCGGGTTCTGCGAGTTGAGGTACTGGTTGATGAAGGCCACCACGGGCGCGAAGCGGGGTGCCGTCTGGAGGAACTGGCCGATGATCGCCGGGAACGTGATGAGCGAGACGGCGAAAATGATCGGGATCATGCCCGCCTGGTTGAGGCGGATGGGGATGTTGCCCTGCACGCCGCGACCCGCACCCTGGTTGGCGTAGGTGATGGGGATCAGGCGATGCGCGTCGGTAAAGAGCACCACGGCCACGAGCAATGCGAGGGAGACGACAAGGAAGAGGAAGAACGGCCCCGTGGTGTCACCGGCCTGTAGGAGGGCCCCAAAGCGGCGGGGGATGGCCGCGACGATGCCTACGAAGATGATGAGCGAGACGCCGTTGCCGATACCCTTCTCCGTGATGAGCTCGCCGAGCCACATCAGGAAGAGTGATCCTGCCGTAACGAAGAGCATGGGCGCGAGCACACCCGGGAGGGTGGTATCCACCACGTTCACGCCGCCGTTTCCGAGGAGGACAAGGAAGCCGTAGCTCTGGATGAACGCAAGGGGGAACGCGAGCCAGCGCGTGTAGCGGTTGAGCTGCTGCTGGCCCTGGGCGCCTTCCTTGGAGAGGGCCTCCAGGCGCGGGAAGATGACCGTGCAGAGCTGGATGATGATGGAAGCATTGATGTACGGCGAGAGACCGAGGAGCACCACGGAGAAGTTGTCGAGACCGCCGCCGGTGAGGGCTGCAAAGACGCCGAGCGCGCCGCCGGCCGAGCCGGTGGCGTCCAGGTGCTGCTTGAGACTGATGGGGTCGGCCCCCGGCACGGGGATATGCGCGACGAGACGGTAAGCGAGGAGGAGGAATACCGAGAACAGGATCCGCTTGCGGAGATCCTCGGAGCGCCAAATCTGATGGATGTACTCAAACATCAGATGGGCTTGACGATGGTGACGGAGCCGCCGGCCTTCGTGACTGCTTCCTTGGCGGACTTCGAGGCGGCGTTCACCGTGAGGTGGAAGGCTTTCTTGAGCGCGCCGGACGCGAGCAGTTTGACCGGGGACGAACCGCGGACGATGCGCTCCTTGCGGAGATCACCGATGCTGTACGTGCCGGCCTCGAGACGCTCCTCCAGGAACCCCACGTTGACGGGCTCAAAATCCTTGCGGCGCGGACGGGTGAACCCGCCGAGCTTGGGCTGGCGCATGAGCAGCGGAACTTGACCACCCTCGAAACCAAACTTACGACCTTTGCCGGTGCGCGCCTGCTGACCCTTGGTGCCACGGCCAGCCGTGGTGCCGCCGCCGGCGCTGTTACCACGCCCAACGCGCTTGGTCTTGCGGCGGGTGCCGGGGGTGGAGGTGAACTGGTGCAGCATACAGAAGAGTGCCGAAAGGAAGGGCCGGCCAACTCTACCAGGGGACCTCCGGCCACAAAAGGGAAAGTCCGCGGCCGATGGCCGGGAAACGGAGATTCCGGCGAACCGGGCCGGTAGCATAGGCGGTAGGGTGGGCCGGGTCAAAGGATCTTTGCTCGCCCGCCGTTGACCCTAGACGCCCTGGGCCGGACAATGCGCCCCCATGCGCCTCGCCGCCCTTTGTGCCTCCGCCGTACTGCTTGTTTCCGGCGCACAGGGCGTGTTGGCGACGGCGATCCCTTCCTCCAGGAGCCCCAAGCCCGTCCACGACACGCTGCGCCAGCGCGCGGCCGCTCGCGCGGCAGTCCGCCTGGCGCCGATGCCTGAGGTCACCCTCGCGCCCGCGGAGCCTGCTCCATCTGGCGAGCGTCGCTCTCTGCGCCTCACGCTCACGCGGCAGCGAGCGGAGGTGGTGCGTCTGGTCAACAGCCGCCGCGGCGAAGCAGGTCTAGAGCCCGTGCGCCGCCACGCTGTCTTGGAGCAAGTGGCTCAGATCCACGCCGAAGATATGAAGGCGCGCAGCTACTTCGCTCACGAGTCGCCTGACGGCCTCACGCCCGAGGACCGCCTGCGCGCAGCCGGATACCTCACGCCGCCCTGCGCGTGCAACTACCATTCCGCCTACGGCGAGAACATCGCCACCGGCTTTGTCTCCCCCGCGGACGTCATGAAGAGCTGGATGTCCTCGCCCGGGCACCGCGCCAACATCCTCAATCCGGACTTCCGGGAGATCGGCATCGGCATCAGCGGACGGCTGTGGTCCCAGGAGTTTGGAGTGATGGAGGTGAAATGAAGGGGACCGAGGCCACCGATGGGACCGACGGGACCGATGTGGAGCTGCCTTGACCGTGCCGCATGAACAACGTCACCTCCTCGGCGCCTTCGGTGGCCTCGGTCCCGTCGGTCCCCTTTCCCGAGGAGTCATTGAGTAAAGCCCCTTCATCCGGTATACTGGGAGTTGGCTCCACAAAGACCCAAATGCACTCCCACGCCCCCCGCGTCCGCGGACTGGCGCTGATCGTCCTCCTCACCTGGTCGTGCGGAGCAGTCGCGCAGGCGTCGGCGTTCCAGACGCCCTACGTCACGCGCGCGGAGGCCGCGATGATCCTCCTCAAGACCCGTCTCAAAGTGGACGTGCCGCCGCTGTCTGCCGAGGGCCGGTTCCCGGATGTCATCGCCGGCACATGGGAGGAGCGGTACATGGTGTTCGCGGAACGCTACGGCATTTTGGAAGCACAGCGCGGCACGGGACTGCTGCGCCCAAGCGACGTGGTGCTGCGTTCGGAGTTCCTCAAGATGGTCACGCGTACGTTCGCGCTGCCCGAGAACTTGCCGTACTTCTACACCGATGTGCCGAGCAATGCTTGGTACACGCCGTACGCCGGGTCCGCAGAACGCTACGGGCTCTTCCCGGCGGACCCGAACCAAAACCACCTCTCGCCCGAGACCGTCATGAGCCACCAGGAGGTGGCGCGCGCTCTGCAGGTGATCAGTAAACGCATAGATGCTGCGTTGCTCCCGCCGCTAGAGGACAAGCAACTGGCCGCTATGCGCAGTGCCTACACGCTCGCGCTCTACCAGAAGATTTCCACCGAACGGCAGGAGGTCACGCTCGTGCAGGCACCGGGCCCCGCGCTTGCGCCGGCGCTGTTCGTGCCATCCACTGATCCTCCCGTCTACGCCGACGAGGCGCGCATTCCGGCGCTGCGCGATGAGATCCGCGCCCTGGTAAACGTCGAGCGCGCCAAGGAGGGATTCGCGCCGCTCACGCGCAGCGGCTTCCTGGAGGCATCCGCGCAAGGCTACGCGGAGGAGATGGCCGCACGCGGGTTTTTTGGGCACGTAAGCCCCGAAGGGCAGACGCTGCGCGAGCGGGCGGAAGCGTCGGGGTACTACCGCGCGTTCTTCCAGGAGTCCTGCCTCTGCACGACGCGCTTCACGATGGGCGAGAACATCGCCCGTGGGCAGCGTACGCCCGAGGCCGTGGTGCAGGCGTGGATGGCGTCTCCCTCGCATCGTGCCGCGATCCTCTCGCAGGCGTTCACGGACATCGGCATCGGCATCCGCTCCGGCATGTGGGTGCAGCACTTCGGCGGGGAGCAGAAGACGATCGCGCTGGAGCCGTGAGGGCGAAGAATCGAGCTCCAAGCATCAATACTCAACGACCTCGACGAACGGACCGAGCGCCCTCTTCAGAGCCCTGTTGGAACGTGTGACTTGGATCGCCTACAGGCGGCCCAGCGCCTCCCCGAACGCCCGCGCCGCGTCGGGTCCGTTG
>CAZYAK010000012.1:5097-21906 GCA_964645935.1 uncultured Candidatus Peribacteria bacterium | reverse complement strand
CGCCTACAGGCGGCCCAGCGCCTCCCCGAACGCCCGCGCCGCGTCGGGTCCGTTGCCCGTGACGATCATCCCGTCCACGGTGACGGCTTCACCCGTGTAGTCCGCGCCGCGCTCGCGCAAAAAATCGGCAGGTGAGCCCGAGGGAGCCTGTCCTGAGCCTGACGAAGGATTCCACACCGTCGCACGCTTGCCTTTGAGCACGCCTGCCTCCGCCAGCACCGTGGGCGCGATACACACCGCGCCGAGCGGCATCCCCTTCTCCGCGGCCTCCCGGGCGATGCGCACGGCCTCGGCATCCTTCCAGAGGGTTCCCGCGCCCGGACCGCCGATGTACGCAATGCGGTCATACGCCGAGACATGCACGTCCCGAAGGGCAACCGCCGACTGCTCGCGCCCGCCAAACTTCCCCCTGCAGATGCCAGCTTCGGTGCTCCCGAGTACGACTACACACCCCGCCTCCGCAAGCGCTTCACGGGTGCCTTGGAGCTCGACATCCTGGTATCCCTGCATGGCAATGATGACGAGCGCGGTCTGCATGCGGCCATGTTACACCCGGGCTTAGACAGCTTCCGAGAGGTCCGGGAACCCGCCCCGGGGCTGCAGCCATTCCTCCGGCACGCTCAGTCGCACGCTCTGCCGAAACTCCCGCACCTGGGAAGCGACGATGTGGACCATCACCTCCATCTGCCCGTTGCCGGCGTTCACCTGCAGAATCCGCTCAATCTGAAACCGGATCCCATACATCTTGAGCGCAAGTTTGGTCTGCGGCGTTAGCTGCTCCTCGACCTTGTGACGGAGCAGCTGCTCCGTCCAACGGCTCGCCGGTTCGACAGGGTAAAACGTGTTGCTCATGAAAAGAGAAACCGAAAACGTCGGCTTGAGGGGGTCACTTTCCCAGCTGGTTCTGGCGGTGGATCTCGCGCTGCTTGGCGAGGTCCTCCTTGCTGATCTCCGTCACCTGCACCTGGGGGCCTGTGCCGGCGTCCGGGTTGGTCACAGCCGCCGTGACGGCGGGCGTGTCCTCGACGGGCGTGCCGCGAAGCATTTCCAGGGCCTGCATGGTGGCCTGGGCATTGACGAGCTTGTTGCGGGTGCCGAAGCGCTTGCTGAGGCAATCCTTCACACCAGCGTGATCGAGGATCACGCGGAGCGCTCCGCCCGCGATGATGCCCGTGCCCTGGCGGGCCGGCATGATGCGAATGTGGGCGGCCTTGTGCTTGGTCTCAACGGAGTGCGGGATGGATCCGTTGACGAGCGGGATACGGATCATGTGGCGTCGTGCCGCTGACGTAGCCTTGCGGACGGCGGCCTGGATTTCTGCGGCTTTGCCGGTTCCGAGGCCCACCTTGCCCTTGCGGTTGCCAATGACAACGATGGCGCGGAAGCGCATGCGGCGTCCACCCTTCACGACGCGGGTCACGCGGTCGATGCTGAGCGTAGCCTCCGCAAACTCACTGGGCTCGCGCTGACGGCCAAAGCCGCCACGACCACCACCGCGGCCTCCCGGGCCTCCACGACCACCACCGGGGCCTCCACGACCGCCGCCAGGACCACCGCGACCGCCGGGGCCACCGGGGCCACGCCCGCCACCGGGGCCGGAGCGGGAAGGAGGGCCGGAGCGGGGGGACGAAGGAGGGGGCATGTGACGAGTGGGAGGGTGGAGAATCAGAACTGGAGACCGGCAGCGCGGGCGGCGTCGGCCAGCTCCTTCACGCGACCGTGGTACTTGTAGCCGTTACGATCAAAGACAACGGAAGAAACGCCGGCGGCCTTGGCCTTCTCGGCGATGAGGGCGCCCAGCTTCTTGGCGCCATCCTTGGTGCCCTTCACCTTGGCCTCTGTAGTGGAGGCAGTAGCGACGGTGCGGCCGGCGACGTCGTCGATCACCTGCACCGTGATGCGGGTGAGCGAGCGATGGACCGTCAAGCGGGGGCGTGTGGCCGTGCCGGCGACACGCGCGCGGACGCGACGCTTGCGGGCGAGCCGGTGGTGTTGCTTCTGCTGCATGGGTGGAGGGGGGTTTACGCGGCCTTGGCGGTGGCAGCTTTGCCCGCCTTGCGACGGACCTGCTCACCGAAGTAACGGACGCCCTTGCCCTTATAGGGCTCCGGCGGGCGCAGCGAGCGGATATCGGAGGCGACCTGGCCGACCAGCTGCTTGTCGATGCCCTTGATGGCGATGAGGTTCTTATTCTTCTCGTCCTGCGTGATCTCGATGCCGCCCGGGATCGGGAAGTTGATGGGGTGCGAGTGACCGAGGTTAAGCACGAGGATCTTGCCCTTGGGCAGAGCCTTGTAACCGACACCAATGATCTCGAGCTTCTTTTCGAAGCCCTGGCTCACACCGATGACCATGTTGCTGAGCAGCATGCGGGTGAGGCCATGGCGGGCGCGGGCGTCGTCGGAGTCGTCCTTGCGCTTCACGAGGACCTGCGAGGCCTCGACGACGACATCGACCTCCGGGAGGAGACCGAACTTCAGCTCTCCCTTGGAGCCTTTGACATGCAGCACACGGCCTTTCACCTCGACGGTGACGCCGGACGGGATGGCCACTGGTTTTGCACCAATTCGGGACATGATCAGGGGAGGGTCAGGAGACGGTACAAAGGACTTCGCCGCCCACCTTGCGCTTGCGGGCCTCCTTGTCGGTGAGGAGCCCCTCGCTCGTGGTGAGGACGGCCAGGCCGTGTCCGCTGAGGACGGGCTTGAGCGCGGCGTACCCGATGTACGCACGGCGACCGGGAGTGGAGACGCGCTTGAGGACGAGAGCGGGCTTGTCGGGGTTAAAGGTGACCTCCAGTTCCTGCTTGGGTTCCTCGCCCACGACGCGGACGTCGGAGACGTACCCTTCCTTCTTCAGAAGCTCGCAGAGCTCCTGCTTGATGCGGGACCAGGGCGCCAGGCACACCGTGCGGCGTGCGTGCTGCGCGTTGCGCAGACGGGTGACGAGGTCGCCGATGGGATCAGAGGTGTGGGACATGGGGAGGGAGGATTCTGGTCGAGGAGGGGGAGGTCGGCGGAGCCGCGGATTACCAGGAGGACTTCTTTACACCCGGGAGCTCGCCGTTCGTGGCCAACTCGCGGAAGCAGATGCGGCAGATGCCGAAGAAACGCATGTATCCGTGGCGGCGTCCGCACAGCTGGCAGCGGTGGTAGATGCGCGTGGGAAACTTGGGCTTCTTTCCAGCACGTTTGTCCCGCAGGTAGTCTGCGAGCTGGCGCTTCTGCTTGTTGACGAGGGCGATACGGGCCATGCGGGCTGGAGAAAGCGGGAGGGGTTAGGCGGTGGGAGAGGCAGTATCGCTGACGGATTCCGCCTTCGCAAGCTTGGCGGCGTCCTTGGCGTCTTTTGCATCACGCTCGTCCTTCTTGCGGTCGCGGACGAACGGGATGCCGATCTGCTTAAGGAGAGCGCGGCCGCGCACGTCATCGCCGGCCGTCGTGGTGATCTGGATCTGGAGGCCGAAGATGCGGGTGGCGTCGGAACTGGGGACCTCAGGGAAGATGGTGTGGTCCTTCAGGCCGATGGCGTAGTTGCCGTGGCCGTCCAGCTTGGTGGGCAGGCCGCGGAAGTCTCGGATGCGGGGCAGAACGTAGCTCACGAGACGGTCGAGGAACTCCTCCATGCGTCGTCCGCGCAGCGTGACCATGGCTCCGACAATCGTGCCCTCGCGGGTCTTGAAGTTGGAGATGGCCTTGCGGGTGGCACGCAGCACGGCCTTCTGGCCGGAGATGCGCTTGAGACAGTCCGTGATGTATTCGTAGAGCTCCTTGGAGTCCATCTTCGTCTTGTTGATGCCCACGTTCAGGGTGATCTTCTGCAGGCGGGGCAGAGCGTGCACGTTCGTGACGCCGAGCTCAGCCTTGAGCGCCTTGGCGATGGGTCCGCGGAGCCGGTCGTGGAGGGAGTCGTAAGACATGATGGGGGGTCAGGAACCGCGGCCGCCTTTGCGGTGGATCTGCTGCGCGGGGATGGATTGGTCTTTCTCGGCGTGGGGAGTCTCGGGGACCTCGGCCTGCTCTAGAGCAGCGGATCCGAACTTCATGCGCTGCCAGAAGGGCTGTTTCTTGCCGCCGTCGGACGGAGCGGACTCGGCCGGTGCGGCCTTCTTCGTCTTCTTATCGTCGGTGTCTTTCTCCGTGGCCTTCGCGGCGACCTTCTTGGGCTTGGCCTGGGCGGCCTTCACGATCTCCGTGCCGGAGGCGCGGGCCACGCGCATCTTCTTGCCGTCTTTCACCGTGAAGCCGACGCGGGATGGCTTCTTGGTCTTGGGATCAACGATCATCACCTTGGAGATCGCGATGGCAGCCTCGTAGCGGATCTTGCGGCCGGCAGCCTGCGCCGTCTTCTTGATGTGGCGGGTGCGCATGTTGATGCCCGTCACGATCACGAGGGATTCGCGCTTGAGGACGCGCTCGACCGTACCGGTCTTGCCCTTGTCCTTGCCGGTGATAACGATGACGGTGTCGCCGTGTCGGATCTTCATGGGTGGTGGGGGTTCTTAGAGAACGTCGGGGGCTTGGGAGATGATCTTCTGGTAGCCCTTGGCGCGGAGCTCACGGGCGACCGGTCCGAAGACGCGGGTACCCTGGGGCATACCATCCTTCTGGATGATGACGCAGGCGTTGTCGTCGAAACGGATGGCAGAGCCGTCCTTGCGACGTGTGGTCTTGCGCGTGCGGACGACCACCGCGAGCTGGACGCTCTTGCGGCGGACGGTGCCGCGGGGGGCGGCATCCTTCACCGCGACCTTGATGAGGTCGCCAATGCCGGCGTACCGACGGCGCGAACCGCCGAGCACCTTGATGCACATGACGGTCTTGGCACCGGTGTTGTCGGCCACGTTGAGGATGGTCTGCTGCTGAATCATGGCTTAGAGGGGGGCTTCGGTAGACTTCTCGTCCGAGGGCTTCTGGGTCTTGCTCTGCATCGCGCCCGCGAGGGACGCCTCCTCCGCCATCTCGCTCACACGCGGGACGCGCTTGAGCACGGTCGTCACCTTGAAGCACTTGCGCTTGCTGAGGGGACGGCACTCCGTGATCTCGACGAGGTCACCCACGCCGAGGTCAGCAACCCCGCGACTGTCGGCCAGGAACTTCTTGCTGCTGCGGAAGCGCTTCTTGTAGACGGGATGGAACACCGAGCGGTGCACGGTGACCGTGACGGTCCCGGTCATCTTGGCGGCGGTGATGGTTCCCTGCTTGGTGCGCATGGTTACTTGGCGGAAGCGGAAGCTTTCTTGGCGGGGGCGATCTTGGAGGCCTTAGCGGCCTTGTTTGTCGTGGAGGCCTTCTTGGCGGAGACCTTCTTCTTGGGGGCGGGTTTGGCGGTCTTCTGGACGGCGGGGGCGCCGGCTCGGACCATGGTAAGGGCGGTCTCCATCCGCGCGAGCTGCTTGCGCTCGTTGCGGTACTTGGCGGAATCCTTCTCTTTGCGAAGCGTGATTTCCATGCGCATCTTGCGCACGAGGGCCTGCTGGCCGCGGATCTCTTTGAGGAGTTCCGGAATGGTCATTTTCTGCAGCTCGGCGACGGTAGCGAGGGTGGCCATGATCAGCGGGTGGTGATGCGGGTGACGATCTTCGTGCGGACCGGCAGCTTGTGGGCGCCAAGCGTCAACGCGCGGCGGGCCGCGGCCTCGGCGAGACCGTCCAGCTCGAACAGCATGGTTCCGGGCTTCACGACGACGGCGTAGTACTCCACCGAACCCTTTCCGGCTCCCATGGGCACCTCGGCGGCCTTGCGGGTGACCGGGGTGTGCGGGAAGACGCGGATCCACATCTTTCCGGCGCGCTGCAGCTCGTGCATGACGGCGCGACGGGCGGCCTCGATCTGGCGTGCGGTGAGTTCACCGGCCGTGATGGCCTTGAGGCCGATGGAGCCGTGTGAGAGGCGCGTGCCGCGGGTCGCCTTGCCGAGCCACTGGCCGCGGCGGCGGTGCTGCTTCCGGTGCTTGAGCTTCTTGGGTTCCAACATGGTCAGGCTTGGGAGGCGGTGGGGAGAGACGCGGACTGGACTTGCTTCAGTTTCTTGAAGACCATGCCCTTATAGATCCACACCTGCACGCCGATGGTGCCGTACTTGGTGATGGCGTGGCGCTTGGCGTGGACGATGTTGGCACGGAGCGTCTGGAGCGGCACGTTGCCCTCCTTAAACAGCTCATCGCGGGCGATCTCTGCGCCGTTGAGACGGCCGGAGAGCGTGATCTTGATACCGACGGCACCGGACTGCATGGCCTTCTCCATCGCCATCTTGGCCGCGCGGCGGAAGGGCATGCGACGCTGGATCTGGCCCTGGATGGCCTCGGCGATGACCTCGGCATCGGCGTCTGGGTTGCGGATTTCCTGGATCTCCACCTGGAAGGAGCCGCCGAAGCGGTGCTCCAGGTCCTTGCGCAGCTCCTCGATGGAGGCGCCTTGCTTACCAATGAGCACGCCAGGCTTGCTGGTATGGATGGTGACGACGGTCTTCTTGGCACGGTCGATCTCGATCAGACTAATACCCGACTCCTTGTACTTGGTGGGGATGTAGCGCTTGATGCGCACGTCCGCGAGCAGGAGCTCGCTGTACTTCTTACCGCGGGCGAACCACGTGGACGGCCACGAGTGCGTGAACCCGATCCGGAAGCCGTTGGGGTTAACTTTCTGACCCATGAGAAATTAGGAAGCGGACGAAGCGGATTCAGAGACGGTCTTCTTGGCGGAACCGGCCTTCTGGGTCTTCGCGGAGCCGGACTGTTTTACAGGAGTCTTGCCGGGTTGGGAAGCCTTTCGGGCCGTTTTGGGCTTGGCCTGGGCGTCGCCAGCGGGAGCCGGACCGCTGCCGTCCTCGGGGAAGCCGAGGGCGAGCTCGATGTGCGAGAGGAACTTGCGGAACGGGCGGGTGCGGCCGCGGGCCATGGGCATGCCGCGGTGATAGGCCTGACCCTGGTTCACCACGATGGTCTTGATGACCATCATCTGGGCATCCTGCTTGTCGTTGTGCGAGGCGTTGGCGACCGCGGAGCGCAGCAGGGTCTCGATGATGCGCGCGGCCTTCTTGTTGGTGCGGCGCAGCTGCTCGGTGGCCTCGGGAACGCTGAGTCCGCGGACCATCCTCGCGACGAGGTTGGCCTTCTTGGGCGCGATGCGGACGGAGTGGAGATAGGCTTTCATGGTCGGGAGGGAGGGGGCTTACTTGGCGGGGGACGGAGCCGGAGCGGCGCCGGGCGCGGGAGCGGCTGCGGCCTTGCCGCCGTGGGCCTTAAACTTGGTGGTCCAGGAGAACTCTCCGAGCTTGTGGCCCACCATCTGCTCCGTGACGTACACAGGGGTGAACTCTTTGCCGTTGTGGACCGCGAAGGTGAATCCCACGAACTCCGGCGGGATGTCGCAATCGCGAGCCCACGTCTTGGTGATCTTCTTCTCTCCGGCTTCGATCATCTTCATGACCTTCTTGAAGAGAGTCTGATCGACGTAGGGGCCTTTTTTGAGCGAGCGGGACATAGCAGTGGGGAAGGGGGATTACCTGCGCTTCTTCTTGCGCGTGCGGCGGCGGAGAATGAGATCGACGCTCTTTTGGGGCTTGCGGGTCTTGATGCCCATCGCCTTCTTGCCCCACGGGGTCTTGGGGGCGACGAGACCGATGGGGCTGTGGCCTTCTCCACCACCGTGCGGGTGATCGACGGCGTTCATGGACTTGCCGAGGACCTGCGGGCGGCGGCCCATCCAGCGCATGCGGCCGGCCTTGCCGATCGTGATGAGGTTGTGTTCGGGGTTGGAGACGGTGCCGATCGTCGCGAAGCACTCCTTGCGCACCTTGCGAATCTCGGAGGAAGGCAACTGGATAATGGCGTGGTCGCCGTCGAAGCCGACAAGCGTGGCGGCCGTACCGGCGGAGCGGACGATCTGTCCGCCGCGGCCCATCTGCATCTCGATGTTAAAGATGCGGTAGCCGACCGGGATGTGCTGGAGCTCCATGCGGTTGCCCACCTTCACCTTGGTGCGGGCAGCGGCCACAATCTGCTCGCCGACTTTCATGCCTTCGGGGGCGAGGACATAGGCCTTGTCGCCATCAGCGTAGTGCAGAAGGGCGATACGGGCGGAGCGGTTGGGATCGTACTCGAGGGCGGCCACCGTGGCAGGCACTCCGTGCTTGCGAGTCTGGCGGAAGTCGATGTCGCGCTGCAGACGCTTGTGTCCGCCGCCGCGGTGGCGGATGGCGACTCTTCCCCGGCCGTCACGGCCGGAGATGCGCTTCTTGCCGTGGCTAAGACGCTTCTCGGGGCGCTTCTTATCGAGCCCGGAGAAGTCGGCGATCGTCATCTGACGTCGTCCGGGGGTCGTCGGTTTGGGCTTCTTGAGCGGCATGGGCGATCAGGAGGACGTGAGCTGGAATGCAGCGAGGTCGAGGGCTTTGCTCTTCGCGGCGAGGGTCACCATGACCTTCTTCCCGGCGTGGCGCTTCTCCATGGAGATGCCGCGGCCGAGGGGGCGGGTCTTGGGGCGGATGCGCATCACACGGACCGTAGCGGCATCCACGTCGTAGAAGCGCTTGAGGGCCTTCTTGACGTCGATCTTCGTAGCGGACATGGTCACCCACAGGGAGTACGTGCGTGTCTCCTCGCCGGCCTTCAGGCGCTCGGCCTTCTCGGTGACGACGGGGCCGATGATGATGCGAGAGAGGTCCATGGGAGGGCGGGATTAGGAGGCCTTCTTCGCGGAAGGCTTCTTGGCGGCCTTAGCCTTCTTGGGGGCTTCGGCGGACTCGTCGTCGGCCTTGGTCGCCTTGGCAGCGGGCTTGGCCTTGGACTTCTTGGGGGTCATCTTCTTCTTCACGAGGGGCTTGCGCTCGGTGCGCGGCTCTACCACCTCCAGTTTGCGCTTCTGGGTGCGCTCGGACGTGCCGCCGAACAAGACGACGGCGCGCTCGATGGAGTCGCCCACGAACACCACGGCGCGTGCATGCGCGACGTCCACGGGGTTCAAGTAGTTCACGAGGATGGCCTTCACGTGCGGGAGGTTCCTGCACGAGAGCCAGAGGGCCTCGTGCTTCTCGGGGAGGACGAAGAGTACGTTGCGGGCGTCCTTGAGCGCCATCTTCGTGATCATCTCCGAGACAGCCTTGGTCTTGATGGTATCGGGGTAGCTCTCCAGGCCCACGATGGCACCCTTCTTGGCCTGGAAGGAGAGGCACGAGCGGAGGGCCGCGCGGCGCATCGCCCGGGGCATGTCGCGCTCGAAATTGGTGACGTTGCGGGGACCGAACGCCTTTCCACCGCCTCGCAGGAGCGGGCTCCTGCTGGGTCCGCGGCGCGCGTTACCCGTGTGCTTCTGGGCGTAGAGCTTCTTGGTGGAACCGGCAACCTCACTGCGGTTCTTGGCGTGGGCAACCGCGTAGCGGGCATTCCCCTGCTGGCGGAGAATCGCCTGGTGGATGAGCGTGCGGTTGACCTGGTAGCCGAAGAGGCGCTCAGGGAGATCCTGGGTCCCCTTCTTCTGGCCGGTGGCGGTATACACGTCGATCTTCATGGGTGGGGTGGGCGTTACTTCTTGTCGGAAGAGGATTCCTTGGTGAGATACACCATGGAGCCGTTGGGGCCCGGGATGGGTCCTTTGATGGCAATGAGGCCCTTCTCGAGATCGGCAGCGACGACCGGGCGATGCTGCACCGTGACGGTCTCGTTGCCCATGTGACCGGCCATGGGGTGGCCTTTGAGGATGCGTCCCGGTTCCGTGCGCATACCGACGGAACCCGGCTCGCGCTTGAAGTGGGAGCCGTGGGAGGCGGGACCTCCGCCGAAGTGGTGGCGGCGCACGACACCCTGGAAACCCTTACCCTTAGAGACGCCGGTCACGGTGACGAGAGTCTCGATGGGCAGCAGTTCGGCCGTGAGGCTCTTGCCGGGCTCCAGGCCCTCGAGCGACTCGACCTTCCACTCCTTTTGGCGGGCATAGCGGACATGCTCCTTGCCCTTGCGGCTCTTCCAGGGCTTGGCACCGATACCCAAGACGACGGCGTTGTAGCCGTCGCGGTCGGCCGTCTTGGTGCGGACGACGATGTTGGGCTCGATGGACAGGTACGTGACAGGCACAGCCTGACCGTCTTCGAGGTAGATGCGGGACATGCCGACTTTCCGGGCGATAAGACCTGACATAGTGGGAGGAGTGGCCCTCGGCGGCCGGAAAGGCGCGCGTCGGGAGAACTTGGAGGTTCCTCTGGTCTGCTTGTTTCCCCAGGAAGGGAAAGGCCGACTAGAACACAAGGAGAGCTCTCGCCTCCCCCTTCGGGGACGCGGAAGTGCGGGCATTGTATGGATGCCTTACCATGGCGTCAACGACATATCGCATCAAAACAGAGCGATGTACGTCAGATCGGAGTCGTCATCGGCAACACGCCCGCCCGCGCCCGGCGAGGGACGGGAGAGCGCTGCCGAAAGACGCGTTTAGGGAGCGGGTGGTGCGGGAGGGGCCGGGATGACGCGGTCCGAAGCGAAGCGCGTGGCATCCACAGCCAGCTTGTGGCCCGTCTCTACAGAGTCAGGGACGATGTTGGGGACGCCGAGCGTCGTGGCAAGGTTGCGCAGGTGACCCCAAAGGAAACCGCCGCCCCGGCTCACCCAGCCACCCGCGGTGTTGAGGCCGTCGGCGATAAAGCCAGCGCGGCCCATCAGCGGCGCAAGGCGTGCGAAGACGCCCGCGGAATTGCCAAGCGAGAGGAGCGCCGCGACGCTGAGGAGCTTGCCTTTGTGGCGCCACAGAGCGCTAAGAATCTTCTTGGGGTACTCCAGCAGACCCTCGGTGCGTTCGCCTAACTCCGCGAGGATCCGGCGCCCGCTGTCCGAGGCGTAGAGCGCGTCGCGCACGCGCGGGGTGAGTTCGATTGTGTCAGCCATGGGAAGGGAGGGGAGATGGGGGAAATCAGGCGAGCACCGCGTTCATCTGCAGCAGGCGATGCCGGGTGCGCGAGAGCGACGCGACGGCGTCCATGTCCTCTTCACTCAGGTCCTTGTCCTGGAGGAGGAGGTCGAGAAATGCCTCGGTGCCGCAGGCGCCGATGGTAAAGAAGAACGCCGGGAGCGCGTCCTCCGGCAGGTCCTTCATGGAGACATGGTCGATGGGGCTGCCTTTCTTGCCCTGCTCGATATGGCTGATCATCTTGTCCATGAGCGCCTTGATGCCCGCATGGTCGACGAACTTGCTCTCACGGATGCGCAGCTGGAGCTCGCTCGGCGTCTCGTAGGTGGTGATGGTCTCCTCGCGGAGCTTGTCCTTCCAAGCGCTCTGGAGCGCTTTGGGCAACTTGCTGAAGAGCCGGTCTCGCTCTTCGGGCGTGAGGAACAACAGATCCATGAACGGATGGGGGAATATTGCCCCGTACTGTATCCCCCGCCCTTCCGTGGGCAAGGCAACGCAGTTGCCGCGTGCGGGCAAGTATGGACGGATGCGGCGCGGCGCATCTTCGTGCCGCAGCGATCCGCGTGTATCCTCATGCACATGGACCCGATCCGACACCAGAAGCTCACGCGCCTCCGCCAAGCCGGCATCATCCCCTACGCGTCGTCGTTTGAACGCACGCACCTCTTGGACGCGGGCCGCGCGCTTACAGACGGCACCGCGATGACCGTCGCCGGGCGCGTTGTGCTGCTACGAGACATGGGCAAAATGACGTTCCTCACGCTGCAGGACCACACCGGCCGCATGCAGGTGATGCTGCGCAAGGAGCACGTGGGCGAGGCCTACGCACTGGCGCTGGAGACGGTGGACCTGGGGGACATCATCGGCGTGGAAGGAACGCGCATCACCACCAAGACCGGCGAGCCCACGGTACAGGCGACCACGTGGCACATGCTCTCCAAGGCCCTGCGCCAGCCGCCCGAGAAGTGGCACGGCATCGCGGACCAGGAGACCGCGTGGCGCCAGCGCTACCTGGATCTGCAGAGCAACAAAGAGACGTTGGACCGCTTCCGGTTTAGGAGCCTCTTTGTGCGCAAGATGCGCGAGTTCTACTGGAAGCACGCCTTCGAGGAAGTGGAGACTCCCGTGCTCGTCAACGCCGCATCCGGCGCGCTGGCTACGCCCTTCCAAACGCATCATGAGGCCTACGACCTCGACGTGTTCCTGCGCATCGCGCCCGAGACGTACTTAAAGGAGTGCCTCGTCGGCGGCTTCGACCGCGTGTTCGAGGTGGCACGCGTCTTCCGCAACGAAGGCCTGGACCCCAGCCACCTGCAGGACTTCACGATGGTCGAGCACTACGCCGCGTACTGGGACTACCGCAAGAACATGGAATTTACGGAGCAGATGCTCTCCACGCTCCTCACGGACCTTCTCGGTACCACCAAGGTCTCGATCCCCGACCGCGATGGGAATCTGGTGGAAGTGGATTTCACTCCGCCATGGCCGAAGCTCACGATCCGCGACGCCATCCTCGGTGCTTGCGGCATCGACATCTCGAAGTCCAACACCGCCGACCTCCTGCGTTCCGCGATGGGCAA
This sequence comes from uncultured Candidatus Peribacteria bacterium, assembly GCA_964645935.1. GTDB lineage: Bacteria > Patescibacteriota > Gracilibacteria > Peribacterales > Peribacteraceae > CAZYAK01. The sequence continues at coordinate 9,432 of CAZYAK010000012.1, read as the reverse complement.
GAACGGCGTAAAGCTCGACGTCGCCGTGGACAAGCTCGGATACGGCAACCTCATCGACCAGCTGTATAAGAAGGTAAGCCGCCCGTCGCTGACGCAACCGACGTTCATCATCCAGCACCCCATCGAGCTCTCGCCGCTGGCGCGCCGCAATGACGAGAACCCTGCCATCACCGACCGCTTCCAGTTGGTTGTGGGTGGGTGGGAGATCGTCAACGCGTACTCCGAGCTCGTGGATCCCGTGGATCAGGCTGAGCGCTTCGAGGCGCAAGCCAAGGCCCAAGCCGGCGGCGACAGCGACGCACACGGCAAGGACGACGAATACGTGACGGCCCTCGAGCACGGCTGCCCGCCCTGCTCCGGATGGGGCATGGGCGTGGACCGCATCGTGGCGCTGCTCACGCGGCAGGCGAATTTGCGCGACGTGGTGCTCTTCCCGTTGATGAAGCCGGTCGACCAGGGGACCAAAGGCACCAAGGGCACCGAAGGGACAGAGGTCGCGGCGAAGATCAACGAGCAGGGCCGCGAGCACAACCGCCATCGCGCGCACGCCACCACGGAAGACCTCGCGGCCGCGTCCGCCCCGGCGGGCCTAAGCGCTCCCACCGGCACACACCTCTTGCAGCACGCGAACTACGGGCACCTGCTCCCCGCAGCGCACGGCCTGCTGGAGAAGCACGCCACGGTGACCACCGCGCACCTCCTCGCTACCGGCGCCGCCATGGAGGCGCTGGCTAAGAAGTTCGGCGGCGACCCGCAGACCTGGAAGGTGGCGGGCACGCTGCACGACCTGGATTGGGACGCGCTCGACAAGGACTATGAAGCCCACTGCGGCCAGACGCTGGATGACATGCTCAAGAGCATCAAGGCCCCATCCGAGCTGCTCGGCGACATCCGCGCGCACTACGCGTCCAAGTACGGCGCGGAGTACCCCCTCGACACGATGCTCCGCAAAGCCCTCTACTGCGTGGACGAGCTGACGGGCTTCATCATCGCCGTGGCCAAGGTGCGCCCAAGCAAACAGCTCTACGACGTGGAGGTCTCCTCCGTGAAGAAGAAGCTCAAGGACAAAGCCTTCGCCGCGCAGGTGGACCGGGCGCAGATCAAGCACTGCGAGGATCTTCTCGGTATGCCGCTCGACGAGTTGATCGGGCTCACGCTGGACGCCATGAAGGCGATCGCCCCGCAGCTGGGGCTCTGATCCCGCCACTGTGCCCGCCCCCCTCGCCGACGACGGCCGCCCGGATCTCCAAGCTCTGATACTGGCGGATGGTGTCATTCCATTCTGCACGCCGGAGGAGGCTTTGGCTCTGTATCGTCTTGCGGGAGCAGGGCGGGCATCTGTCATCGAGATCGGCGCCTACTGCGGATATTCCACGCTTTTTCTGGCCACAGGACTTCGGGCACGTCCCGGCGGCGCGCACGGAGCGCAGGTGTACAGCATCGATCCGCACATGGAGGTCTCCGATCAGCACAATCCGCGGCCGGATATGGATGATCTCCGGCGACGCGGACATCCCGCCACCTTCGGGCGGTTCACGGACGCCTGCAAGCGGCACGGTGTGTGGGATCTCGTGCATCCCATCTTGGATGACTCCGCATGTGCATGGAAACGGTGGCCCGCGGACCGAACGTGCGACTTGCTGCTGATCGACGGCAATCCTGACACGGCGATGCAGGACTTCAGTGACTGGGCGCCGCTACTCCTCCCGGGAGCCACGGTGTGCTTCCACGATTACGGCAATCCCCACGTTCCCAAGATCACCGACCACGTGGACAAACTGGCCGCTGCGAGCGACATAGCCCACGTGGAGACCGTCGGAAGCCTGTACGTCGCACGCGTGGTACGACCGGGCACAAAGGAGCGCAAACAAGGTGAGCCGGGGCCGCGTATCACCCAGACATACCGCCCAATGGAGCGCATCGCCGCGCTTGAAACCGAGCTGTCGCACCTGCGACATACCCGCAGTTGGCGGTGGACGGCGCCCCTGCGCCGTCTGGAAGCACTGCTTCGTGGACATCCGCGCACCGTCACGCGGGCGCCGAGCGCGTCGCCCGCACCGGGACCAGTAGCACCCCGCCTTCCCCAGACGCCCATCGTTTCTCGCATGCCACGTCCCGCGCCTGCCCAGGGGCTCGCTCGCGTCGCTGTCGTCATCACCAGCCACAATTACGGGCACTATCTCCCCGACGCCATCGAGAGCGTGTTGGACCAGTCCGTACCTGCGGAGATCGTGGTGGTGGACGATGCGTCCTCGGATGACACGCGCGCCGTGACGGAGCGCTACGCCGGCAACGGGGTACGGTACCTCCGGGGCGAATGGCGGAGTGTGGGTGCCGCGCGGAACGCCGGTCTCGCCGCGACCGCCGCCGACCACCTGGTGTTCCTCGATGCTGACGACCTGCTCCATCCCCACTACCTCCGACAGGGTCTGGAGGTTCTGGACGCAGACCCGCAAGCAGCGATCGCGTTCACCGATCATCGGTGCTTCGGGGCCCGGCAGGACCTGCTGCACCTGGGGAAGGCCTTCGACTGGCGACGCTTCGATCGCAGCAACCAACTGCACGCCGCGTGCATGGTCCGCCGGACAGCGCTTGTGCAGGTAGGCGGCTGGAGTCATGGTGTCGGCCAGCATGCGGACTGGGTCACGTGGCGGCGGGTGCTACGGACTGGTTGGACCGCGGTGCGCAGCGAGGCCATGCATTTCTACCGTATGCATGCCGACGGGAGCATGCGCTCGCGCCACTACGCCTTGCCCTACGCCACGCGCACGGGCCTCTTAGAGGAGCCCGCCGAACTCTTCCTTGCCCTCTCGGGACGCGCTTGGGCGTGGCCGCTGACAGCCAAGTTCCTGGAGCGGCAGACGTTCCCCCATAACCAGCTGCGCCTGGTGCTCCTGGACACCTCGCAGGACCCCGCATTCGGTCAGATGGTGCGCACATGGCTCGCAGGATGCGACTACCGCGGCCACACCTACCTGGCAGAGATTGTGGCACCCAAAGGCATCGCAGATCTCCCGCGCGCGCAGGCGCGCCAGGAGGTAGCCGATGCGTGCGTGCGCATCTACAGCCGCTTCTCACGGCTCAGTACTACGACCCTGGCTCTCTTTTTGGAGGACGACGTGATTCCTCCCGACGACGCGTACCCACGCCTTGTTTCCCGCTTTGAAGAGGACGTGGTGAGCGTCTCCGGCCTCTACCACCACCGCGGCTCCGGGCGACCCGTGGCCTGGGACTGGACGGCGGAAGGCGGCGCTGTGGAGGCAGCGCCCGGCGAAGGTGTGTGCTCCGTGGGCGGCACGGGCTTTGGCTGCCTGGCGCTGCGCGGCGAGGAGCTGCGGCACGCCGCGTTCTCCAGCGGCCCGCCGACGGGCAACTACGACCAGAATTTTTTCCGGACGCTCACGCACGAGCGGAACGACCGCGCCCTCTTGGACCGCAACTGCCTCTGTCGCCACCACTCCGACGCCACAACATGGAAATGAGCGTATCCGCGCGCCGGCCCCGCGTGCTGCTGCTGATCGACCGGCGGGGGTGGGCGTTCGACGCCATCGCACAGGCGCTCATCACGCATCTATCCGATCGATTCGCGTTCACGCTCCTCTGCGCAAACGACCAGCCCGCCATCATGGAATCCGCGTACGACGTCATCCACGTGTTCTACTTCGGGGAATCTCGGCACCGGCCGTTCCTCACAGGAAGAGCCCGCGTCATCAAAGGCGTGTACAGCCACCGGTGGGAGCAGGCAGGGATGTCACCGCGGGAGCTGTACTTCACTCACCTGCGAGAGGCGCATGCCCTCGTGGTTCCCACCCCGCGCCTCGCCACGACGCTCGGGTCTCTGCCCATCCCGGCATTCCATGTTCCCGAGGGGGTGGATACGAATCGGTTCCGCCCGCAGGCACCGCGCACGGGCCAGATCGTGGCGGGATGGGCGGGGCATCCGGAGGATCCCATCAAGTGCTTCAAGCAGGTGGAGGAAGCGTGCCGCGGTCTCTGTGAGCTGCGGGTAGCGGACGGTTCGCTGCCACCCGAGGCAATGCCCGACTTCTACGCGGGCATCGACATCTATCTGTGCGCCTCTGCAGCTGAGGGCGGACCGCGCACGCTTCTGGAGGCCATGGCCTCAGGCCGATTCCCCGTGAGCGTCCGTGTGGGGGTAGCCGAGGAGCTGATTCGCCATACGGAGAACGGCCAGCTGGTGGATGACAGCACGGACCTGCGAGCGGCGGTCCGCTGGTGCTGCGAGCATGCCGCCATCGTCCGCATAGCGGGTGCGGGCAACGCCGCCCAGATGCGCGCCTCGCGCGACTGGACGCTCCTGGCCGAGCGCATGGC
>CAZYAK010000012.1:0-4997 GCA_964645935.1 uncultured Candidatus Peribacteria bacterium | reverse complement strand
GCGCTGGCCCGCCCACGATGCACGCGCCCAGGGGCGAGCGGCCCACATGCAGCCGCGGGCCATAGCCCACGATGCCACCTTCTGGAAGAACATCGCCGTATCGGGTCCACACGACGAGCCGCGCGTGCGCGTGGCGGTGGTCATCCCGTGCCACGACTACGGCGCGTACCTAGCCGAAGCGCTCGACAGCATCTTCGCGCAGTCCGCCGTGCCGGTGGAGATCGTGGTGGTGGACGACGCGTCCTCGGATAACACGCGGATAGTGGCGGAGCGGTACGCGCGCCGCGGCGTGGCCTACCTGCGCGGCGAGTGGAAGAGCGTGGCCGCTGCCCGCAACGCCGGCGCCCACGTAACGAACGCGCCGTTTTTGGTGTTCCTGGACGCCGACGATCGTCTGCCGCCGGAGTACGTGCGCACGTGCCTCGCGGAGATGCAGGACCCGTCCGTGGCCATCGCCTACGGCGACATGCAGCAGTTCGGGGGAGGGTCCACGCGCGTCCGCATGCCCCAGTTCGACCGGGACTCGCTGCTGCAGAGCAACTACATCTCGTCCCACGCGCTCGTCCGCCGCATCGCCTACGACCTCGTGGGAGGATTCCGGGAGCTGCAGAACGCCCACCAGGACTGGGATCTCTGGCGGCGCATCGTGCAGTACCCGCCGTGGCGCGCGGCCAAGGCCGACACGTTCGTGTACTACCGCATCCACGCCGATAGCATGCTGCAGCGCTTCGGAAACAGCGCCGAGGACACGTACGCCTTCCGTGCTGCATTGCATGCGCACCCCGTCACCATCTTCACGACGTTCGCGGGCCGGCATACGGCGCTGGATCCGTACCTGGACGCGCTGCGGGCGCTGAAATTCGACCCCGCGCTCATCCACCTGCACTGGTTCAACACGAGCCTGGACCCGACGTTCGACGCAAAGCTGCGGGAAGCCGCTCTCACGCTCCCTTTCGGGAGCATCACCATTGAGCGCGCGCCGCTGCCCGCATCTTGGAAGCACACGCCGGACAGCCTCATCGCCGAGCGCGTAAGCGGCGGCAACGACGCGCGGTACTTCTACCAGATGGTGCTGGTGTTCGCGTACAACGCGCTCTTGCGCTCCTGCCACACGGAGTACGCGTTCGTGTGGGAGGACGACATTGTTCCCGCTCCGGACACCCTGGAGCGCCTCTTCGCCGCAATGCGCGAGGACGTGGTGGCCACCGTGGCGCCGTACCGCGACCGCTTCCGTGACTGCTGGCTCATCTGGGACGCCACGCGCACCGTCCCCCGCCATCGCGTACGCAGGGGAACCGGCGTGGAAGAGGTAGGGGGATCGGGCTTTGGCTGCTCGCTCTTCCGCATGGGCGCGCTGCGCCTGGAGCCCATCACGTTCACGGGCGACGCTCCCGGCTGCTGGTATGACCACGTGGCGTTCGCGCGGCTGGGCAGGCAGGGAAAGATCCTCTGCGACTGGGATATTGACGTGCAGCACCTCCAGGCCGACAAGCCCCAGACAGGGAGTGCGGGCACGGGCGCGTGATACGATCGTTCCGTGCGCAGCGTCACTGTTATCATCCCCGTGCATGGCCAGATCAAGGGCGCCCTCGCGTGCCTAGCATCATGCGCGAAGCACCTGGATACCCGACACGCCATCTTCGTGATGGACGACGCGAGCCCGCCGGAGGACGCCGCAGAGCTGCATGAGGGTGTCTCAAAGTTCCCGCGCGCTCGCTACGAACGGAACCCCGAAAACCTCGGCTTCGTGCGCACGTGCAACCGCGCGCTCGAGCTGGATTCCACGGACAACGACCTGCTGCTCCTCAACTCCGACACCGTCGTGACGGAAGGATTCTTGGAAGAGATGCTCGCCGTCCTGGACGCGTCCGACCGCCACGGCGCCTGCTGCCCGCGCAGCGACAACGCCTCCATCTGCACCGTACCCGCCGATCGCGAAGGCCCGCCGCTCTCTTCCACGGAGCGCTATGCGACATGGCAGCACATCCGCAACCTGCTCCCCCGCTTCTCCGTCATCCCCACAGGAGTGGGCTTCTGTCTGCTCCTGCGCCGTGACCTCGTGGAGCGCTTCGGGCTCTTTGATGAGGCCTACGGCCGCGGCTACCACGAAGAAAACGACCTCTGCTGCAGGCTCAGCCGGATGGGCTACTCCGCGGTGCTTGCGAACCGCGCCTTTGTGTTCCACAAGGGCGAGCGGTCCTTCGGCTCTGCCGAGAAGGCTCTGTTGCAACGGGAGCACGCGACGCTGCTGCACGCACGGTACCCGGAGTACGAGGGTGCAGTTCGTGAGCATCTCGCATACGGTCTGCCCGCCGCGGAGCACTTCGCGGAGGTACTTGGGCGTAAAGGCAAGAAGCCCCGTGTCTTGATCGACCTCTCCCGCATGAGCGGGCGCCGGGGAGGCATCCCAGAGGCTGCGATGGCGTTGCTGGAGCACCTCGTGCCGATGACGGCCGGCCGCTGGGACATCACGATCCGCGCGGAGCCAGGGGCGGACGCGGCCTTCGGGCTCTCTGCGCGGTTCCCGGTCGTCACGACGGACCGGCCGCTCCCCCACCGGTTCGATCTCGCCTTCGTCCCACGCCAGCCCACGGACCGGCGCCAGGTCCTGGAGCTCAACCGCGTGGCGCTGCGCATGGTCTTCACCTTCCACGACGCCATCGCGCTGCGCGTGCACGCCATCCGCAGCATCGACATGCGCCTGGCGGCATCCGTCGCAGCGCGCCACCTCGACGGCCTGCTCTCCGTGAGCGAGGCGGCGCTGGAGGACGTGCGCACGTTCCTGGGATCCGACCTGCCCGAGTCCGTGCCCGCACGCGCCGTCCTCCACGGGCGGCCCGCCCCCTCCGCGCCGGGCCCGCGTTCCGCGGACCTCCCGGCGGAGCCGTTCGTCTTCGTGGCCGGCAACGCGTTCCCACACAAAGCTCTGAAAGACGCACTTCGCGTCCTTCCCCCGGACCTCCCCGCCGTGATTCTCGGCGGACCCGAGCACTGCGCGCCGGAGGGTTCGCGGTGGCAGGTGCTCCAGAGCGGCGAGCTGCCACCCGAGCTGGTAGCCGCGCTCTACCGCGACTGTGCCGCCGTGCTCTTCCCCTCGCAGCACGAGGGCTTTGGGTTCCCGCTGCTCCACGCCGCAGCCAACGGCAAGCGCGTCATCGCGTGTGATACCGCTTCGACGCGGGAGCTGACGCGCGCGTTCGGTCTCGATGCGCACGTGCGGACCTTCAAGACCTTCGAAGCGATCCCCGGCCTCATCCGCCAGGCGATGGCGGAAGCGCCGCCCGCGCCCCTCGCCGGCGGACGCACCTGGGACGACGCCGCGCGCGAGACGGCCGCGTTCCTGGACAGCATCCTCGCGACCCCCGTCGACCACGCGCGCCTGGAGCGGCGCTTCCGGGAGATGCTGGCGCTGGAGCGCACGCAAGCGGAGACCGATGCACTCTGGGTGCAGGGGTCCGTCCGGCCCGAGCCTCCGCGCTCCCGCCTGGGCACGCTGCTCAGGCGAGCCCTCCGCCCGCTGCGATGATGCGCTGCAGCTGCGGGTCTTCTTCTTCGCGGTAGGGCACGACGCCCCCGTCCCGGATGGTCACGATGCGGTCGCAGTGCTTGCGCAGGTCGTGGATGGAATGGCTCACGAGGATGGCGCCCTTGCCTTCGGCCTTGAGCCTGGCCATATGTGCCCTGCAGCGTGTGCGGAACGCCGCGTCCCCCACCGCCAGCACCTCGTCGAAGAGGTAGGCATCGGCCCGCATGTGTGCCACCGCGGCGTAGCCCAGACGCAGCAGCATGCCGCTGGAGTAATACTTGAGGGGCATCTCGCGGTGCTCCCCCAGCTCCGCGAAGTCGATCACCTCGTCCGTCATCCCCCGGATCTCCTTGCGCGAGAGGCCGTGCAGCAATCCGTGCAGGTAGATGTTGCGGTCCGCGGAGAGCTCCAGCTCGAACCCAGTGCCAAGCCCCAGGAAGAGCGACAGGTCGCCGTCCACCTCCACCTCGCCCCGGTCCGGCGGCAGCAGCCCCGCGATGATGCGCATCAGCGTGGTCTTGCCGCTGCCGTTGGCGCCGTAGAGCCCCAGCCACTCGCCCGGGCGCACCTCCAGCGACGCGGCGGACAGGACTTTCACGTCCCGCACGGTCGCGCGGTGTGGGCGGCGCAGGAGCGTGTCCTGCAGCAGCGATTGCGAAACCGCGTAGCGGAACGTCTTGTCCACGTGCCGGCAGGTGAGGGCGCCGCGCATGGTCAGAATTCCTGGAGGAAGTAGCGGCTACGGCGCGCGTACAGCGCCGTGCCCACGGCGAAGATAACGGCGCAGAAGGCCGTGAAGAGCGCTACGTGGACGGCCGAGGGAAGCCCCTCCAGCCCGGGCACGAACACGCGCCGCGCGTCGTACACCAGCACCGACACGGGCTGGAGCGCGATGAAGCTCGTGAGGATGGAAGAGACGGCTCCGCCCGACACCGCGCGCATCACCTCGTGCACCAGCGTGCCGGTCCGCATGGGCGCGTACATGATCGGCGTCAGCCAGAAGAGCACCTGCAGCACCACGGACCACAGGTGCGCGACGTCGCGGAACCGCAGCGAGAACGCGCCCACGGCGGCGCCGATCCCGAGCGACAGCAGCGACATCTGCGCGAGCAGGAGCGGCCCGTACCACAGCACCTCCCACCCCGGCCGCGGCCCCCATAGCGCCGCGAAGCCCAGGAACAGCGCGAACCGCGTGAGGAAGATGAGCGCGTGCGTCCACCCCGCGGCGAGCACGAAGAGCACGGGCGGCACGCGCACCCGGTTCATGATCTGGATCTTGCGCGCAGGCAGCGCGATACATGACGACGTCGCCAGCGAGAAGTGCTCCCACACGATGATCCCCAGGAAGAGGTAGTACGGGTACGACGGGATCTCCCCCCCGAACACCGGCCGGAAGACGTGCAAGATGATGACAAACTGGCACAGCGGCCCGGCGAAGGACCACAGGTACCCCAGCACCGACCCCAGCCCC
>CAZYAK010000011.1:0-33411 GCA_964645935.1 uncultured Candidatus Peribacteria bacterium | reverse complement strand
GATTGTTCGATCTACGGAACTCCCCTTTCGGGAGAAACCCAGTGTCGTCTGGGCCGACCGGCTCTATCTGGAAACGTTCCGAGGCAAGCATCCCACTCACCGATGGCGCGCAGAAGGCCTGCCTCGTTCCCTGTACCATTCCGGTGTGTACAAGAATCACAAAAATTATTTCACCATAGAAATACGTAAAACACAATTTCCCGGTGGTGCCCCCTATAGCAGTTGTGTAGGATTCGGCATATGGACTCGATTATTGCGACGGTGCTCTTCATCATTCTCCCGCTGGGGCTCATTGCCTTTGGGGTGATCGATCTCTTTGGCGATCTGGGGTATCTCAGCCGGCTCCTGCGCCGTGGTCGGCGGGCCAAGGACCTCCTTGCGACGGGGCTGCGCGCGCCGGCTACGGTGGAGTGCATACGGCAGACAAACACCTTCGTGAACGAGAACCCTGAGGTCGTTTTGGAGCTTCAGGTCAGGCCCGTCGGAAGCGAAGGCTTCCCTGTGAACTTACGGACGGTGGTGCCCCTGGTCCGCGTCCCGCGTGTCCAGCCGGGTTGCGTGGTGACCGTGGCGTACAATCCCTCGCGCACGGGCGAGGTCGCCCTCGTTCCGGACGGCGAGTAGACCGTCCAAATACCCTGCAGACGGGCGGGGATCGCCCGCACGATGAAGTGGAGGACCGATCTGCTACACTCTCGCCTATGTCTCTCGACGATCGTAAGAAGAAGGAGCAGTTCCAGGCACACAGCTTGGACCAGATCCTCAACCCTCTAAAGATCGCGCAGATGCGTCAGCAGATGGAGCAGCATCAGAAGAAGGAACTCTTCGTGCTCAAACAGCAGGTAGAACGCACCAAGGTCATGAACGATCCCAACGTTCGCAAGGACAAAGCGGGCACCGGGGGGCTCAAGAAGGAGCAGGTGCTCACGGCGGATGGCAAGCCCATGATCAAGCAGATGATCAACGCGGAGAAGCAGAAAGCCCAGGTGCAGCGCCAGCTCGGGCAGACGGAGCAGAGCAAGAAGACCGCGTGACGCCCTAGAGACCGCGCCCTCCCGCGTGCGGCATCGCGGCCTTGGCCGCCGCCGCGGCGTCCTTCGCCATGTGCTTGCGCAGGCGGAAGCGGTGCCACCGTTCCATCAGGCGCATCTTGAGCGCCTCCCACCGCGTACGGACTGGGCGGGGGAGCAAGAAGCTCAGTCCCAGCAGTTCGATGCCCACAAACATCAGCCACGCCCCCGGCGTGAGCGGCGTGACGAGCGCGGCCAGCCCCAGCACGAGGCAGATCACGCCGAGGAGCCGCTTAATGGTCAGCCTCATCATGCAGACAGTCTACAAGACATTCGCGGAACGCGATGGATCGACGAACCCGCTCACTCGTCACGTCGGAACGCTTGGGTCCAGGCGCGGTGTTGAGGCAGAATATTCCGCAAATCCCCCACGTTGTTTCATGGAAAACCAGCCCCCGACGCAGACGCCTCCTTCCGAGGCCACGCCCCCGCTCCCCGCGCCTCGGCGCTCCGCTCCCGCGATCCTCACCGCGGTCATCGCGGTGCTCGTGATCGGCGGCCTCGCATGGGCCGCGACGCGGAAGTCCTCCGAGCCGCTCCCCGATGTCCCCCTCTACGCGGACGAGGAATCCTCCAAGGCCGGCATGGCCCCGGGCGACACGACGCCTCCGGCGATGGAACCGTCCTCCGTCGCGCCGCCCGTCATGGCGCCTGCGTCCGCCGCTCCGACGCCGACGACCCCGCCCCCCGCGCCCGTGGCCCCCAAGCCCTCCGCGCCCAGCACGGGCAACCGTCCCGGTACGGGCGGGCTCACGGCCTCGCGCACAGTTGTCACCTTTTATCAGGATTGGATCGTTTTCCGCGGGAGTGCGATGAAGGCCGCCTACTACGAGGGCAGCCCCTACCTCACCTCCGCGCTCAAGGACCGTCTGCGTGCGCACTCCGACGCGTCCGTAGACCCCGTGGTCTGCGCGCCCAAGGACCCGCCGCGATTCCAAGTGGTGACCATCACCGCTAAGGGAGAAACCGCCTCCGCGGATCTGCGCGAAGGCTACGACTCCGGCGAGGTGCGTGTGGTCGTCGGCCTCGTGCGCGAATCCGGCACCTGGCTGATCGATACCATCGACTGCTCTACATCCTCACGCTGACATGTCCGCGTTCCGCTGCCTTCCTCTCTCGTATCCGGCTGTCCTCCTCCTTGCCGCTAGCCTTGCTGGTTGTTCCAACTCGGTGGCCGAGGAGGCATCCGCCCGCGCGTCGGCGCCATACCGAAACCGCGCGTACTCGTATGAGCTGCGTATCCCGCTTCCGTACGTGGTCATCGCGCACACGGACGAGAGCCTCACTATCGGCCGGCGGGGGACCGGCGGCACGATGCGCGCCGTGGAGGTGCGCTCGGTGCGAGGTGCAGCGAACACGGTTAAGCGCGCGCTCCTCGGCCTTTGCTCTGCCGACGGCGCGGAGTGCCCGGGCATCGCCGAGCGTAAGCCCTACACGTCCCCCGCGGGGCTCGACGGCTACCGCTACATGCTGACGCAACGCGCGCGCGACGGATCCGATCGGCGGGGTCCGTACTACAGTTTTACGCTCCGAGATGGCGTTGTCGTGATGATGGGCCCGCACGGGTCGGGCGATGTGGATGCGTCGGCCATCGCCTTCGTGGCGGCCAGCGCTGGACCGCTGCGCACCATCGCGGATGCGCGGCTGGCAGGGGCCTCTCGCGCCAGTCGGGGCGCGCGGTGCGGCGGCATCGCCGGCATGCTCTGCGCAGAGGGGTTTACATGCCGCTACGACGGCGCGTTCCCGGACGCGGGCGGCATGTGCGTGCGCTGACACGCGACTTTCCCGCGGTACAACGCAGTATTCCCTTGCTGCACGCGTTTTTGCGTGTGCCGTGCCGCTGTTGCGCGGTACCCTCCCCCACCTGGCATGCGCAAGAACCTCCTTACCGCCGGTCTCACCCAGACGGAAGCTCCCCGCAGGGAGATCGCCAAGCATGTCGATGTGACGCTTCGGCGGCTGGGCATCAGCAGTGAACTCGTACGGAGAGCCATCCACAAAGTGATCGAGGACGGTTGCCGGTTCCACGCGCACTACGTCCCCAATCCGCTGATGCCGCGCGGCTTGGTGGAGAAGAAGTTCGACAAGTACCGCACCGTCCCGCACCACGATTTCGGGGGGGTGCGCGAGATCACGGAACACTTAGCGCGGGAGGTGAGCGAGATGCTGTTCGAGGCCGGCGAGCATGAGCGCCTGAACGCCTTCACGAAGCTGCATGACAGCCCCATCGCCTTCTCGCTGCCGGCGTTCGAGGCCGTGTTGCTTCATACCGAGGCGGGTAAGGAACCGTCCCGCCGAAACCTAGTGGAGGTGTTCCGCATGCGCCTCTCCGCCAAGGTGCGGCCCGAGATGCTGGAGGCGCTCGATCCGTTTCTGCGGGAATGCGACTTTGAGATCTCCGGCAGGGAGTTCCTCGTGCGCTCTCCGCGGTTCTTCAGCTCGCACGCCGTCGACGCGGCGGCCGAGCGTATCCGAGCGGGTAAGCTGCACGCAGGTGGATTGGAGCGGTTCCGCGAGACGCTGCGGTTCGTAGGGCTGGAGTCGGGGGTGGCCGATCACCTGTGGAGCGTCATCCATGGCCTGGAGCAGGCGGAAGACGCACTCGCCACGTTACGCGCCATGCTCTCGTACACAGATGATGATGCCGACGACGATGTTGCCGAACCTGACCCGGTCACCCGTGCTCCCGTATCGGAGCCGGCTGCAGACGCGGAACCCGTTTCCGCGCTCACTGCTTCCGAAACCGCCGAGACGAGTCCTTCACGCGATGGCCTTCCCATTGGCATGTCACAGGCGTACGCGCGCGTTGAGGCGTCGCTCGGAGCCGGGCATGCGGATGTACCTCTAGCGACCCAGCGCGCCTTGATCGCGGCCGAATCCGCGCTCACCGGTCCAGACCAGCACGCATTCCGGCTCGCTGAGCGCGCGGGCGCGCGCCTCGCGTCCCCCCACGCGCGCGACCTGCGCGCGGCGCACCGGATGCTCGACACGCTCGCGATGGAGCTGTTCCTGCAACTGCGTAATTTCAACTACTACTTTCAGCCCAGCGCTTCCAAGGACAAGAGCGGTCGCTTGGTGTTTGACGGATCCACGTACGTGCGTGCGCTTAGCACACTCACCCTTCGCGCGCGCCAGTTGATGGGCGACGCGCCCGATGCCGTCAAACACTCCGCGCACCAGGCTCTGGTGGCGGTCTATTTGCAGAAGTGCGTCGAGCTTGAAGAGGTGCACCCGAGTCGTCGGGATCCCGGCCGTCCCGCTGTACCCCAGCTGACTTGGGATCCGGGGAGTCTCCTCGCGGGTGCCGATCCCGAGGTCGCAGCATTCCTGCAGGACCTGGATACGGCGTTTGTCCAACTGGATGCGCTCCTCGCCGTCGTGGGCAAGGATGACGACGCGGAGAAGGCGCTCCCGTTCCGCCCGCTCGACCCCGACCTTCCCTCGTCGCTGGTAGTCCGTCGCCGTGGCCAGGGGGAGACGGCCGTCACAGAGGTGACACGCTATGCCCCGTTGGAAGTGCAGCCTATCCACTTCGAGCGTCGTAACGGCACGGGTGGTCCCGTGCGCATCGCCCAGCCCTCCGTAGCGGGTGCGCCGTGCTTCCCAGGCAACTCGATCCCGCTCAGTGAGATGTTGCCGGAGCAGGCCGCCGCGTACAGCTACCGTTGCACGGGCCGTGCGCGCGAAGCGCTGCACGAGGTGTCCGACGCCCTGACGCGTTCCGCCCTTGGCCCGCTGAAGGACTCGCTGCAGGCACTCGGCATCATGCCCCGACTGCTCATGATCCCCGACCAATCCGGAGTCGGCCGCGAGTACTTCCTGCTAGACGTTACCCAGGTGGAGGCCATTGGCGCGCAGGCAGATCCGGTGACGGAAGAGGTAGCCAGCTACCTGCGCGAGGCGGGCATCCCGTACGAAGATGGCGCATACCTGCTGCCCGTGGCGCCGCGTCCGCCGGCGCCGCGCGTTGAGGCGCCGCCCACCTTCGCCGAACAGCGCGCCACGGTGACAGCGTTTCTGGACGGACGGCGCTTTACGCTGGAAAAGGCCAAGCAGTTCCTGGAGATCGCCGGCATCACTATCCAGCACGGCAACCCGCACGGAAAGGCGGTGGACGCGCTGGGCCGGTTTCGTCCCCTGGGCGGGCGCGAGTTCCGGGAAAAGGAGATGCCGAGCTTCTACGTCGTCAACATCCTCTTTAAGGATTTCCACGGCTTTCCGCCCATCGGCGATGCTTCGGCAATCTATAGATGGATCCAAGCTGGCGGACGCTGGGAGGACATCTGAGCTTGCGTCCTATGTCGCCGCTTCCTCGATGAGCGCGAAGTCTTTGCGAAACGCGCGTTTCGACATCGCGTATGCGCCGTAGGCCATGAATGGCGCTGCAAAGACGTCGATGGAGTAGTGCACGTGGGCCAACAGCGAGTTTATGCCAAAGAGCGCGCCCGTCACAAAGAGTACCGTACCCAAGCGCGGGAATTCCTTGGCGAAGATGAAGCCGAGCAGGAGCGGCAGTCCCGTGTGGTTACTAAAGAACAGGTCGCCGCCGAACGTGAACACCGATCCCGTCACGGGCGGGGCGTCGGGGTACACGCCCAGGTGCGTGAGGTTGATGGCCACCGCGCGTAGAAAAATGAGGATGGCCATGCTCTTGGCCGCAAACGGCAGGTAGCGTGGGCGCAGGAAGAGCGCCGCCACCATGGCGGCATCCAGGAACACCGGGCCCATCATGTGGAACCAGATGCTCCCAATGGGCGGCGTGTTGGTGAGCACCGCATCGGTGACCCAGTGGCTCGCGAGCGCGGTCGCGTTGCGCCCCGCGATGAAGTTGGCCACGCAGCTCAAGAGGAAGAGCGTCAGCCCCTCGAGAGACCGGCGCAGGAAGATCGGCGAGCGCCACAAGGCGCGGTCGCCGCCGAGAATCGTAAAGGCGGGGGACACGTGCGTGAAGTGTACGCGGCGCGCACCCCGGCTACAATGCGCGCATGCGACACTGGTTGCTCAAGAGCGAGGCAGGCTGCTATTCCCTGGAGGACCTCCGCCGAGACGGCCATGCGTGTTGGGACGGCGTGCGCAACTACCAGGCGCGCAACTTCCTGAGGGACATGCAGCAGGGCGATCTGTGCGTGTACTACCACTCCGGCGGCGATCCGCCGGAGGCCGTGGGCGTCTGCAGCGTCGTCGCCACCGCGTACCCCGACCACACGCAGTTCGATCCCGTCGCGGACCACTACGATGCCGCGAGCTCGCAGGACGATCCCCGCTGGTCCATGGTGGACGTGGCGTTCCAGCAGGCGTTCGCCAAGCCCGTCACGCTGCCCGCGATGCGCGCCAACCCGGCGCTTTCGGGCATGCGCCTCCTCGCCCGCGGGAACCGCCTGTCCGTGACGCCGCTTACGCGAGAGCAGTTTGAGGAGATCGTCGGGATGGGGAAATGAATACAAAAAATGTTCATATTTTAAGGCTTTGGTGAGCAGATAATTTGGAATCGCATTCACAGATGTATCGGGACGATCGTCCGGGTACGCTGCGCGTATGGATATTGAGGCGTTCCTCCGGGATCACGGCGTGGAGTTCCAGCGTGTTGAGCACCCCGCTGTGTTCACATGTGAGGAGGCCGAGGGTCTCTGCCCGCCCATGCCCGGTGCGCATACCAAGAACCTCTTCCTCCGCGACCGAAAGGGCATACGACACTTCCTCGTCGTGGTGGGATACCGTACCAGCGTGGACCTCAAAGGACTCAAAGACCTCCTTGGCGCGGACAAGCTGAGCTTCGCATCGGAGGAGCGATTGCGTTCGCACCTTTGTGTCACCCCTGGAGCCGCCACACTGCTCGGGCTTGCGTGTGACACCGCGCACGCGGTGGAGCTCGTCGTCGACCGCGGGGTGTGGGAGGCAGAGGCTGTGCTCTGCCATCCGCTGGTGAATACCGCCACGCTCTCCATCTCCCATGCGGGCCTCCAGCACTTCCTCGCCGCAACAGGGCATACAGCGCGCGTTATCGACGTGCCAAAACGATAAGATCGAGCACAAAATCTGTTCAAGTTTTTCGTTTTGTGTTAGATACAAACGAACAACCTTTGGAGTCCACGTCGACGTTCTCAGTGTGGTGCTCCTACTGGACCGTGGGGATGTCTCGCATGGAGATGCTCTGAGTCACAGTCCTTGGTGGGAAGTAGGCCTGTGCAGGACACGGGGGACCCGACGGCGTTACTGATCCCAGGCGATTCCCAGCAGAGGTCATCCCTTTTGAATAGAATTTGTATACAGAGTTTTTGTCTGAATACAGGGCTTTAGCTCGATCGACCCCCAAACGCCTTAGCAGCAGTGCATTCCGGACGTGGCAGCAGCGCGTCGCCGCGATGGCAGGCGCGGGCCCAGTCTAGGAGGGCGCTGTAGTCCTCCGCCGTCAGGCGCTCGTACCATTCTGATTTCTCTCCCAAGAAGATGCGCGCCACGCTCGCGTGCTCGCAGCAGTCCTGGCACGCGCTGATACGCAGGCCCACCGTGGCGCCAAGGCCTTCGGCTTCCCACACGTTGCGCAGGTGCGTCGCCTGGAGATCGGGGTTGAGGCCGCATGTCGGGCCACCGCACACCAAGAGGCGGTAGAGCGGACGGCCGGGCGCGGCATCCAACGGGAGCACGGCGGCATCATTGCGCATGCGGACCGGTGCGTCGATGTACAACCAACGCCGCGATGCCCGTGCGGGGATCGCGGCGTGGTGGGGGGATCAGAAGGGGATTACTCGCTCGCGGCTTCGATGGTCAAGCGCAGGTCCTGGATCTGACGCTGGAGTTCCACGGCGCGCTGTTCCAGTTCGGCGAGACGGCCGTAAAGCTGCTCAGCTTCGGCCTGGCCGATGCCGTCGGGCCTGACGTTCGAGTCTCCGCACAGCGCCGCGCAGCGGCTGGCGGCCGCGAACTGTGGCATGCCGCACGACACGCCCAAGTCCCGCGCGCATTCGCCGCGCTGGTCGTTGCAGCTCGTGGTGTAGCGATCCATCGTCTCGCTGCAGGTGGCCTGCACTGACGTGTCTGGGCCCGAGTGGTTCACGCACCACGAGGCGCAGCGCTGGCGCGCGGTCATCGGAGGCACGAAGCAGTTGCCCGTGACGGCGGCGATGCACGCTCCGATGCGGTCGGGCTCGCAGCTCTCGCGGAACGGTTGCTCGGCGTCGGCGCATACCTGGGGATCCTCGCTCGGCACGAGTCCGTCATCCTGCTCCGTGGGACGCGTGCACCACGCGGCGCAGCGCAGGCGGGCGGTTTCGGAAGGCACGAAGCAGCCGTCGGAGACGGCGGCGATGCATGCATCGATTTGGTCGGTGTCGCACCCGCCGGCATAGGGACGCTGGGCATCCGCGCATACCTGGGGATCCTCACCGAGGCGCGGGGGCGTGTACGGGGGGATGTACTGCGGCATGAAGGAGGTTTCCGCGCCGCACCACTCCGCGCACGACTCGCGCGCCTCGCCGGCGTCGGTGCCGCACGTGGTCGCGAGGGCGATGACGCAGCGCTGCGCCAACGCGGGCTCGCAGGACGTCTCGAACTGCTGCCGCATCATGTCGCAGCGGGAAGCCGCGGGGCTGGAGGTGGAACCGGACTGCATGCCGCTCGCGCGCTGCCACGACCAGTTGGTGGCTTGCGACAGGAGCGAGGTGCCTTGCAGGCTCAGCACGACCGCGAATCCGGATACCGCGACGAGGGACGAGAGCGCGGCGAACTGCTTATGCGTCATGCGAGTGGGGTGTGGATATTAAGAACATTATAGAACATTTAGACTTTTTTGTCTAATACATGTATTCCTTCAGCGTAGAGCCATGTAGTGCCTCCGGTCCTTGTTCGGTAGACGTTCCAATGCGTATCGCAAAGCAGTGCGCGGCAGTCGGGCGGCATGCGTATCCAGATATCGCCGCAGCGCCGATGCATCGCGCTTGCCTGCCTCGCGCAGCATCCAGCCGACGGCTTTGTGCAAGAGATCGTACTTGTCCGAAATCAGACGTGTACTCATGCGAAACGTCGGCTCCAGCCGGCCCGCGCGGATGAAGGCGAGTGTGGCGACGATCGCAATACGCCGTTCCCAAAGATTGGCCGACGCCGTCATCTGGTCCATTTGTGCATCGTTGTTCGTGCGCAGCAGCCAGTCGCCCAGGATCTTGTACGCCGTGGCGTCGACGAGGTCCCAGTTATTTACGCCCGCCAGGTGGTCCAGGTAAAACGCGACGGTCTCCTTCTTCGTCGCATCGTCGCCGCGCTCGTAGCGCGACACCAGGATAAAGAGTCCCGTGAGGCGCCGCTCGTGGATGGGATCGGCCAGCAAGCGCTCGATGTCTTGCAGCCCGAGGTCGCGGTGCGCCTTAGCGACCGCGCGCATGCGCGGCACGGTGACACCGAGGAACACGTCGCCCTCCCCGTACTCGCCTTTCCCCGTCCGGAAGAAGCGCGGGAAGAACGCGGCTTTCGCGGGATCGCGGGCGGCGTGGAGGTCGGCGTGGAGCTGCCGCAGCATGGATCCCAGTGTAGCGTCGCGTCGTCCTTGTTCATATTGAGCAAAAAATGTGTTCTTTATTAATCACGTCTCTAAGCCGTTCCCACTCAGACCCGTGCCGCGGGAACGAACTCGTATCTCCACTGCCTTTTTCCGCCGTCCGCGAGCCGGGCCTGCTACGATGCATCCCTCCGATGCCCCTCGCCCCCGCCACCGCCAACCTCACCACGTGCCAGGACCGGGCGCTTGATGTGCTCATGCGCGAGGGAAACATTTTCCTCACGGGCGCCGCAGGCACGGGCAAGAGCTTCCTCCTGGACCGGTACCTGCGTGGCAAGCCGTCCGCCGCGTTCCCCGTGGTGGCCAGCACCGGGGCTGCGGCCGTCATCGTCGGTGGGCGCACATTCCACAGCTTCTTTGGGCTGGGGATCATGGAAGGGGGATTGGAGGAGACCGTCGCCCGGGCGCGGCGCAGCCGCAAGCTCAACGTCCGTCTCAATATGGCGTGCTGTGTCATCATCGACGAGATTTCGATGCTCTCTGGCACCACGCTCGCCGCCGCCGAGCGCATCGCGCGTGAGATCCGCGGGCGAGACGAGCCGTGGGGAGGGCTCCGCATCATCGCCGTGGGAGACTTTGCGCAGCTGCCGCCGGTGACGCACGGCAACCAGGAGAAGGACTGGGCATTTCTCCACGACGTGTGGACACGTACAGATTTCCAGCCCGCTCTGCTCTCCACCGTCATGCGCACGCGCGACGCCGCATTCCTAGACATCCTCAACGCCGTGCGCGCCGGACGTGTGACTGCCGAGGTGCGCAGCTTCCTAGAATCGCGCACCGGGCTCCACGACGAGCTGCAGGAGGGGACGCGCCTCTACCCGCACCGGGCCAAGGCCGACGCGTACAACCGTTGGCGGCTGGATCAGCTCTCGGGCGGGGAGCATGCGCTACCCACATCCTACGAGGGCGATGAGCGCGCGATCGAGTCCGCTAAGCGATCCATCCCCATCCCCGATGTCCTCTTCCTGAAGCGCGACGCGCTCGTGATGATGCGGCGCAACGACGTCACGGGCGAGGGGAGGTACGTCAACGGGAGCCTGGGCCGCGTGCGTGCCATTGGCGAGGACATTCTGGAGGTGGGCCTGCTGACGGGCGAGGACATAGAGCTCCAGCGCGAGAAGTTCACGCTCCTCGACGGCGACGGCCGCGAGGTGGCTGCGGCATGGAACTTCCCGGTCACGCTCGCGTGGGCCACCACCATTCACAAGGCGCAGGGCGCGTCGCTCGACAAGATGATCGTGGACCTCTCCGCGCTCTGGGAGCCGGGACAGGCCTACGTGGCGCTCAGCCGCGTGCGCAGCGCCGAAGGCCTTTTCATCGAGCGGTGGACCGAGCAGTCCATCCGCGCGGAGCCGCTGGTGACGAGCTTCTATGACTCACTCAGCGAGGCGATGGGCCGCTACGTCCCGCGTCCGCACTTCGTCGTGCGCTCGTTGCACTCCAAAGAGCGCCCCTCTGCTAGTGACGATGACGATCACGTCACCCGTCCCAGCATGGGCCGCGTGCGGCGTGCCAAGCTTATCGAGAAGCTCGTCTCTGAGCGCACGCCCCTTTCCGCCATGGCCGAAGCCGCCGGGGTCAAGCCCGAGCGCGTGATCCTTTACATCGAGAAGGCGGTGGAGGAGGGCCAGGCCGGCGATATCCGCTATCTCCTAGAGAGCGTCCCCGACGCCGCGGACATCCGCGAGACGTTTGAGGAACTGGGCACCCAGCGCCTCACGCCCGTGCGCGAGGCGCTCGGCGACGTGCACGAGTTCCTGGAACTCAGGATCGTGCGGTGCGTGATGCTGATGGAGGCGGCGGCCTAAGCGGCATCAAGATTCTGCCGTTTTCTGTCTGGTGAGATGCGGGTGCTTGAGTAGCTCCAGCGCCCGTGCATCTACGGGACCCGGCGCATGCTCCACGGCGTTCGGGAGGTGGTCGAGAACGCACGTGCAGGTGTCCATCAGCAGGAAACGGATGCGCTTCTCGCGGTCGTCGCTCGGCAGGCCAGTGACGATGTTCGCTTCCACCCAACAGCCAAACTGCAGGTGCACCAAGCTCGCGCCCCGGGCCCGGAGCACGTCCTGCACGCGGCGCTCGGTCTCGGTGGTGATAGCGCCGATGGGGCGCATCACGGCTTCCACCCGCTCGGGGCCGGCGTGCGAACGTTCCGTGCCGAACTCGGCGATGACGATCTCCGCGATCTGCTCCGGGGTGTGCATGTTCCCAGGATACGCCTCAGCCCAAGTGCGTGCGGATCTCCTCCGTCATGTCGCCGATGCGCCAGTCGGACTTCACCAGATAGCCCCTCACGCCGAACTCCTCGCTGCGGCGCTTGTGCTCGTCGTCTTGGTAGTGCGTCACCACGATCACCGGCACGGCGGAGTGGTGCTCGCGCATGTGTTCCAGCACCGCGAAGCCGTCCATGTTGGGCATGCGCAGATCCAGGATGAGCATGTCGGGCTTGTTCTCACTGAGAATGCGGATCGTGTGCTCACCGTCCTCCACCGTGGTGACCTTTACGGGGACATCGCGCTTCTCCAGTTCCAGGGTGAGGATGTTCAGGAAGAGCGTGTCGTCGTCCGCGATGAGGATGTGTTTCTGCATGAATGCTATTGTATCATAAATATGTAGTTCCCGCAAGCATCCTCAGGTCAATCCCGCTTCGCGCAGCCGCTCCTGCACGTCGCCGTGGGGGAGGTACAGGACGATCTCATAGGTCTCGCCGCGTCTGTAGAGGAGGAACGACGACGAGACCTCGACCTCGACCGGCTCGCCGTCTTTTACGAAGTGCATGCTCCAGCCCGCCTGCGCGGTGACGTAGTGCTCGTCCATGGGAGCATGCTCCAACGACGAGAGCGCGGTGCCGGCGAGGCCGAGAGTCTTGAAGTGCGCGTGACGCTTGGGAAGCGCCGCGAGGAAGTCCGCCTTCCGCACCACCTGTGAACCGTTGGGGCCCGCGAGGAGGAAGACCTCTGCAAAAAGGAGAGCGATGCGCGCCGCGTCCGCCGCGTTGCTGGCCTCCTCGTAAGCGCGGAAGAACGATTCGACGGCGTCGGAGTGGTCCATGCCGCGAGTATGGCGAAGGGCGAGAGGCGCGCCCAGCGGATCAGTCGTCCAGGTGATCGAACATCGGCGTGAGCCGCTTGTCCGGGACGATCCATATCAGCGCCACCGCGGCGAACAGGGTGTACGCGATCCACGGCTGGATTAGCGCACCGAGTATGGCCACCGCGTACAGCGCGAGCGAAGCCTTACCCTTCCAATCTTTGCCCACGGCCTTGGCGAGCTTGGAACCCTTGCCCTCGTTTTGGATGATGGCATTCTGCAGGATGCTGTAGGCCGCGCCACAAAGGAGCAGCACGAACCCGTACAGGACGGCCGGTGCAATGGATGAGGGGTTCTCTCCCACCCAGCCGGTGACGAAGGGGACGAGAGACAGCCAGAAGAGGAGGTGCATGTTGGCCCACATCACCCCGCCGCTGATGTCCTCAGTGGCATGCAGCAGGTGGTGGTGGTTGTTCCAGTAGATGGCGAGATACACGAAGCTCAGCACATAGCTGAGGAAGATGGGGGCCAGGGGAACAAGCGCCGAAAGCGTGGATTCGTGCGGGATCTTAAACTCCAGCACCATGATGGTGATGAGAATCGCAAATGTCGCATCGGAGAACGCCTCCAGGCGAAAGGTTTCGGAGTGAGGGCTGGGCATGGCGTCGATCATAGCGACGACGCACATCGTGCGCATCTAGACGGATCCGACTCATCGAGTGAAGCGCAGGAGCGCTGTGCGGGACGAGGGGATCAGGCCTTCTTCTCCGTGATGCTGAACATCCACTCGAAGCCGAACTTGTCCGTGAACATCCCGAAGGTGTCGCCCCAGAACGCCTTCTCCAGCTTCCGCGTGACCTTGCCGCCCGCGGAGAGCTTGGTAAACATCTCCGTGAGGCGCTCGTGGTCGGTGCCGGAGACGCAGAGGTGCACCGTGGTCCCGTGGGCCACCTCGCCCTGCATGCTGTCGCTCGCCATGAAGGAGAGCGCGTCGTTCTCCAGCATCCCGTGCATCACGCGGTCCTGCATTGCTGGATCGCTCGGCATCGGTGCGTCTTTGAAGGCCATGATGGAGACCTTCCCGCCCATGCAAGAATGATAGAACTCCAGGGCCTCGCGGGCGTTGCCGTTGAACATCAGGTAGGGGCAGAGGTGCGCGGTGGGCATGGCGGGACGAGGAACGGATGTGAGATGGCAATCCTAGCAGGTTGCACCGGGCGGTGTCGACGGAGGAGTACACTCCGCGTGATGCGCAGTTCCCTCGCCTTGCCGATCCTCGCCGTCTTCACCCTCGCGGGCTGCGCCAAGACGCCTGTCGGTCCGGGGGAATCCACCGCTTCGGTCGCGTCGCCGCCGACCGCGTCGTCCGCGCGCGCCGTCACGCACACGGAGATCGACTGGTCCGCGCACCCCGGCGCGCTCGTACGCTTGGGGCTCGAGAGCACGGTCGGCGCGCTGCTGGAGGAGATCCCCGAGCGCCAGCGCCTGGCCATTGCCACCGAGCTCCTCGCGAAGCCGTCGTCGTTCTGGATCGACCGCGCCAAGCGCCAGATCCGCATGACGTCGCTGCGCCTCAGCTTCCGGAACGCCTTCTACCCGAAGGGCACGAAATGGCAGCTCCCTCTCCCGCCAGAGGCGCAGTGGCGCATCGAGCTGCTGGAATCCCCGCGCCGGACGTTCGTGGACGGCCACGACGCCGTCACGGTGCGGTACCGGTTCTCAGGCGTCCTGCTTTCGGACGAGAGTTCACCCGGCATGTCCGAGCCAGCTCTGGCGACGATCGGCGGAACGTGGGACGAGCCGTTCGTCTTCCCGGTGGATCCCGAGCTCCTCTTCCAGCGCACTGGCTACGCGTGTGTGGACGAGGGGCAGTTCCCTCCCAACAGCGTGGACGCGGAGGAGATGGATCTCTTCTACGACCACGCCTGCCGCGTGGAGCCCAAGCTCACGAATACCGGCTGCCACCAGACCGCGATGCCCGCAGAATCCTGCCTCACGGCGCTGCGCCGGAAGGTGGGCTCCGTCACCACGGCCATGCGCTTTGAGCGTATCGCCTGGGACCACGCGCTCGCCGAGAGCGTCCGCGTTGGCGATGTGACGAATCCCAGCGGCCCGGATCTAGAGCCCGATCACGAGGAATTCCGCATCAATCGATTCACGTACCGGTACATTCCCGCCGATTCCTGCACGCTCACGGAGCAGTGCGTGGGCGGCCCCGGCTGGCGCAAGCTCCTGATGTTCCCCACTGCCGATCTCAACGTGGGCGCCCGGGCGCTGGATATCGGCATCGTCGATTACTTCCACACGCAGCGCGAGTCGTTGCTGGCGCAGCACGGGCTCTTTGAGTACAGCGCGTGCCACGAGCACTACCACTTCTCGCACTACGGCGAGATCACGTTGGGTGACGGGAGCGACGCCGTTGCCCGCAAGAACGGCTTCTGCATGCAGCCGACGGCGAGGCTCTGGAACAATGAGCTCAGCCCGCTGCGGCACCCGTACGTGGACTGTGTAAACCAAGGGGTCGCGTCCGGGTGGATCGACGAGTACAAGATGGGGCTGGAGTGCCAATGGGTGGACGTCACGCAGGCGCGTACGGGAGAGCCATTGTCGCTCGCGTTCGAGACGAACCCCGACGGTCTGCTCTGTGAGGGTACGATCGTCCGTGATCCTCAAGGGGACGAGCTCTTCGAGCCGACGTCCTTCAAGACCTCCGGCGGCAAGTTGGTGAGCCGCCAGCAGTGCCGACGGTACGACGCGTGGGACGCCAACAATCGGGACGCCTATCACGTCGTGGTGCCGAAAATCGGGGAGAGTTACGTCACGGGCCCGTGCCGCGAGGGCGTCTTCGGGCCGCTGCGCAACTGCGGGTTCGCGAACGGCAAGACGCTCCGCGACTGCGCGCCTGGCAAGAAGACGACGGTCCGCTGCGCCATTGATGCGGGGAAGTCGCCGCAGGTCGTGCGTCTGTGCGAAGGCAGCCGCGTGCTGGGATCCGGCATCCCCTGCACCGCCAACGACGCGCTGGGATCCGCGGTCGTGGAGACTTCGGCGGACATCGCGTTTACGTGCCCTTCCGCGCGCGACGCCGCCGAGACAGGCGGCACATACGCGGTGATGACGGGGCCGCTGGTCCCGGGGGGCGGGAACGCGGAGGTGACGTGTACACTCCGCCCATGACCCCCGAAAGCCTCGATTTTCAAGAAGAAGTCCGCATCGTCCTCCAGGTGAGGGACTACCAGCGCACGCGTTCCTTCTACGAAGGCGTCCTCGGCCTGGAAGTCCTCAGCCAGTGGGACCGCGACGCCACGGACAAGGGCGTGGTGTACCGTCTCGGAGCAGCGCAGCTGGAGGTGCTGCTGGGGGACCGGAGCCCCGTCAGCCGCGGCGTCTATGCGTACGTCGAGGTGAAGGACGTCGACGCGCTGTGGGACCGCATCTCCCGGCAGGTGAAGGTGGGCGAGTCCATCACCACGCGCCCGTGGGGCCACCGCAACTTCTCCGTCCTCGATCCCAACGGGTTCACCATCAAGTTCTTCTCCAGGCGCTGACCCGGAAGCCGGGAAGCGCCGTAGGACGATCTCCCGCACTGCTCGCGGACGTCACGCCTCCGCGACCACCTTTAGCTTCTCCAGCGCCTTCGGCCACATCCCCTCGAACATCTCCGCCATTTCCTTGTTGGAGCCCATGCCCTCCAGCTCGATGTCGAGGGTGGTGACGCCGTCGTTCTCCGAGAAGCGGTAGATCTCGTGCAAGCCCTTCCATACCTGGACCTCGGGGCTCGCGGTGTCTTCCTTGCCGTCGACGATCATGCCGAGGTATTCGATGGAGATCAGCTCCGCCGGCTTGTTCTCCGCGATGCGCCCGAGCATCCCGGTCGCCTTGCCGTCAGCCTCCGAGACGAAGCGGATGATGGCGCCCTTGTCCCAGGTCCCCTCATACGTCGAGCCCTCGTGGAAAGCGCAGGTCCACTGCTCGTAGGTCTTCTTGCCGAGCATCACGTCCCAGACCTTCTTCTTGGGGGCGTTGATCCGGATCTGGAATTTCAGGGACTCGAGCATGGGAGAGGGGAGGAAAGGGTTTCTAGCCGCCGGGCTAGCTTACGCCGCCTCCTTGGCCTGTCGCGCACCGTCGGCCATTTTCTTGGCGAGCGACTGCATTTGGCCGGCGACGCCGTCCAGGGACGCGCTGAATCCCCGCACTTTCTCCGCGGTGTTCCAGGCCTGGCCCGCGAGCGCGATGGCGTCGTCGAGGCGGCCCTCCTTGCCCGCGCGGAAGGCCTCCGCGAGCTGCGAGAAGCCCTCGGCCGTCTTGACCGCGCCCTTCACGAGCGGCTGGTTCGGTTCCTTGCTGAGCGCGCCGCGCGCCGCGACCGTGGCGCGCGCCGCAGCGTAGCCGGCCTGGTCGACGTCCTCCTTGTCGATCATCGAGGCGACGTTGATGATCTCGCTCTCGGCCTCCGAGAGCAGCGACTGCGTGCGCCGCTTGTCCTTGTACATGAAATAACGGTGCATCATCACCGCTATCTCGCCGCGCGTGAGCTTGGTCGCGGGGCCGAATGTGCCGTCCGCGTTGACGAGAATCATGGACGACGACACGCCGTACCGCACGTACGGGAAGAACCAGTCCGTCGGCTTGACGTCGGAGGACAGCGGCGAAACCAGCTCCGCGTACGCGCCGACCGCATCCACCCGCTGTGTGAGCAGGAAGAGCTTGAGGAACTCGCCGAGGTTCACCGGATCCCCGGGCCGGAAGGCGGGCTTCTCGGGCGGGCCGCTCACCACGCCCAGCACCGTGCGCCCCGCCTCCACGTACGGCAGAAACCACGCGCCGGCGGGCACGTCGGTGAACGGGCTCTTGGTGTACAGCGCCAGGCTCTCCGCCGGCAGCACCGGCGAGAGGATGAGCTTGAGCGACTCCGCGCGGTTTACGACGGCGTCGGGATGGAAGGACCCGTCGTCGTAGCCCTGCACGATGCCCCTGGCCCTGAGGTACTCCAGCGCCGCGTACGCCGGGTGCTTGGGCGGCACGTCCGTGAAGGACTGCGCGCCCTGCGCGGACGCGGGTACGGATTGCAGGAGGAGCGACGCGGCCAACGCCGCGCCCGTGAGCTTCTGGAAGATTCCAGCCATGGAGGGCATGGCGCCCATCGTAACGGATGCGCGGCGCTCATAAAAGAGGAAGCGCTTGCCGCTGCGGAACAACCGCTGACAGCCGCTGCATTCCGGCGTCCACGAGCTATCCCGGATCCAAGACGCGATCCCAGATACAGCCGCGCATCGTCGAGCTAGCGCGCCCGTAGCGGCCCGGGGCCAAACGTTCCAATACATCCGGTGCATTCGCCGGCTGCACCCCGATCCGAGCGCCTACCGGAAGCCAAAAGTTTCGATAGATATGCTCAGGGGGCCTCATGGGGAGTTTTCGGCTTCCCAAAATAAAAATATCACACTGATTAGACAATTAAGCAAATATATTATAAAATACGAACAACAGACATGTACACACACCCACTCCGCAGGGAGACGTATGCCCGGCTGCTCGCGCGGTCCTCGCGCCTGGAGCTGAGCCCGCGTGCGGCGCAGAAGCTCCGGTGGTTCCTCTTCATGACGGAACACGACGGCAACATCAGCCTGACCTGTCGGCACTTCGGCATCGCGCGCTCCACATTCGAGCGGTGGATGGTGCGCTTCGATCCGCGCGACCCGTCGTCTTTAGAGGAGGCGTCGCGTCGCCCGCGGCGGGTGCGCCGCCCGCTTACCGCGCCGGAGGTCGTCGCGCGCGTGGCGGAACTGCGCAAGGAGGATCCCGCGATGAACAAGGAAGCGATCAGCGAACGGCTGCGCGAGGAGGGCATGGCGGCGTCGCCCTCCACCGTGGGCCGCATCATCAGCCGGCACGCGTTGTTTTTTGGGGACCGCCCCCTGCACGCGCTCAAGCGCCGCGCCGTCCCTCCGCCCCACCCATGAGGTTCCCCTTCGCCGCCATCGGCAGGATCCTCGCGGGCGCTTGCGCGTTCGGGCTCCTCGTGGGCACCGCGGTCGCCGCGGAAAGCTCTTCTTTCATTCTGCAGGGCGGCAGCGTGGAGGTGGCCGCGCCGGGCTTGCAGTCGCCCGGGTACCGCGGGGAGGGGACCGTCGACTGGAAGCAGACCGTGCTGCAGAGCGGCACGTACCGAATCGTGCCCACGGCGCAGTCGGGGCAGCGCGCCTCCATCGCGTCCGATCCCCCCCGCAGCTCTGCTGCCGCAGATCAAGGCGGCGGCCGCAGGCATGATCCGCCGCTGGATGCCCCGCCCGCCTCCTCCGCCGGGGCCGTCTCCTCCTCGGCGCAATCGTTCGCGGGCGCCGTCTCCTCGTCCGCGGGATCCTCGCGCTCGCCGGCCCTCAGCTTCTCCTCCGCGGGCGCCCGTTCGTCCGCATCGCGATCCGGCACATCCGCCTCCGTCGCGCCGGGCGCCGCGTCCTCCGTCGCTGCGCATCGCGGCGCGCCCCTCCCGCCGGGCGGCATCACCGCCGGTGCCGCCGGCACCGCCGGCACAGCGTCGTCGGCTTCCTCCGACCCCTCTGCGGGATCCGCGTCCTCCGCCTCGTCCATCCGCTCCGCGCCCGCCGAGTCCTCCGCTCCCGCGGACGACCCGTCCGCGCCGGGCGGAAGCGCGCCGTCAGGCCGGGATGTCCTGCGCAACCTCCTTTCCGCTCCACGCACGCGCTGGCAGCATGTGCCGCTGCTCGCGCTCATCGCCTTGGTCGTCGTAACCGTCTGGTCCGTCATCCGCATCCTGCGGTCCCAGGATCCCGTCCGTCGCAGGGCTGTGCGCGGTACGCCGCGGAGCCGCTTCCTTGCCTCCCGCCGCCGGGTCTGGCTGCAGGTCCTGCTCGTCGTCCTTGCCTTGCTGCTGATGGCGCTCGCCGTCGCCCGGGTGCGGGCGAGCAGCATCCCGCTGACGCACGCGTACAACGGCCGCCTCCTCAGTAGCACCGGCGCCGCCATCACTACTCCCGTGCGTATCCGCCTCAGCTACTGGTCCAACGCGGACCGCGTCACCACGGACACCAACCCCGACGGCTCCCTCAACACGGGCGCGGCCACGTACCTCTCCTGGCACGAGGCGCACACCGTCACGCCGGATGCCGACGGGTACTTCACTCTGGAAATGGGCTCCCAGAGCGCCCTCCCGGCCTACGCGACGCTGCCCGCCGGGGTCACGGTGTACCTGCAGGTGGAGGTGCGCGCCGCGGCCGCGGCCGATACGGCGTACGAGGTGCTGGATCCCGCCGCCGCGGATGCGTCCGTGGACCGCACGCCCATCCTCTCCGTGCCGTACGCCTCCGTGGCGGAGACGCTCCAGCGCCGCGGCATCGGCACCGGCAGCGGCTCCATCCCGGTGCTGGGGAGCGGGGGAGTCCTGCCAAAGAGCGTCGTGCCGGGCGGGACCAACGGCGACGCGTTCACGCTGGACGCGGACGGCAACGCCGTCGGTGACGTGGTGCTGACGTTCGGCCAGGTCCTGAATAAGACCCTCACCTACAGCCAGGATGATAGCCGCTTCGAGTTCAACGACGACCTGCACGTGCAGGGCGATCTCACCGTCTCCGGCACGGTGAACGGCGTCGATCTCTCGCAAATCACCGTGTCGCCGCTGTCGGTGTCCGCCGGCGCGGGGCTCAGCGTCCGCGTCGCCTCGGGCTCCTACCGCCTCTCGGGCACGCTGACGCGCTTCGCGGGGAGCGGGTCCGTGGTGCTGCAGGACAACGCGACCACCTACCTCTTCTTCACATCCGCGGGCCTCGGCCGCGATCCGTCGTCGTTCCCCGCGGACCGCAGCTTCATCCCGCTGGCACGCGTGGTCACCGCCGGAGGGGGCGTCACGGCCGTAGAGGACCTGCGCGCACTGCAGAGCGACGACCGAGAGGCTGCCGGGTCCGCGGTACTGCATCCCCTCTATGAAGGCGCAGCTCTCCAGGCCGACGGCAGCGACAACGTGGGCCAACTCTCGCTGACGCACGACAACCTCAGCGAGCGGAACTTCTACCAGTGGACCAGCACCCGTCCCACGTTGCAGGATTACGATGTCCTGGTGCGCTACACGCTTCCGGATTCCTTCGTGCGTTGGGACGAGGCCGTGACGCTGGAATACCGTTCCACGTCCGCCGCGGCGGCGGACAACAAACTGGACGTGCAGATCTACGACACAAACGGCGTCCCCGTGACGCTTTCGGGCTCCGCGCTCAACCTCGTGGGGACCGGCTGGAACGCCGCGCGCCTGGAATTCACGGGCTCGCCCACCTGGACGCCCGGCGAGGAGATCCTCCTGCGCCTCAAGCTCTCCTCCCGCAATGAAGCGCAGATGCAGCTGGGCGACCTGCGCTTGCACTACGTCGATCTCAAGTAGCTTTGTATAATATTATTCGGTTTGTGCAAGACATGTGCCGGGACAGGAAATGTAAAGTATGGTACACTCGTCGGAAATGCACACACACCACTCTCGCCGGCTTTCGATCATCGCCCTTACGGCGCTGGGCGTGCTTCTCCCCGCGGCCACCGTGCTCGCGGCCACGACGCTGCTCGTCAACGAGGAAGCGTTCGAGACCATCGATGACGGCGACGGCTCCACCAACGTGGAGCTCCGCTTCGGCAACGCGTTCAACGCGAGGATCATCTACGACATCTCCAACGGACGCTTCATCTTCACCAAGTCCGTGCGCGTGCAGGGCAACATCACCGCGACCGGCTCCATCACGGCCAACGGTACCCTGTCCGGCGCCTCGCTGCACATCAGCGGACCGGCCACCGTACGCGGCACCCTGTCGGCGAGCGGCGCCATCCGCACGGACGGCGACCTCACCATCAACGACGACGCTTCAGCCGGCGACGCCACCCTCACCTTCGGCAACGCCACGAACAACCAGACGCTCAAGTACCTGGACACCGCCCAGAAGTTCAAGTTTTCCAAGGGGGTCAGCGTTAACGGCAACCTCTCTGGTTCCTCGCTCACCGTCGACGGCACCGTGAACCTCGGCGGCCTCAATTACACCTTCCCGACGAGCCGGGGCGCCGCGGGCACCAGGCTCACCGAGGACGGCGCCGGCAACCTCACCTGGACCGCCACCTCCACCGGCAACGGCAGCGGCGGCATCCTGTCGCTGCATCCCGAGTACCCCAACGCCGTGTACTTCGCGAGCGGCGCGTCACTTGTGGGACAGCTCGCGTATTCGCACGACACCACCAACGACGAGAACTACTACCGCTGGACCTCCAGCCAGGCTGGCATCCAGAATTACTGGATCGCCGTGCGGGTGCGCCTCCCGGACAACTTCTCGTCCTGGGACGCCTACAAGTCCCTGGAGTTCCGCTACCGCACCGCCAGCGCCTCCACGGCGGTCAACGTCCTGCGCGTGGAGATGCTGGACACTACGGGCGCGTCCGTGACGCTCTCGGGGCATACCGCCCTCGCCTCCACTTCGTGGGCCACCGCCAACATCACGGGTCCGGCGTCCAGCGGCACGTTCACCCCGCGCGGGTACGTCACGGTGCTCATTAAGCTGGCCACCACCTCCTCCGGCAGCGCCGATGCGGGGTACCTCAACTTCAACTGGGAGACCACCACGCCCTGAGGGCGGTCAGTACCTCCTGATGCCGTTGAGGATGACGGTCGCGCCGCTCCCGGCGAACACGCTGCCCACCTGCGTCACATCCAGCGAGATGACGGCGTTGCGGGGCAGCGTGAAGGTGCTCAGGACCGCGTTGCCCCCGCCCGTGGTGGCCGAGGCGTTGATCTGCGGCCGGGTACTGAAGATCGTCGTGCCGTCCTTGCGGATGTCCACGATGAACGCCGCGCCCGTGGGCGCACCCTTGATGTTCATGGTCACGCCGGAGAGCGCGAGGGTAAAGGGCATCGTCACCTGCGCCCCCACGGAGTTCGCCACGCTCTGCGTGCCGTCCAAGTACCAAACCATCCCCGCGGTGGGCGTGCCCCACGTCGGGCTCGCCGTCCCCCGGGAGAGCAGCACCTGCCCGCTCCCGCCCGTGGGCATGAAGCGCAGCTCGGAACCGCTGGCGTACGCCACCCCGCCCGAGGACGTCACCGCCGTGAGCTTCAGCGAGCCCGTGAGGGTGAGGTTGCCGCGCACGTACAGCGACCGGTTGAAGTCGAACCGGTTGTTGGCGCGGTCGAACGCCAGCCGGGCCGTGAGCGTGTACCCGAATCGGAGCTCCGTGTTGGCCCCGACGTCTGCGTCGTCGATGGTCTCGAAGCCCTCGTTGTTGACGAGCAGCGCGGTTGCCGCGGACGCCGGCCTCGCCAGACAGAGCAGCGCCGCGGCCATCGCCGCCGCGGCCATCCTCCTGCCGGTCCTGCGCGGGGGCACGGACGGAACTGCGCGTGTCATGGAGGCAGGGATCGTAGCATATCCGCGTCCTCCTCAGCAAAAATCAGCCTCGCGCGTCAGAGCGCCGCATCGCGCAGCGCCACCTCCTCGTACACGGAGCGCGACACGCTCGCGATGATGGATTGCAGCACGTCGCTGTCTCGGCCGCGGGTCATGACGCAGAGGAGGTACGGCGTGCGCGGGCCGTACACGACGCCGCAGTCGTGCAGCTGCAGTTGTCCGTCCGCGGGTTCCAGGTAGCCGAACTTGTGCGCGGACGCCGTCCCCGCGGGCAGGCCCGCCACGATGCCGCCGTCGAACTCCGTCGCCGCGAGCAGCGCGAGCGCCTCCTGCGACGAAGACCGGTCCAGGAACGAGGCGTTGAACAGCGTGCGGAAGAGCGACGCGTAGGATTTGACCGTGATGTAGCGCGTCCCGTCGGCGTTGATGTACGAGATGCCCAGGTCGATGAACGTCTGGTCGATGATGCCGGGCGAGAGCGATTCGAGGTAGCCGCGCAGGAGCTCCTTGGAGGAATTGTCCGAGTACACGATCATGCGCCGGAGCACCTCGCGCACCGTGTACGTGCCATCCGGCTGCAGCGTCTTGTCCGGGTCGAACACGTTCTGGCCCGGAGGCACCGTGCCTCCCAGGCTGATGCGCTCGTCCATGACCTGCGGGTGCGCTTCCTCATATTTGTAGAGCGCCATCATCACGGGGACCTTGAGCAGACTGGCGGGCGCGAAGTGCTCCTGGCCGTTGAGGTTGAAGAGCGGTCCGTTCTGGAGGTCTCGGAAGTACACGCTGACGTGCGACACCTTTCCCTCGCTCTTCCAGGCGTCGATGCGCCAGGTGAGCGTCTCCACGAGGAGGTCGTACTCCTGCGATTTGGCGGGCTCGTCCTTCTCGCAGCGCCTGCGTGGATTGAGGAAACTGAAGACCGCATCGCAATCCCGTACTTCCTCCCGTTCCGGTAGCAGGGTCGCCGCGCCTGCACCAGCCGCGAAGAAGCAGCATGCTGCCACGACGCCGGCCACCAGATGCTTCGGGACGGATGCAGAAGGCATTATCCGGCATTCTCCCTGATTCGGCTCTTCCCCTCAAGTCCATTGCCCGCAGCGTGCCGGGGGGTTGCGGGTGTAGGATGTTCGGCGAGCATGAAGACGTCTGCGTTCCCTCTGCCGTTTTCCCTACCGCGTGGCCGATGGCCGCGGCTACTGGCCTACGCGGCCGGGGCCGCGGCGATCTTCTGGGTGTGCACCTTCAAGATCATGGACAGGGATTTCTGGTGGCACATCACGGCGGGCGAGGTGATGCTCCAGACGGGCCGCATCATCAGCGTGGATCCGTTCGCCTACACGCGCGAGGGGCTGCCGTACTACGCCTCGTACGAGTGGCTCTCGCAGATCCTGCTCTCCCTGCTCTACGGCTCGGGCGGGCCCGTCGCCGTGATCCTCTTCCGCGGCGTCGTCGCGTGCACCTGCTCAGGGCTCCTACTCCAGCTCGCGCGCCGGCCCGGCTTCGTGCACGGCTTGCTGGCGGTGTGGGCGGTGGTCATCACCAAGGGAAGCTTCCTGGAACGCCCGCAGCTCTTCACGTTCGTGCTGTTCTCCGGCTTCCTCCTCCTGGCCTTTCGCTTCCTGGATGCCGATGCCCCGCGGGTGCGATTGCGAATCTGCGCGGGGTTTGTCGCGCTCACATTCCTGTGGGTCAACCTGCACGGCGGTGCCGCACTGCTCGGGTGCGTGGTTGTCACGCTGCTCCTGGCTCAGGCGGCCGCGCGTTGCCTCCCGCGCGGCGAGCGCGCAAAGCATCTCCGGACCGCAGGGTTGCTGCTGTGCACGCTCGTGCTCATGGGCGTCTCGCTCTTTCTGCCGCCCAACGGCGCCAACGCCCTGCACTACCTGTCCCAGCTGCTGAGCGACCGGACCATCGTATTCATCGCGGAGTTCCAGGCGAGGGAGTGGGGGCTGTACCTCCGCGAGCTCTGGCCCTTCTACGGGCTCTCCGCGGTTGCGCTGTTCGCCGGGCGGCGGCACACGGTCTTCAACGTCCTTCTGCTGGCGGCCACGGCCTTCCTGTCGCGCCAAGCGTTCCGGCACGAGATCTTCTTCGTGCTCTCGGCCGTCGCGACGTGCTTCTATCAGTTCGAGCGCGGGCCCCTCGCGGAACGCCTCGCGGCCTGGGCGCGGGGCGACCGCCGCGCCGTTGCCCTCCTGGCACTCACGGCGGTCGTGGTGCTCGGGAGGATAGCGTACGTCCGCTCGTACGGGTTCGAGCGGCAGGACAACCTCTTTGGCTTCGGGCAGTTCGATCTCGCCCGCGGCGCGTACGACTTCCTGGAGCGCGAAGGCATCCGGGGCAGGATGTTCAACACCTACGGTATCGGCGGCTACCTCATCCACCGGGGGTATCCGGACCGCAAGGTGTTCATCGACGGGCGCAACGTGGATTACGGCTTTGAATTCATGGCGCGCGCCTATGCCGCCGGCGCGAGCGCGGAGCGGTGGGACGAGCTGGCACAGCGACACGGCATCACCTACGCGGTGGTGGACTACGACGCGATCCGGGATGAGGACAGCCTGCCCTACGGGGGCATCCTGGACGCGCACACGGAGTGGCCGCTGGTGTACCTGGACGATTGGACCGCGGTCTACCTCAGGCGCACGCCCGGGAACGCGCCGATCATCGCGCGCCTGGAGTACGCGCTCGTCGACGCCACGACCCTGCAGTTCCGCGACGATTTCCCGGCGGTCAAGCCGGAGCAGTCGCCGGCGCTCATCCGGGAGCTGGAGCGCGTGCGCGCGGGCAATCCGGAGGGCATCAAGGCCACGCTTGCCCTCGCGAAGCTCGCCCTCCGGGAGCGCCGCGGCGACGAGGCTCGCGCGCTGGCGCAGGAGGCCCGGGCCGTGCGTCCCTACAGCCCGGAGCCCGTCGCCGTCCTCGCCGCGCTGGAGGTGGGCCGGCAGGATTGGGCAGCCGCCGCCGCCGCCTTCACGGAGATGCTCGCGCTGGCGGGGGACAACTACCCGTTCATCAACTACGGGTTCGTTGCCGACGTCTACGCGCGTGCCGGGCATTCCTGGAAGGCCGCCCACTTCCGCCGCCTGCAGGGCGATCCCGTCTCGATGCCCCTCTCGGGCAGCGGTTCCCTGCAAGAGGTTCCGGCGGGGCTGTCTGTCAACCCGCCCGCCGACGCCCTGGAGCTGCGCGAACAGGCCCTCGCGCATGCGGCCGCGGGCAGGCTCGCCGAGGC
Source organism: uncultured Candidatus Peribacteria bacterium (assembly GCA_964645935.1). Taxonomy (GTDB): domain Bacteria; phylum Patescibacteriota; class Gracilibacteria; order Peribacterales; family Peribacteraceae; genus CAZYAK01. The sequence continues at coordinate 7,143 of CAZYAK010000011.1, read as the reverse complement.
AGAGGCGGCGTTCCATGACGCGCTGAAGATCGATCCGGGGAGCGCCGAGGGCTGGAATAACCTCTGCGCCCTGCTGCTCCAGCGCGAGCGTCCCGCCGATGCCGCGGACGCGTGTCGGCGCGCCACCACGCTGCTGCCGGACTACGCTGACGCGCACTACAACCTCGCGCTGGCGCTGCTGCGTGCGGGCGATACGCGGGGGGCGAAGGACGAGGCGGCCCTCGCCAAGCGCCACGGCCGCGTGCAGGAAGCCGAGGAACTGCTCTTGTACATCGCGAAAAGAGCGTTGTAATGCTCTTCGTTCTGTGACGAAGCGTTTGCTACGATGATCTCCATCCGGAGAAACGCGTCCGCATCGGCGTTGCGCATGTTGGGTCTGGGGGCCTGCGTGTCCGTTCTCGTCGCCTTGGTCGGCGCGGGACGCGCGTTCGCCTTGGAGTCGTTCCAGGCGGCCTCCGACGTGCTGGGGCAGAACGACGGCCTGGTGAGCGCGCCCGCGCCCATCTACACCAAAGGCACCGCCAACAACGCCGCGCACAAGCTGGGACAGAGCGCGCCGGGCATCGGCCAGTCGCTGGATGTCACGGACCACCGGCTCTTCATCGCCGACACCGGCAACCATCGGGTGCTCGTGTACAACCTGGACGTAGGCAACGACCTCATCGACCGCATCCCCGACAACGTCATCGGACAGCCGTTCTTTTGGTCCAATGCCGCAGCCAACACGCAGGCGGGCATGAACACGCCCAACGGCCTGGCTTATGACGACACCAACAATCGTCTCTTCGTGGCGCAGGGCACTTCCACCACCAGCGCCCGCGTGACGGTGTATGACGTCACCGCCATCACCGACGGTGAGGACGCCATCAACGTGCTGGGCCAGGCGAGCTTCACCGTTTCCACCGCCGCTACCACGCAGGAGGGTCTCAACCTGCCCATGGGCATGGATTACGATGCCACCAACAGCCGGCTGTTCGTGGTGAACAACGGCGCCAACCGCGTCACCGTCTACAACGTGGCCACCATCGAGGACGGAGAGGCGGCCACCAACGTGCTGGGCCAGACCAACTTCACCGCCGCCACCGCCGCGACCACCCAGGCTGGCCTCAACGTGCCTCACGATGCGTTGTACGACAGCGCCAACAACCGCCTCTTCGTCTCGGACGGCACGAGCAACCGCGTCGTCGTGTACAACGTCGCCGCCATCACCGACGGCGAGAGCGCCGTGAACGTCCTCGGCCAGACCACCTTTACCGCCTCCACCGCCGCCACCACACAGATCGGCATGAACGCCCCGCGCGGCCTGGCGTACGACGATGCGGGCCAGATTCTCTACGTCGTCCAGACCACGGCCAACCGCGTCACCGCGTACGACGTCACCGCCATCACTGACGGCGAGAACGCCGTGAGCGTGCTGGGGCAGACCACCTTCACCACTTCCACTGCCGCCACCACCCAGGCGGGCATGAATGCCCCGATCGGCGCGCTGCTGGATGACGCCAACGACGTTCTCTACGTGGCGCAGACCACGGGCAATCGTGTCACCCTCTACGACGTCGTCGCCATCACTAACGGCGAAAGCGCGGTGGACGCCCTAGGCCAGCATGACGACAGCCTTTCCGCCCCCGGACCCATCTACACCAAGACCACCGCGCAGAACGCGTCGCACAAGCTTGGCCTGAACGCTCCGCAGGACACCGCCATCGACACCGTCGGGCACCGGCTATTCGTCTCGGACATGACCAACAACCGCGTGCTCGTCTACAACCTGGACGCGGGCAACGCGCTCGCCGACCGCATCCCCGACAACGTGCTCGGCCAGGCCAACTACTACAGCAACGCGGTTGCGACCACCCAAACCGGCCTCAACGGGCCCACGGGCCTGACGTATGACGCCGCCGGCAACAGGCTCTTCGTGACCGACATGACCAACAACCGCATCATCATCTACGACGTCGCCGTCATCGCAGACGGCGAGAACGCGGTGAACGTCCTCGGCCAGATCTCCTACACGGTCGCTACGGCGGCCATCACCCAGGTCGGCTTCAACGCCCCCAGGCAGAGCTACTACGATGCCACGACGGGCAGCCTCTACGTGGCCGACGCCGCGAACAACCGCGTGATGGTCTTCGACGCAGCCGCCGTCTCGGACGGCGAGAACGCCGTGGACGTCATCGGCCAGAACGACGGGCTCGTGGGGTCGCCGCAGCCCATCTTCACCAAGGGCACCGCCAACAACGCCGCGCACAAGCTGGGACTGAGCGCGCCGGCCATCGGCCTGTCGTTGGATGTCACGAACCACCGGCTCTTCGTCGCCGATACCGGCAATAACCGCGTGCTCGTGTACAACCTGGACGCGAGCAACGTCCTCCTGGACCGGACCCCCGACAATGTGCTCGGCCAGCTCAACTTCTACGCCAACGCGGCGGGTTCCACCCGTGGCGGACTTAACGTCCCCAACGGCCTCACGTACGACTACGGCGGCAAGCGACTGTTCGTGGCGCAGGCCACCGGCAACCGCGTGAGCGTGTTCGACGTCGCCGCCATCACCGACGGCGAGGATGCGGCCAACGTGCTGGGGCAGACCAGCTACACCGTGATCACCGCCGCCACCACGCAGGCGGGCCTCAACCTCCCCACGGGCGTGACGTACGACGACAGCAATGATCGCCTCTACGTGGCGCAGAACACCGCCAACCGCGTTTCCGTTTTCAGCCTGGCCGCAGGCGCCGCGGACTACCCCAATGCCGACAACGCCCTTGGCCAGAATGACGGCCAGCTCAGCAATCCTCAGCCGATCTACACCAAGTCCACCGTCCATAACGGGCCCAACAAACTGGGCTTGAGCGCCCCCATCATCGGCGTGGCGATGGACACCACGGACCACCGACTCTTCGTCTCCGATACCTCCAACCATCGCGTGCTCGTGTACAACTTGGACGTGGGCAATGCTCTTATCGACCTCGTCCCCGACAACGTGCTCGGGCAGGCCAACTTCTACACCAATGCCGCGGCGAACTCGCAGACCGGCCTCAACGCCCCCAACGGCCTGGACTACGACGTCGCCGGCAAACGGCTGTTCGTGGCGGAAACCAGCGGCAACCGCGTGAAGGTGTTCGATGCCACCACCCTCACGGACGGTGAGGGCGCCGCGTACGTCCTCGGCCAGACGTCCTTCACCGCCGCCACCGCCGCCAGCACCCAGGCCGGCATGAACGTCCCCACAGGCGTGGCGTACGGCGGATCCGGATCGCGCCTGTACGTTGCGCAGAACACCGCCAACCGCGTGACGGTGTACAACGTGGCCGACGGCATCGCCAACGGCGAGAATGCCGTGGCCGTGCTCGGCCAGACCACCTTCACCACCTCCACCGCCGCCACCACCCAGGCGGGTATGAACGTCCCGTACGACGTGGCGCTCAGCGGCAGCACGGTGACGACGCTCTTCGTGAGCCAGGGCACGGCCAACCGCGTCACCGCCTACGACGTCACCACCATCGCCAACGGCGAGAACGCCGTCAAGGTGCTGGGCCAGGCGAACTTCACCAACTCCACCGCCGCCACCACACAGGTCGGCATGAACGCGCCGCGTGGGATCGCGTACAACAATCTGACCCAGACGCTGTACGTCTCGCAGACCACCGCCAACCGCGTGACGGCGTACAACCTCTCCAACGGCATCACCGACGGCGAGAGCGCCGTGAGCGTCCTGGGGCAGGCGAACTTCACCACCTCCACTGCCGCCACCACGCAGGCGGGCATGAACGCCCCCACGGGCACGTACGTCGACCGCGCCAACAACATCCTCTACGTGCCGCAGTCGGGCGCGAGCCGCGTGAGCATGTTCGACGTTGCCGCCATCACCGACGGCGAGAGCGCGACAAACCTGCTTGGCCAGTACGACGATAACCTCAGCACCCCCGGTCCCATCTACACCAAGTCCACCGCGCACAACGGACCGAGCAAGTTGGGCCTCTCCGCCGGTATCATCGGTCTGGAGCTGGATCCCACCGATCACCGCCTCTTCGTCTCCGACACGGGCAACAACCGCGTGCTTGTGTACAACCTTGATAGCAACGACCTGCTCCTTGACCGCATCCCGGATTTCGTCCTCGGGCAGGTGAACTTCTACAGCAACGCGGCCGCCACCACCCAGGCGGGCATGAACGTCCCCAACGGGCTTGCCTACGACGACGCCGGTGACAGGCTCTTCGTGGCGCAATCCACCGGCAACCGCGTGACGGTGTACAACGTCGCAGCCATCACCGACGGCGAGAACGCCGTGAACGTCCTCGGCCAGACCACCTTTACCGGCACCACCGCCGCCACCACCCAGACGGGCATGAACGCGCCCGCGGGACTGACGTACCATGCCACGAGCAGCCGCCTGTTCGTCCCGCAGACCGGAGGCAACCGTGTGACGGTATACGACGTCGCCGCCATTACCGACGGCGAGAACGCCGTGAACGTCCTGGGGCAGGCAGCCTTCACCACCTCCACCGCCGCCACCACCCAGACGGGCATGAACGTTCCGTACGACACCACCCTGAGCGGCAGCACGGTGTCCACACTCTTCGTAAGCCAGGGCACGGGCAACCGTGTCACGCTCTATGACGTCACGGCCATCACCGACGGCGAGAACGCCGTCAAGGTGCTCGGGCAGACCACCTTCACCGGCACCGCGGCCGCCAGCACCCAGGCGGGCATGAACGCCCCCCGCGGTATCTCGTACGACCCCATCGGTAAGAAGCTCTACGTGGCCCAGACCGCCGCGCGCGTCACCGCATACGCCCTCTCCGACGGCCTCACCGACGGCGAGAACGCGATCACCGTCATCGGGCAACCCACGTTCACCACGTCCACCGCGGCCGTGTTCCAGGAGGGTCTGTCCACGCCCACCGGCGTCCTCGTCGACGAGGCCCATACCCGGCTCTACGTGATGGATTCCACCACCAACCGCGTGCTCTCGTACCCCACCAACGCCGGCATCGGCAACGGCGAGAACGCGGTGTCGGTGCTGGGCCAGGCGGATTTCGTCACGTCGACGGCCGCCACTACCCAGGCGGGCATGAACGTCCCATACGACGTGGCGCTCAGCGGCAGCACCCTCACGACGCTCTTCGTGAGCCAGGGCACGGCCAACCGTGTCACGCTCTACGACGTCACCGCCATCACTAACGGCGAGAGCGCCATCAAAGTCCTGGGCCAGACCACCTTCACCGGAACAGCGGCCGCCACCACCCAGGCGGGCATGAATGCTCCGCGCGGCCTGGCCTACCACGCGGCCACTAAGACGCTGTACGTGTCCCAGGCCACTGCCAACCGCGTGACCAGCTATGACCTCTCCAACGGCGTCACCGACGGCGAGAACGCCATCAACGTCCTGGGCCAGCCCAACTTCATCGTCAGCACGGCCGGCACGCGCCAGTCCGGGCTCAATGCCCCCAGCGGTCTGGCCATTGGCGCCAACAACGACCTATTCGTCCTGCAGTCCGGCGCCAGCCGCGTCTCGGCGTTCAATATCGCGTCCATCTCCGACGGCGAGAACGCCGTCGACGTCCTCGGCCAGACGGACAACGAGCTCAGCCCCCCCGGACCGGTATATACCAAGGGCACCGCCAACAACGCGGCGTACAAGCTGGGGCTCAGCGGTCCGCAAGGAGTGGTGGTGGACACGGTGCATCACCGCCTGTTCGTGTCCGATACCGGCAACAACCGCGTGCTGGAATACAACCTCGATTCCGGCAATATCCTCGTGGACACCATCCCGGACAAGGTCCTCGGCCAGCCCAACTTCTACTATAACGCCGTGGCCACCACGCAGGCGGGCCTCAGCTCGCCCACGGGCCTCGCGTACGACGCGGCGGGGGACATGCTCTACGTCTCCGACCTCACCAACAACCGCATCGTGGTCTACAACACCGCCAGCATCACCGACGGCGAGAACGCCGTCGCGGTGCTCGGCCAGCCGTCCTTCCTCGTGGCGACCGCGGGCACCACGCAGCTCGGCCTCTCCGGTCCCAGGCTCATCAATTACGATGCCAGCACGGGGCGGCTGTACGTGGGTGACGGCGGAAACAGCCGGGTCATCATCTACGACACCGACGGCGATCCCGTGACGGGTGGCTCCGGCAGCGGCACCAACACCAACAACACGTTCTACTTCTTCGGGTACTGAGGCATCGCTTCGGCCCGTTGCCGCCGTGGATTCCGCGTTCCGACACGGGTATGCTCGCCCGCTCCCGTGCAACAGCAGCCCGCCTCCTCCTGGCCCGTCCCGCCGCCGCGCATCGCGGCCAAATGGCCGGATGGCTTCCCGGAAGACGGTTCCGAGGAGTTCAACCGCATAGCGTACGGCTGGGGGCTCGCGGGATGTCGGTATCTCTCCACGTATCTCGGCCGGGAGCTGAGCACCATCGACCGGTACGAGATCGTCCGCCACGCGCAAGACATCCTCCGGCAGTATTTCTCTGGCAACTACGAACTTGGGCCGTTCGAGGAGATGTTCACGCGCTACCTCGACAACCTCTTTGGGTTCCTCCCGTACGAGGCCGAGCAGATGATCGGGGGGAACCATAGAGGAGCGGCGCGAGCGCATCCGGAATCTCCTGCATCGATTGCACGCGCGGGCGCACCACGAGTGACGCGGCGCCACGGCTCCCGGGTAGTGCGCGGCAGCACGGTGCCGGCGGATGGATCGCCCGGAGCCCATTGCCGACTGCACGTGAATCCCAGCCATTTCCGCAGCCGCTTGTTGATGCGCTCCAGCGCCCTGTCGATCTTCGCGTACTTGCCCGCGCACGCACAGGTGCGGATCTCGATGAGGCGGATCGGAGCCGCCGGATCGGCATGAATGACCGTCGGTATCGCGGACCCGGGTCCGGCGCGAATCACCGGCGTCCTCGCGGTCGATGCTCGCGTCCGCGTCCGCCTCCGGACCCGCCGCCCGTCCCGGATGATGACGAGGAGGATCGCGATCTGGATGTGCTTGTCAGCGAGGTCATGCGTCTTGGAGGAGTTGGTTGACCATGAATCAAGTCGCCGTGCTCGCTACAGCTACGCAAAAGGGGCTTGCCATGTACCGGAGCCCTTCAGGGCGACTAGTTCATGGCTGGACGAACGAGTCATGAACTCACCTCCATA
>CAZYAK010000010.1:0-35098 GCA_964645935.1 uncultured Candidatus Peribacteria bacterium | reverse complement strand
GACGAGGGACACCTTGCCTTGGTAGTGGATGGCACGGTTGATGCCGGCGGCGGCATGAACCATCGGGACCGGCACGAGGCCGAACAGGATGCCCGCGAGGATCGCCGCCGCCGTGAGGCGACGTGTGAATCCGAGCCGGTGCTGGAGCAGCAGCGGCTTCACGGGTAGGAGGGCGGGAAATCGGACGTGCGTGGCAGCAGGGCGCGGATGCGCTCAGCCGTCGCGCGGACGTCGTCGGTCAGGATGCGTTGGCATGCCTCACGCAGCTCCGCGTCCCCCTCCTTTTGAGGGACGTCGAGCTGAGTGAGGATCCGGGTCCGGGACAGCCAATCCGCGCAGAGAGTGGGGAGCGACACATCCTTCTCTTCCATCATCTCCTCGGTCGCCGTGCCACGGAGCGTCGCCGTCACGGATGTCCCGATACGGTCGAAGAGACTCAGCGTTCCGAGGAAGATGAGTACGCTCGCGACGGTCATGAAGACGAGACGCGGGATTCTCCGCGCGGGTGCGGATTGCGGGACGGAGGCGAGGACGGGGGCCGCGATCTCCGCGGGTTGCACAGGAGATGTCACGGGCGCGGAGACGTCGCTCGCCATGCGCAGAGACTCGCCCTTCGCGGGGCGCTCCTCATGGATGAGGCTCCGAAGTTCGTGGAGAATCTCCTCGGCGTCGATCGTAGCTGCCGTGGCGGACGTGAATGCATCGTGGTCCGTAGTCTCACTGCGAGTGGAGCCGATGTGACGCGTGATCTGCGCTCGCGAGTAGCCGGTGACGTGCTGGAGATACGTGCGCACATCGCCCTTCGCGTCGCGCGGTAAGCGCTCGTAGCGGAGCGCAGTGAGTGCGTCGCGGATCCACGCGGCCTTGTGCTCCGGCGCCTCTTGGCACAACTCCCCGCACACGGGCGCGCGCTTCAGGTACGCGCGTACCTGATCGAGCGATGCCGGGACAGGAAACTTGTGGGGCATTGCGTGTTTGTTTTTTTGGTGAGCCTGAGGCTCAATGAATATCAAACTATACTACCAGAATGCGCCGAGCAGGGCCAGGCTCAAGGAGGTGAATATGAGCCTAGGGCTCAAGGCTCTCGATGCTCGGATTCTGAATCCCAGACTGTTTGGATGTGGTGACGAGCCTAAGGATCAAGAGGAATGGCTTACAGATGAGCAAAAAATCATTCCCTGAGTCTGAGTCTGAGCCTGAGGCTCACTTGGATAGGAATGTGAAGTTTTTCGCTGTATACTGCAGAAAATGGAGAATCATAGAATTCCAGGAAGTTCGACGTAGCTGGAGATCTGGATTCCGGTACTACTTTTGCAAAACTATCTAAGACCATTTATGTCAAATGCAAGAGGCGCCAAGAGATCTCCTCGCTGGGTTCGGAAGAGAACCGTATACCCCGTCGGCGACGGCAGATGGGCAGCGCACTTCCACGGCGTCGACGTGAAGCGCTCTGTCACGAACGCTTGGACGCGCTCACCGATAAGCGCCTCTCTCGCGTCGCCCTTCCGAGGGATGGGCGCGTAGGGCTTGCTCTGCACGATGATCGTCGCCTTACCGAAGCGGCGGATGCTCTCCGCGAGATAGATGGGGTGGTAGCGGGTGATGTGCTCAATGCGCGTGTAGAGGTAAAAGTTGAGCGGCGAGTGACGGGCATATGGTGCATACGCGCGGTCTTCCAGGAAGAGATACCGGTCGGTGCTGCACGCGTCGAGAATGCGGTCGAGCGCGGAGGCCGCGTCGCGATTGCGTCGCTCCTCCGAGCGGATGGCGGCGATGGTTCCGGCCAAGTTCTCGCCGGGCCGGAGGAACGGAGTGGCAGTGAGCAGCACCGCTCCGCAGAGTCCGGCGAGTCCGAGCCCCAGAAAGCGCGAGCGGTCCGTAGCCGGATCGGGCAGGAGGCGGGGGAGTGCACACAGGAAGAACGCGGCGTACACCGGGATCGCTGTGGCAAAGTACTGGCCGTGGAAATCCGCGCCGAGGCCGATGGCGGTGAAGGCGAGATACACGGCAAGAAGTGGGCGCCAGAGACGCGCCAGGAGCACGGGGATTTGTTGAGGCGACGAGACTGCGAGTGTCGCGACGAACCCGATCCCCAGCATTCCGAGCGCAGGAAGCGTGGGCACTGCCCATGGTAGTGCTACGGGCGAGAACGACCGCGCGAGCAGCAGCAGCCCCAGCGCCGCCACAGAAGCTGCGATCCGCAGCCACCCCTCGCGCCGTGTGGTGGGGCGGGGGAGAGAAAACAGGACGAGTACCAGCACCAACAGTGGGAACCAGCCGGTAAAGTCGAGGACGTTCGTCCAGATGCGTTCCCACGCCAGGAGCCCTCGTGCCCAGATGGGTCCGCCGCGCTGGATGTATCCGCCAAGCATTCCCTGCAGGTAGATTGTGAAGTAGCTCCCCAGGGCGCCGAGTGCGACGAGCGTCACCACGTAGAGCGCGCAAGCGGAGAGGAAGGGCAGCATCCACAGGCGTAGCCAGTCGCGTCCGGTCCGCAGGAGCAAGACGGCGGCCGCGAGGAGCGAGAGCAAGAACGGCTCCTTCAGCAGGAGCGTCACGGCGAATGCTGCGCACGCGAGCACCAGCGTCCACATGCGGGAACGCCGCCGGTCGGCATCGATCGCCGCGACGTACAGGAGGCCCGTGCACGCCCCAAAGAATTCCGTCTGCCAGTCGCCGCCGATGGAGGCGTTGTAGTACGAAAGCGTCAGTCCCACGAGGATCGCCGCGAGGAGCACGCTCCACCGCGTGGCGGCATCGCGCCCGCGCAGGCGCGGGAGGGCCATGAGCACCACGACCGTCGGGACAAGTCCGAGCACGAGCACCGCGAGCCATGCTCCCAAGCGTCCGTCCCCAAACAGTGAGAACGATCCGGCGCTCAGCAGGAACATGCCAGGCGGTTTGGGGTCGAACACGTCGCGGTAGAGCGTGAGGCCGTTGCGGATGGCGTTCCCCGTCGTCCAGTACAGCGTGGCGTCAGGTCCGTGGAGGCCTCCATGGAGGAGCACCGCCTTGAGGCTAAGCTGCCACGCTGCCCACGCCAGACCCGCTACCGAGCAGGCGTGTGTGGCGGATAGCGCGAGGAGGCGCATCCACCGGTCTGCCGGGCTATAGGGGCGCAAAAGGGCGATGGCCGCACCGTACCGCAGCACCGGGCCCTTCTCAATGCCGCCCGTTTGATGGGACGCGCACGGGAGTTCACACTGGTCCCGTGCGCGATCCCGCTCCAGCCCGCTTCCGCCGTCTCCTCCCCGCGCTCGTCGCGGCGCTCGGGTTCACGCTGGTGCTCAACGCGTGGAGCCTCGGTGAGGCGGCCGCCGGACGCCTGGCCCCCGAGTACCTGGATGAGCACGGGATTGACGAGCGGTACTACTTTGCGATGATCGCCAAGATCGGGCAGGGCAATCCCGTGCTCGGCCACGCCTCGTACCGCGAGCACCGCACCGGCTCGCCCGCGGCCAGCGTGTCGCCGGCCCCCCAGGGGCTCCTGATGCGGCTGGGGATCCCGCTCACAGGCGTACTCCTCGCGGGTGACTTGGTCTTTCCGTTCCTCGCGGTCTTGCTTCTGGCGTGGGGGCTTCGTAGGCCCCTTGGCTCACCGTGGCTCGGCGCCGCCGCCGCGCTCGTGGTGGCTGCGGACATCGGAACGTACTGGTTCCGCGCCGCCAATCCGCAAATCCCGTTCCTGCTGCTCTTCGGGTGGATCGCCGCGTCCTTCGTGCTGCCGCGAGAAAGGACGGCCTCGTGGCTCGTGCGCGCCGTGCTGGTTGGTGCTCTCGTGTGGGTGCACCCGGTGTATGCGTCGTTCGCGATCTTCGCGGATGCGGTGAGCTGGGTGTCGGAGGTGGCCGCCACACGTTCGTGGAAGGCGGCACTCCGCAGCGGCGCGGCGTACGGCGTCACGTTCCTCGCTGTCGTGCTGCCGCGGTTCTTGCTGTCGCTTCCTCCAGACGTCGCCCAGGATACCTTCTATCGCCTGGGGATTATCCGCACGCATGTGCCCGCCGTGCCGTCCCAGCAGATCCTCCTGCTCGCCGCCATGGGCGTGTTGCTCCTGCTCCGCTGGCGCCGCATCTGTGCCGGAGAGGGGACGCGACATGCGCTCATCCTCCTCACCGGCGCTCTGCTCGCCTGCAACCAGGCCATCCTCCACGGCGCCGATGCCGTGTTCGCGGCGTACTATCCCCACCTCATCCGCATCACTCTGCTCGTCGCCGGCGCGATGGTGCTCGTAGAGATCTTGCCGCGCATCGGGCAGCGGCGCGTGCTCGCCTCCACCCTCGCGGCGTTCTGGATGGGTGCCTTTGGTTTGGAGGCGGCCGCACAGGCACAAATTTCCCGCCAGGCCGTGGCGACGCTGGAGGCCTCCGACGTTCCCGCGGTGCTCACGCGCCTGCGCACCATGACCGGCTCGCTTGTGGTGGCGGCACCCACCGCCCTGAACGAGCGGATCCCCTCCGAGACCGCCCATTACGTGCTCTTTAACGAGTACGGCTGGAACCAGCCCTCCACGGACGCAGAACTAGCCGAGCGTTACGCCCTCCAAGCCCGCCTCATCCCGTCCTCCCGCCTCACCGAAGGCACGTACACCGCCGTTTTCGGCGGGTACGCCGGGCTTACCGCCTCCAAGACGCGTGCTACCTGCCGCCTGCGTGAGCGCTTCTTCCCCAGCGGTGATCCGTGCAATACGAAAGCGCGCGATCTCATCCGGCACCCTGACCTGCTCGCGGTCGCCGACACGCTCGGCGTCGACGTGCCGGTAGTGCTCAGGAAGTACTCGGTGGAAATACTCGTCACCGAAAGCGGCGCGTCGCTGGCGGACGTGCCGAAGGATCGCTGCGCTCTTTTGGAGACGATCGGCATCTACGCGCTGTGGACATGCAAAACGCCAGCCAACGAGCTTCCCTGAGCTCGTCCCTTCGACGCGGCTCAGGTGCTACAGGGCCGTCTTGAGCGTCTTCACCACGTACTGCACCTGCTCGTCCGTCAGCTCGGGGTACAGGGGTAGTGAGAGGATTTCTTTCGCAAGCCTCTCCGTGGCCGGGAAGTCCCCTTCGCGGTGACCGAGGTCGCGGTAGCACTCCTGGAGGTGCAGCGGGACGGGGTAGTGGATGCCCGCGCCCACTCCGGCGTCGTTGAGGCTCTTCCGCACCCGGTCGCGGTCCGCGACGCGCACCACGAAGAGGTGGTACACGCCCTCGCGGTCCGCGCGCTCGGAGACAATCCTCACGCGCGGCTCGTCTGCCAAGAGCTCGCGATACCGCGCGGCTAAGCGTCGGCGCGACGCGTTCCATCCCTCGAGGTGCGGGAGCTTGGCGCCGAGCACCGCACCCTGAATACCGTCCAGACGGTCGTTACGGGCGATAATCTTGTGCTCGTACTTGGTCACGGACCCATGCTCGCGGAACATGCGGGAGAAGGCATCGATGGAGGCGTCGCTCGTGACGATGCCGCCGGCCTCGCCGTACGCGCCGAGATTCTTGCCGGGGTAGAAGCTGAACGCTGCGGCGATACCGAAAGCCCCCACGCGCTTGCCCTTGTAGCGGGCACCGTGCGCCTGCGCGCAATCCTCCACAATGGGAACGCCCGTGCGACGGGAGATCTCCAGCAGCGCATCCATGTCGGCCGGCTGGCCGTACAAGTGGACGGGGACGATGGCCTTGGTCTTGGGGGTGATGGCCGCCTCCACGCGGGAGACATCCATGAGCGCCGTGTCCTCCTCCGCGTCCACGAACACCGGCTTCACGCCGAGGATGGAGGCCCCCTCCGCCGTGGCGAAGAAGGTGTTGGGGACGGTGATAATCTCGTCGCCCTCCTCCATGCCCATGGCGCGGAAGATGATCTCCAGGGCCGAGGTGCCCGAGCTGACGCCGATGCAGTGCTTGGTGCCGCAGTAGGTCGCGAACGCCCGCTCAAACAGCGCCACCTCCGGACCGCCGGCGAAGGCACAGGAGTGAAGGACGCGCTGCACAGCCTCGTCCATGTCCTCGCGGATAGAGAGGTACTGGGCGCGCAGGTCCACGAGCGGCACCGACGGTGTACCCGAAGCGGTTGCTGCGTGGGTTTGAGTCTGCTGGGTCTGGGGGGCGGACATAGCGAGAGTATACCCGATATGACGTTCGTCGTTAGAGCGGGATGAAGGCCCCGTTTTCGGCCATGGACCGCTGGGCAGCCTCCAGCAGGCGTACCACCTCCAAACCCGCCGTCCCGTCCGAAAGGGGCTTCTGGCCGCTTCGGACGCAGTTCAGGAAGTGTTCGGTCTCCTTCCGCAGCGCCTCGGTGCGGTCTAGCGCCGGGATGAGCACGTCGCCCGCGCGGTAGATGGGGTTGAAAGCCGTCACCTCCTGCCCGCCGCTGGAGGGGAGTGTGACGCCCTTGTCGTAGACGCGAATCTTCTCACTGGGCTCCACGTCGTCGAAGACGAGCATCTTTTTGGAGCCGGCCAGCATGGTGAGGCGGATCTTCACAGGAGAGATCCAGCTGGCGCGAATGTGCGCATGGAAGCCGCTCGCGTAGCGCAGCACCATAAACGCAAATTCCTCCTGGCGATCGCCCACGTGCCGCTGCCCAAACGCCTGTACGGCGACGGGTCGCTCATCCACGAGGTGCAGCACGATGGAGAGGTCGTGCGGGGCTAAGTCCCAGAGGACGTTGCTGTCCTTCTGCAGGAGACCCAGGTTGAAGCGCGCGGAATCGAAGTAGTACGGTGTCCCCAGCTCCCCAGCGTCGATGATCTCGCGCATCTTGCGGACCGCCCCCGTGTACACGAACGTGTGGCCCACCATGAGCACACGCCCCTGTTTCTTGGCCAGCGCTACGAGCTCCTCCGCCTCCGCCGCCGTGGCCGTCATGGGTTTTTCTACCAGCACGTGCTTGCCCGCCTCCAGCGCCGCCTTGGCCAGCGCGAAGTGCGTGGAGATGGGTGTGGCGATGGAGACGGCATCTACCTCCGGGTCGTGGATCAACTCCAGGCCGTCCCGTACCGTGCGGATGGAGGGGTAGCTGGTGCGGACGGCGGCGAGCTTCTTCTCATCGAAGTCCGATACCATCGTCACGCGAGCCCCCCCGTGGAGGGAGAAGTTTCGGACGAGATTCGGTCCCCAGTAGCCGTAGCCGATGACGCCGATACGGAGCTGCTGCACGGCGGAACGCTACACCAAGAACCGCGCGCGCTCCATCCCCGCGTTTAGTCCGTCACGGCGCGGGGCAGCGTGCGCATCACCTCTGCGAGGATATCGCTGGTCGCGGCTGCCGAGACCGGGACGTAGGGGATGGGATCGGCGCGGTCCCACTGGCCGGTCTTGACCAGGAACAGTCCCAGGATGAGCGCGGTCATGATCACCCCCAGCCATTGGACACCAGGACTCCGGAAGGACTCCCTGGCGGTCCAGGCGTGACCGAGGCCAAGCAGCCCGACCGGAACGAAGAGCAGGCCGTAGCGGGCTTCGATGGCGAGGGGCAGCAGCGAACACAGATACACGGCGCAGAAGACGCCAATGAGCCCCCAGCCGGGCGGGGTTGTGCGTCTCAGGAGGAAGAGCAATCCGGCGGCAAGCAGCCCGAGGATCACTGGCAGCATGGTCGCACGCAGGAGGGCTCGGAGGGCGTGAGGAGTGATGTTTGTCACGTATGCCGACAGGTGCGGTGCATCCAGGAGACCGGCAGCCTTCACGAGGGCGAAGGCCGGCATTCGCCACCAGTTACGCAGCACACACGCCGCGAGTTGCTCTGTGGGCGCCGCAGGCGTGAATACGCAGCCGAACGACTGCAGGAAAGGATCAGGCACGGTGACGAGCGTTCCGGCCCCGGGGGCAATCGGGCGCAGGACGGTGTACGTGCGGGCGCCTGTGAAGCCTTTGCCAAGCAGCTCCGCGGTCAGCGTCCGCGCGTCATCTGGCGTAATAACGCACACGGTGCCGCCGGCTGCGTGGCACGCGATGAGCCGGGGCAGGAGCACCAGCACGGTTCCGCAGAGTGCCGCCGCCCCGAGCGCGAGAGCCGCCACGTTGCGAACCCGTAGCATCCGCCACGCGCCCCACGCGAGCCAACAGAGGATCAGACCTTCCAGCGCGACGGAGTAGATGGACCGCGTCCACACAAGCGCCCCAAATGCCGCGCCCGCTGCCAGGGAACAGAAGATGTTTCGGCGGTCCGCTCGATCAAACCGCAGGCGTAGCAGCAGGCTAAACGCCGCGAGCGCCAGCGCGATGGCCAACGCATCGCTGATCGGGAGCGCCGCGTGGGTGGCCAGCAGAGGGTGCGCCAGCGCCAGAGCCAGCGCCCAGGCCGGTGTCCGTATCCCCCCGCGGTTGAGGCTGCTCCAGAAAAACCAGAGCGCGCCCGTCTGGAGAAGCAAGGAGGTGACGAGCGAGGTCTCTAGCCATGGAAGCAGCCCCCCGGTGGCGTTGGAGAGGAGAATGTGCGCCGCGAGGAAAAAGCCGTAGCCAGGCACGTATTTCCCCGTGCTCACGAATAGGGTCCGTACCAGGATCATCCACCTCGGAGCTGCCGTGCCGGTCGTTGCGGGCATCGCCGCGCGGTCGCGCTGCTCGGCTTCTGGCGCGGGTAGGGTCCGCATGTCTCCGATGGGACGCACCAGCATACGTGCGTACGTGGTGTAGACCGTGGAATCACAGCACACCAAGCCCCGGAAGAGGGGCGGATACGAGAGCTGGAACGCGAACCACGCGACGCCCACCACAGCCCCGACCCCAAGCAGCCACGCGGAGAGCCGGCGTGTGTTTGCCGATGGCACGCTGTCGTCCATGGGGGTCAGAGGGGACGGCGTCATGCTCGCATCGTCACGCGAGGGTGGCAATCCAATGGCGCATCCACAGCAGCATGAATACCTGTGGCGACCGGTCTGTGGGCGACCCCACGTAGTCGTTCCAGAAGCGCTCCACGCCGGCACGGTCGAAGAGCTCCCACATGGCTGCCGGCGCGTCCAGGAGCTCGGCGCGGATGCGCTCGCGGTCGCGGCCACGGAACCATTCGTCCATCGGCAGGCGGAACCCTTGCTTGCGCTTGCGGAGTGTCTCCGGCGGGAGGAGCGGTGCCACAGCTTCCTTGAGCAGCACTTTGGTGCGGCGCCCCTGCACCTTGAGTGCGGAGGGGATCCGCGCCGCGAAGGCGACCACTTCCTGGTCCAGGAATGGCGAGCGCACCTCCAGCCCGTGTGCCATAGAAGCCAGATCTACCTTGGGCATCAGGTCGTCGGCTAGGTAGGTGAGGATATCCATGCGCATCGCGTCGTTGAGCACGTCGCCGTCTCCACGGAGCTCGGGCGCTACGGATTCTTGGAGCATCCGCCGCGACGCCCCCGCATCTGCAAGGACGGGACTCCGCGCCACCGCCCGCAGCTCGTCCTCCGTGAAGTTGCCCATGTAGTCCAGCATCCGGAACGGAAGCGGCGTCTTGAGTGAGTCCAGAAAGAGTAGCGAGCGGTAGGTGAAGGTGTCCCGCCGCAGTACGCGCGCGAGCGCGGCGGCGTTGCGCAGCCCTCCCAGGAGCAGTCGCGGCAGGCGATCCATCTGCGCGGAGAACGCGGCGATGGGATACCGTGCGTATCCCCCAAAGTTTTCGTCTCCGCCGTCGCCGCTGAGCGCCACCGTTACATGGCGACGCGCATGGCGGCAGAGGAAATAGGTCGGGATGCAGGACGGGTCGCCGTAGGGTTCGCCGTACGCGGCGACGATCGCCGGGAGCTCTGCGAGCACGTCCGCCTCCAGCATCTCGGTAGTGGAATGCGCCCCTACGTGCGACGCGACACGCTCGGCATCCGGGATTTCGCTCCGCAGCCCGCGGAATCCGATCGAGAAGGTCCGCACGTCTGGCGCATGCCTGCGCATGTGCGCCACTACCGCTGAGGAATCCACTCCGCCGGAGAGGAAGGCGCCGAGCGGCACGTCTGAGACGAGACGCATCCGCACGGCTTCGGAGAGGAGCCGGTCTAGCTCCTGGCGCAGCGAGTGGGGATCATCGCGCAGCGTGTCCGTCGGAAGCGACCAGTAGCGCTTCAGTGCGACTTCGCCTGTGTCCCATCGCACGGTGAGCGCGTGTGCGGCTGGGAGCTTGCGAATGCCCGCGATGCCCGTGGCAGGGGCGGGAACGTACCCGAAAACGAGTGAGTGGCGCACGGCCTCGGCATCGATGCCGCGCGGGCAGTCCGAGAGCACACGCAGGCCCGCCATTTCCGAGGCGAAGGCCATCCGGCGGTCGTTGACAAAGTAGTACAGCGGCTTCTTCCCGATGCGGTCACGGGCCAATAGGACTTCCCGCCGTTCCAGGTCCGCAGCCGCGAAGGCGAACATCCCGCGCAAGCGGTCCAGGCAGGCCGGGCCCTCCCGAGCAAATAGTTCCAAGAGCACCTCGGTGTCCGTCCCGGAGCGGAACCGGACCCCCTGCGCTTCCAGGTGTGCACGCTCCTCGCGGAAGTTGTAGATCTCGCCGTTGAACGTGAGCACGCGCCTTCCGTCCGACGTTGCCATGGGCTGCGCGCCCGCGTCCGAGACGTCCAGGATGGACAGGCGCCGGTGCCCCAGGCCCAGGGGTCCACTCGTGAAGACACCTTCGCCGTCGGGACCGCGATGCCGCAACGCATCCGTCATGCGACGGATCTCCCCCGGGTCGGCGCTGCCACCGAATGCGATGATGCCCGCGATGCCGCACATGCCTTCCTTATACAGGATCCGTGCGGGACGTTCAGTGTTTCCGGAAGAGGAACTCGTTGTTGCGCAGGTCGTTCCAGGCCCGGAGGTTCTCGAGTGTGAAGCCTTTGCCCTTCACCCAGGCGAATACCTCGTGAGCGCGGGCGTGCTCGTAGGGGTAGCCGCCCAGCCAGTCGCGGATGTCGGTAGCCCAGTCCATACCGCGGTATTTCGCTGCATGCTCCCGGATTTTGCGGACGGGATTCTGGAACGTCACCAGGTACCCGGCCACCATCGCCGTCATCGCGGCCGCGTCCACGCAGCGTTGTATCCAGGCGGGCAAGGACACGTAGAATTTCTTCTCCTTCTCCCAGAACCGTGCGGGCCCTATGCGGCCGTCGGCGTGGGGTCCCCAGGTGTCTGCGGTGTTGTAGATGGCGATGTAGAGAAGCCCACCCGGCTTCACGCGGTCCGCGGCGTTGGAGATTGCCTCGCGCATCTTGCCCGTGTGGTGGAGCACGCCCCAGGAGTACACGAGGTCGTGCGTCCCCACCGTCTGCAGGTATGCAGGGTCCAATACCGACCCCTCCCCAACGGTCCAGCTAGCCGGCTTGCCGGCACGCTCGTGCAGGAAGCGCGTGGTCTGGACCGAGAACGGGTCAACGTCGAAGCTCGTCACCGAGTCTGCGCCCAGGGTGTGCGCCGCCAGGGAGAAGAGCCCGCTTCCGCAGCCGATGTCCAGGAAGGATTTGCCCCTGAGGTCCGCGAGGCCCGTAAAGGCCGTAAGCGACGCGACGGCCTCGCGCTCCTTGGCGGGCGTGAGCGCCGTCGCCACGAAGCGCTCCCAATTCTTGCCGAAGGCGTAGGCGGTCGTCATAGCGTGCGGAGTGTACGAGAGAAAGCGTCAGTTGATCCGCTCGGCCACCTCGAAGGACTGGCGGCCCGGGTGATCGAAGTAAATGCGGATGAGCAGCTCCGCGAGCAGTCCCAGGAGGAGCGATTGCACTCCCACACTGAACAGGAACACGGATACGAGGGTGAGCGGAGTGGAGACGAGGTCTTTGAGGTGCAGGAGCTTCAGGACCAATGCAGCGCCCCCGCATGCAATGCCCGAGAGCAGGAATACCGATCCCACGCCGCCGAAGAAATGCATGGGGCGCGCAATAAACGTGTGCAGGAACTTTACGGTCACGAGGTCCAGCGCCACGCGCCCCGTGCGCCAGAAAATGCCGTAGTGCGACCGCCCGTGCGCGCGCGCGTGGTGGCGTACTGGAATCTCTGTGATCCGCGCTCCGTGGGTCGCCGCGAAGACGGGCATGAAGCGGTGCATATCGCCGTAGAGCGGGGCGCTGGCGATGAACTCTCGGCGGTACGCCTTAAGCGTGCAGCCGTAGTCGGTGAGCGCCACGCCCGTCACCCGGGCGATGAGCCGGTTGGCCAGGAACGAGGAGAGTTTCTTGCGAGGGTTGTCTTTCCGATCGGCCCGGCGCCCGGATACCACGTCGTAGCCCTTTTCCAGTTCCCTCAGCAGCAGGGGGACGTCTGCAGGGTCATTTTGGAGATCGGCATCGAGCGTCACGACCACGGGCATGGAGCTGCCTCGGATTCCGGCCGAAAGTGCCGCCGTCTGCCCAAAATTCCGGCGGAGGCGGATGACTTTGGCGCGCGGATCGCGTCCGGCGATTTCCCGGAGCACTCGGAAGCTGTCATCGCTGGATCCGTCGTCGACAAAGACCATCTCGCACGCGATGTGCTCCGCTTCGCAGACCGCAGCGATACCCCGGTGCAAGGCCTCCAGCGAAGGGGCCTCGTTGTGCACGGGGATGACGAAGCTGACGTCGGGGAAGGGCAAAGGCTCCACTGAGGGGCAATCTACCCGTCCAGTGGGTTCCGTACCAATCCCGTTTCGGGCGTTCCAGTACGTCAGGGTGCCCGATGCAGCACTATCAGGTGCGCAAGGCGAGAATGGCCCGCGCGGCCTCGGCGATGCCCGGGACCACGAGATCGGGCTCAAGAGACTGCAGATACGCCGCCGACCGGATGCCCGAAGTCACGCCGCACGTGTGGATACCCGCCAGCTTGCCGCCGCGGATATCTGCCTCGGTGTCGCCGATAATCCAGTCGCCCGGCTTCGCGTACGGCCGCATCAAGCCCGCCTTCACCTCCCACGGCGCGGAGCCGCTGGGGGCCGTGAGCACGCGAGATACGGCGCCCGTGAGGTCGAGCGCCTCCACTTGCGCGTCCAGGAGGCCGCGCTCGGCGCGCACGGTTACGATCATCAGGTCATGGCCCGCCCGGAGGGTCCTGAGCGACTCAAGCGCGTCAGGAAAGAGGCGGTCCTCCGCCAGCAATTCAGGCGTCTCCAGGAGGGACAGGCGCGTCTGTAGGTATTCCTCTGCAGGGACGTCGGGGTAGTGACGGTCGAGGATCTCGGATTCGGGGACGGCGCCTTGCTTGAGCGCCCAGTACGCATCGGGCGTAATGGTCATTGGGTGCGTACCGAGCGCCTTGCGGTGTGCGGCGATCAGCCGCGGAAACTGGTCCAGCAGCGTCCCGTCGAAATCCAGGAAGATCGTCATGACGAAGTGAGGGCGGAACGCATCGCGTCGATCTCCGTGCGGAGTCCCGCCTCGAACGGCACCGAGGGCTCAAAGCCCAGGTCTCGGCGCGCCGCGCGGATGTCGAAGACGAAGTCCATCTTGGGTTTCTGCCGCTCGCGCAGCTCCGGCCGGAGCGACGACCCGCAGAGCTGCAGGAGCAGGTCGAGCGTGTCCTTGATGGAGACCGAGGTTCCCGAAGCGATATTGCAGATGCCCTCGGCCTTGCGCTCGGCCGCCAACACGAAGGCCCTGGCGGCGTCGTCCACATGCAGGTAATCGCGCAGGTCCGATCCGTCCCCGAAGAGCACAGGGGCGCGTCCGGCGAGAATCCCCCCGAGGAAGCGGGGGATGGCCTTCACCGGCGCCTCGCCTGGGCCGTAGATCTGTGTGAGGCGGAGAATGCAGATTTTGAAGCCGCGCTCCCGGCACGCCGCCGATAGGTACTCTTCGGCCTCTTTCTTAGACTCGGCGTACGCGGTGACGGGCTCGAGCGGATGGATCTCGGTGAGTGGCAGCCACTGGGGTGCGCCGTAGACGTCCAGTGTGCTCGCAAAAATGACCTGTGAGACGGATTCCGGCATCAGCTCCAGGAGCGTCCGGGTGGTCTCCACGTTGTCGCGGCGCATCTCCTCCAGCGCGTCGGTGGGCACGGATTGCGTGGGGATGGCGGCGGCGAGGTGTATGAGGATGCGGATGTCCTTGTGGGGAGCAAGGGCCTTCTCCACCGCGGCGCGATCGCGCAGGTCCGCCGAGAGGTGCGCGCGGACGCGCTCGGCAGGCGTATGCCGTCCAAGTGTGAGCACGTCGAAGCCCGCGGCCAGGAGCTGCGTGAGGACGCGCGATCCCACGAAGCCCGTTGCACCGGTGAGGAGGACGGTCTTCATGTGCGGTTCGCGAGACGGGCGCGGCGCTCCTCGTACTTGGTCACCTCCGCCTCCACGGCCTTCTCGGTGGTAAGCACAGGCTCGATGTCCATGCCGCGGATCCACAGGAGCCCAGTTGGCAGCGGATTGATGCGTTTCTCCGGGAGTACCGGCGTCTCGCCGAAGGCCAGCTGCACGTAGATGTGGGGCATGTTGAGCCCTGCGGTGCTGAAGAAGAGGTGTGTGGTGAAGAAGCGCCCGATGTTGATCTCGGTGGGGTTGGGCACGCCCTCGCGGTCGTATGTCATGTCCACGCTGAAGATACCGTGGGGCTTGGAGTCGATCGCGAAGATCGTCTTGCGTGCCAGATCGTCCAGCACCGGGTCGCTCACCGTGAGGCCCGTGCCCGTGAGGCCAGTGACGCCCGAGGGCGCACGGTTGGCGAATTCCCAGTACAGGCGCTTGCGGCCCTGTGCCACCACCAGCTCGCCGTCCTTCCAGATGGACTGCCATGTAATGGAGGTCTCCTCCAGGCACGCTGCGGCGCTGAAGTGGCCCCAGCCTTTCTGGAAATCCATCCATGCCTTGGCCTGCCCGTAGTCGGATGTGGGAAGCGACCCCTTGCCGAAGGCGCCGCGCACGTTGCGAATCCAGATCTTGGGCCCGAAACGGGAGAACGCCTCTTTCAGGTGCTTCTCATCCGCGATCATCATGGTGTCCGGCACACGCAGGCCCGCCTTCTTCCAGCGTTCGAAGGACAGGAACTTGTCCTGGCAGATTGACACCGTTTCCTTGGCAGGGAGGAAGACCTTGCACGCCAATTCCTCGCGATGGTCCGAGAGGTACTCGATTTCTACGTCGGGCTGCGCGAACACCAGCTGTGCACCGGTTTCCTTGATGAGATCGTTCATGAAGGGGATGTACCCGGGGTCCGAACAGAGGGGGGCCAGATACCGCTCGTCGGTCTCCGCGCGGTGAAGGTAGTGCTCGTCGGCGTCCGTGCCGATGAGGTGGAACTTCTCGCCCTGAACCAGGCGCAGCGAGCGGACGAAGTTGGTGGCGGGCGCGCCGCCGGCGCCGGTGACGAGGATGCGCTTCATGGCCGCATGCTACCGGGCGTCCGTCCCACCCGCCAACGCCTCAGGGCGCGCGCTTGAGCACCACGAGTTCCCACCAGCAGGCCAGGAGGTCGCGCACGGAAGCCAGGATCACCGAGGGTTTGCCGCCACCCCCCTTTCCGCCGGCGCGCGGCCGCTGGTCGATCTCCACAAAACCCAGCCTATACCCTCGCCTCACGGCGCGAATGACGCGCTCAGCCTCGACGAAGACGCTGGTGGAGCGCACCTTCACATCTCGGATGATCTCCCGCTTCATGCACTTGGTGCCGCCAGGATCCTTGAGGTCCACCCCAAAGAACAGCACTGGCAGCAGCCGGAACCCGAAGGAAACAATGTGACGCAGCCATGTGTATTGCTTGGTGCGCCGCACGCACGCCACGATGTCGTAGCGGTCCAAGAGTGGCACGATGTCCTTGAGCGACTCCGGCGGGTACTGCCCGTCACCCGCAGTGATGAAGACGTAGTCCTTGGTGGCCGCGGCGTACAGGTCCTCGATGGTCACGGCGATGCCGCGGTTCTGAGGGTGGCGGATGGTGCGGACATGCGCCGGGTCCTCGGCGCGCAGGCGCTCGATGATCTCCCAGGTGCGGTCCGTACTGGCATCATCCAGGATGATGAGCTCGTGGTCCGGCGAACAGGCCCTGAGGGTCTCCAAGGCGCGCCGCGCGACGCTCTCGACGGCAAGCTCCTCGTTGTAGGCCGGGATGACGAGTGACAGGGATGGCATGCAGGAAACCGGTGCGGGAAGCCCGCTCCGGGCGGAGTATCGTCCTGGGATCCCGGGGTTGTCCAGGAGCGCGGCTGGGTCGAGATACACTACACTACATTTCACTTCGCCCATGTGCCTCCGCCGCCGCCATCCAACATCGCGCCGCACGCACATGCCCACGTACAGGCTGCTGCTGCTCATGAGCGGGTTCACCGTGGCCATAATCTGGGGCGTGCTCTGGATCCGTACCGTGGGGGAGATGATCATCCGCGAGGATGTGTTTCGTCATCTCGGTCTCACCTCCGAGCCGCACGCCGGGCCGGGACCGTCTTCTGCCCCTTAAGCGTCTTTCTTCTTGAGGTGCAGGGATGCGGAGTTGATGCAAAAGCGCTCGCCTGTGGCGCCCGGACCGTCGGGGAACACATGCCCCAGATGCGCGTCGCAGGTCTTGCAGCGCACTTCTGTGCGTCGCATGCCGTGCGAGACGTCGTCGATCATGCGCACGTGCTCGCGGTCCGCGGGTTCGGTGAAGCTCGGCCAGCCCGTGCCAGAATCGAACTTGGTCTTGGAGGAGAACAACTCCGTCCCGCAGACGACGCAGGCGTACGAACCGTCGGCCTTCTCATTCCAGTACGCGTTCTGGAACGGGGGCTCCGTGCCGCACTGCTGCGTGACCCGGAATTGCTCGGGCGTGAGGCGGGCCTTGAGGTCGTCTTGCGAGGAGAGGTCGGTCATGGCGCCAGTGTGCGCGTCTCACGCGCCTGCGGCAAACAGCGCAGGCGTGATTCTGCGGGGAATTTCCGCTATACTGAGGGGAATGGCCGCATCCCCGAAGACATCGGCTGAGGAAGAGTTCTTGGACGCGCTGAAGGAGGCCGAGGAGTCCGATGCCGTCGCTGATACTGGCGTCGGGCAGGCCGTGGCCTCTGCCCGCAGCCACCTGAGAATGTTCCCGATCCTGCGTGAAGAGGGGAAAGACCGTGTGCTGAGTAACGAGATGAGAGATGTGGAAGACGTGCTCGTGGGAGTGCCGCGCCTCTCGAAAGCATACGCCGACTGGGTGAGCTGGCTCCTCACGCAGCCGCGCTCTCGTGTTGCCACCAGTGCGCCCGTAGTCGCGGACAGCGCGCCCGCGGTCCGCGTGCCACCCTACGCCACCGTGGAGCAGGCCCTGGCGGACGTACCCGCCGCCGTTGCTGGCGACGCGCGTCGTCTCATATTGCTGCGCCAGTGCCTCAAGGTGCTCCTGGCCGCGCGCGATCCCGACACGGCGGACAATCTGCGGTCGCTGCTGCAAGAACTCGAGCGTGAGGCCGAGAAGCAGGGCGAAGACGCTGCCCGCGACATGTGGTTCGCGCGCATCCGGCGCACCGGAAGTGTGGATGCCTGACCTAGCGAGCCTTCCGGAAGAGCACGCTCGTGCCGTTGGGGAACACTGTTGCCGGCAGCAGGCGCGCCGCGGCGAGGCAGACGTCTTGCAAGAGCTGCTTGGGCGGGGAGACGCGCAGGAGCCCCTCGCGCTGAGATGCCGGTTCGCAATCGAAGGAGGCGAGGAGCGTCCGGAGGCTCCGTGGTGTGAAGATGTTGATGTGCTCCAGGGGCTGCGCGGCGCCCTTTTTCAGGAGCCTGGCGTGATCCTTGACACTCGTTGCAGCCTCCACCCACTGGCCGTTAGGCACGCCAATGTGGATGTATCCGCCGGGCACGAGACGAACCACGAGCGAGGCGATCAGCCGGCGCGGATCCGGTACATGTTCCAGCACCTGCTCCAAATAGACGAAATGCACAGGGCCCTCCGGCAGGGCGTCGGGTCCGGAGGCGCTGATGCCCAGGCTCTTGGCGTGCGCCACACGCTCCTCTGACAGCTCCACGCCGTGCACGCGAAATCCGAACGATCGGGCCATATGACACCAGTCGCCCCAGCCCATGCCGTAATCCAGAAGCAGGGCCGCGGATGGATCGGGGAAGAGACGCGTGAGCCGCGCGCAGTGGCGCGCGTACTGCAGCGACAGCGCGGGGTTGGCCCGGCGCGCGCGGCTCTTCTCGGGGCTGATCCACGCTCCATAGAGCCGTGCCATCCCGGCGTCGTCCAGGATGTCCCGCTGCCACATTCCCCCGCAGGCGTTACAACGGCAGAGCACGTAGTTGCCACCTCTCAGATACTCCGCTTCCACGCGCCCCGCGTAGTACGTTGTGAGGAATCCCGACACCTCGGGGCCGCCGAATGGCAGTGTGAGAAGCGTCTTTGAGGCCGGCGATCCGCATAGCGGACACGCGTCGCGTGAGCGGAGTGTCATGCTAGCGGGAGGAATCCGTGCGGGCCAGGAACCAACGTAGGAGGCCCTTCCATTGGGTACTTCGAGCGAGGAAGAGCGCCCACGCGATGAGTGCGAGACCGTCCACCGCCAGCGGGATCGCAAAGAGCGAGAAGTCCGGGAAGTACGACCCCCGCCACTGGAGCCACAGGTAGAAGAACTGGAAGTGCAGCGTCACGAGGACCAGCGGGATCAGCAGCGGGCGGCGCGTGACGAAGGGCACCGAGCCCAGCGTCAGCAGGATCACAGCCGTTTCCAGGTAGAAGTGGTCCATGTGATCCAGCGCCGCGGCGACGAAGAACGCGAGGGCAGCCGAGAGTCCCAGACACCGCGCGAGGCGTATGTCCTTCCAGTCACCGCGCGGATAGAGGAACGCGATGCATCCGAAAGCGAGTAACACCGGCGACGAGTGCACGAGGTTCCCCAGGCCCGTCTTGATCGGATCGGGGAAGTAGAAGTTATGGATGGAGAAGAGCATCTGCACGCCGTGCAGGGCGTTCAGCGGCAAGCGCTCCCACAGGAATACGTTGCCCTGGTCGATATCCAGATGCGTCCCCACGATGATGCGCCCGACCTGCAGGTACTGCGCGGCGGCATACAGCAACGGGAGGATCGCGGCGAGCGCGTACTGCATCCGTCCGTCCCGCAGGCGTCCCGCGTGCGGATGGGGTTCCCACAACCAGAAGAACGGCAGCAGCGCCACGGCGAAAGGCTTGATGAGGATGGCGAGGCTCAAGGCCAGGAAGGCCCACCGCGACCCGCGAGCGCGGAGCGCCAGCGTCACGAAGAGCAGCACGGTATACGACGGGAAGTTAAAGCCCCGGAGCGCCACGAACGTGAGGAACGGCATCATCGCCACGCAGTATGCAAAGACGATTGCCTGTGTGCGGTCCTTGAGGAGCTCCTTGGCCGCCCAGTATCCGGCCGCGGGCAGGAGCAGCGCCGCGGCCACCTGGAACCAAGTGTGCGTCAGCGGCGAGCGTGTGAGCAGGTAGAAGGGGAGCGCCAAGAAGGAGCCGCCCTGGAACCCCGGGATGGAGAGATCCACCTGCCCCGCGGCGAGGGTCTCGATAAAGCGCTGGTAGTCGTAGTGGTTGTCCTGCGGGATCACGCGGCAGCGCACGAACACCGCGGCGAGCAGCAGCGTGAGGAGGACCAGGTGGAACGCGGGCCGTCGGAAGAGCGAACGCAGCGCCTGCATGTGCGCCTGCGAGCATAGCACGCGCTGTTTTCAGCGCAGACTGTACGCGATGCCCCGCCCGTTGGTCTGGCCGCCTCCCAGGTACGTGAGAACGGAAGAGGCAAGCGTCTGGTACGCGGTGTCGCTGCCGCCCAGCGGATGATCGGCGTCCTCGGCCGCGCGCACCGTGAAGGCGTCTCTGGATCGCACACGTACTGTGATGATGTAGGTAATCAGCTGTTTGAGCGTTACGTCCTTCTCCAAAAAGACCGTCACGCCCGGGAACGGATCCTGCCCAATAGCCGAGCTGTTTACGAAGGCCGTGCCGCGGCCAATAAAGACGCCGTCGTGCGTGGCGATCTCCACAGTCACGAAGCACTCGCTGCTGCAGGACGAGAGGCCCACGCGTGCGGCTTTGATGGTGGTCTTCTTGGTGCGGAAGGTGGCGCGCACCGCGCTCGTGGCCTCTCGGAGCTGCTGCCCGTCGTCGCCCCGGTCGCCTGAGCCGAGCTTTTCGGTGAGCTTGTCCAGGCGCACGCTTTTGCGCACGGTGGTGGAGGGCTGGTACGCGAACTCCACCGAGCCCGGCTCACCGCAGCGATCGTCGATGGGCGCCGAGCTCACGGTGCCATCTGCGTTGGCGGGGCACACCGCGACGCGGATGCCGTACTCGATGGATCCGTCGTAGAGCGATTCGATGCGCGTCCGTAGGTCCTTGCCGCGGTACGACCGACCGGTGATGCGCACACCGGCGGTCTGGACCAAGCGCCCATGCACCGAGTACTCGCGCGTCAGCTGCACTGGGGCGCCCTTGGGCGTTGTGGTCAGGCGTACGGACTCCTCGATCTTGCTCCCCACCACCGTCACCTCCTTGATGGCTGGAAGCGCGTTGTCGTAGGCGTGGCCCGCCGTAGGAAGCAGAAGGAGGAATGCGCCGGCGAGCAGGACAGGACGCATGGCGACAGGGCGGAAAGGAGAGATATTATTAAATATAATTGTATAAATGTCAATATTAGGAATATCCGCATCCAGAAGACCTGAATTCGGTTCTACTCGCGCAACAGACTACTCCGTATGACCAGGATCGACGGCACCCGCGCCGCGGCCGGGGGCTCCGCGCGCGGGACCAGTCGGCCCTCCCGCGCGACGAGCTGCGCGGATGGTCCGCCGTCCAGGAGGAGCATTGCGTCGTCCGGGACGCCGAAGGCGTGCAGCACCTCCACCGCTCCGGCCCGCGTGGAGCGCGGCGAGCTGAAGACCACGAGCGTCCCGTCCGGCGCCACGCCCGCGTACGTGCGTCCCACCGCGCCGTCGCCGGAGGAGGGCGCGCCGGGGGCGAGACCCACCACCGCGTCACGGTCCGGGAGCGCGCGCAGGCTCTCCGGTCGATCGTCGTACGGCTCCACCGCGTAACTTGAGGGATCCAGACGGAGCACGAGCTTCTGCCCCGGATATTCCGCTGCATCCCCGTAGCCCGGCTCCACGGCGCCGTTCTCCTTCACGGAGAACGCGAGGCGCGCGACCACGGGATCCACGGCATCGAAGAACTGCGCGTTCACCACGGAGACGACCGTCGCATCAGCTTCGGCGAGTTCCGCCGTCCACGCCGCGAGATCGCGCCGGATGAGCGATGATCCCGAGCGCGCGAGGAGGGGACGGACCGAGGCGCCTTCTGCCGTGCGGATCAGTTGCACGTAGTCGTCGCCGCGACGCAAGAGCTCCACCCCCGGGGTGCGCGAGACGGGCGCGAAGTCCCGCGCCGTGTCTCGGGCGCAGGCGCAGAGGAGCAACAAGCTGGCCAGCATTGCCGTGCGTCGGTTGATCCGCATGCGGGAAGTGTACGCAAAAATCTGTCGGTGCCGCGCGCGATTCCGATCGACGGAGCACATCGATCTTGACAGTGCCGCGCTATCAGTCATCCGGAGCGCACGATACAGTCAGCCCCGTTTACGGGAGCGTATCCGGAATCATCGGGATGCAGTTATCGATCTTCAGTCGTTTCTCCCCTGAGAAGATCCACACCAAGTGCCGCACCAAGCTTTTCAATAGGGCTGGAGACCAGCCCAGCAGCTCCTCTTCTGCCTCGCGCGACGCTCGGCTGGCTCTGAGCTACGGCGGCTTGCTCAGAGGTGGAACGTCCAGGGCGGTCGTTTCATGCCGGAAGAGGATGCTCGAAGGAGGAACCTCGCAGGTTCTTCCTTCTGGAAAACGACATACGCCGAAGGCGCTCCGGATTTTTGCGCGCAAAAATCTGGAGCCGCTGATGGGAATTGAACCCATGACCCCTCCCTTACCATGGGAGTGCTCTACCTCTGAGCTACAGCGGCTAGGTGCGAACGGTGGTGCAAGTTCTTCGGTGCCAACCGAGCAGTTCTCTTGTCGCCTCGCGCTGCGCTCGGCTGGCTCTGAGCTACAGCGGCTAGGTGCGAACGGTGGTGCAAGTTCTTCGGTGCCAACCGAGCAGTTCTCTTGTCGCCTCGCGCTGCGCTCGGCTGGCTCTGAGCTCCAGCGGCTGACGTGAGGCGGCGGTGCGGAGGATTTGGGGCGACCCCGAAACGCCTGGTCGGCATGGCCGATCCGAAGCCACGAAAGTGTACCCGGGGCTTGTGCGGCTCCACAAGCTACTCCTCCGTCAACTGCACCGTATCCAGCCACCCCTGCACGGGGAGGCCGCGGGACTTCCGGAGGGCGTTTTTGAGCGTGTGAAGCGCCAGGAAAGCGCACTTGAAGCGGCGGGGGCCCACGGGAACTCCTAGGAGCTGACGCATCATCTCGGGGGTGAAGGCATCTAGCTCCTCCAGGGTCTTGCCCGGGAGGTCTTCTAAGAGCAGCGACATCCCGGCTTGGCTGATGGCGCACCCTTCCCCCTCCCATCCGGCCGCCGTGACACGGTCACCCTCGATCCGCAGCGCGAGTGCGAGCTGGTCGCCGCAAGAGGGGTTGAGCTCCCCGTGTTCCACACTGGCGTCTGACGGCTTCCCTTTGGCGCGAGGGTGCTTGTAGTGGTCGAGGATGTTCTCGGCGTAGAGGTCCATGGGATCAGAGGCGCAGGCGGTGGATGGCGTCGCGCAGGGGGTCGGCGAGAGATTCCACTTCCTCCACGGTAGTGTGTGCGCAGACGGAGAGGCGCATGGAGGATCCGATCCCGAGCCGGCGGTGCAGTGGCTGCGCGCAATGATGCCCGGCGCGGAGGCAGAAGCCTTGGCGTCCCAGGATCTCCGTGAGGTCGTGGGGATGCACACCTTCTACAGTGACGCTGATACACCCCGCAATATTGTCCGCGGAGCCTGGTCCGAGGATGTGTACGCCCTCCACCGAGCGGAGCATGCTCAGAGCGGCATGCAGCACCGTGTGTTCGTGTGCTGCGAGGTCTTCCCAGCCCAGCGAGGACACCCACTCGATGGCGGCCCCCAGACCCACCGCGCCCGAGAGCGCCTGCGTGCCGGCCTCGAATTTTTGGGGGAGGTCGGCGCATGTGAAACCATCGTCGCGCACCTCGCCGATCATCATCCCACCACCGAAGACCGGGTGCATCTTCTCCAGCAACGCGCGCTTGCCGTACAGCACGCCGATGCCCGTGGGGCCGTAGAGCTTGTGGCCGGAGAACGCGAGAAAGTCACAGTCCATTGCCTGCACGTCCGTGGGTCCGTGCGCTACGGATTGTGCGGCGTCCACCAGGAGCAGCGCCCCCGCCGCGTGTGCGAGGTCGGCGACCTCCCGGACTGAGGTGCGCACCCCGAGCACGTTGCTGAGGGCCGTCATCGCCACCAGCCTCACGCGTCCGCTCGCGAGCAGGTCGCGCAATTGGTCCAGGCGCATGTGCCCTGTATCATCGATGTCGATCCATGCGATCTCCACGCCCCGTTCCGTGGCGAGCTGCATCCACGGCACCACGTTGGAGTGGTGCTCCAGGCGGGTGAAGGCGATGACGTCCCCCTTCTTCAGCATCGAGCCCCATCCACGCGCCACGAGGTTGATGCTCTCGGTGGTCCCGTGTGTGAAGATTGTTTCGGCGGGGGAGGCGGCGTTGAGGTAGTGGCGCACCGTTGCCCGCGCCCCCTCGAAGCGTTCCGTCGCGCGCTCGGCGAGCACGTGCATGCCGCGGTGGGTGTTGGCATTCGCGTGTTCGGTGAAATCCCGCTCGGCGTCCAGCACCGTGTGGGGCTTCTGCGCGGTGGCCGCGGCGTCCAGGTATACCAGCGGATGCTCCCCAAATCGCTCGGAGAGGATGGGGAATTGCCGGCGGATAGAGGCGATGTCGAGCACGGGGAGAGTATAGGGTAGAGGGGCGGGTTTGTGGTTTTTGATTAGTAGTTTTTAGTGCTAATACTCAAAACGAAGGACCAAAAACCCCAAAGAGTCGCTACACTGCCCCGGTATGCAGAATCGCACCGTCCAGATCCTCAGTATCTCCTTCTTCGTGGGCCTGCTGGTCCTCGGGGTCTTCACCGTCCTCACGTACGTGGGAGTCCCCATCCACGGGGCGGTGCTCCTCAACGGCGCCGCCGAGCAGTCGGTGAGCCTCGTGTGCCCCGCGCCGCAGGCGCCGGACGTGCCCGGGGCGGGATACGCCTTCTGCCGCGGCATGGTGGCCTTCGTGCCGTTCGTCGTTCGCACCATCGGCCGCGCCGCGCCCTTCGCGTGGTACGGTCTTCTGTCGCTCCTGGCGTACGGTGGCTTCCTCGTGTGGCGCTACATCCGTGACAGCGACTGGATCGTGCGCATGCGCTGGCGCCCCTGGAAGGTGCTGCTGCTTTCCTTCGGTGTTCTTTGGCTCCTCTTTACGTGTCTGAGCTTCGGCACCGACAACGGCCGCGATGTGCGGCAGTTTGTGGAGCCCACACCCGAGGCTTACAACCTCTCCACGGAAGGACTAGCCGCGTACCGCAGCGACTACGATGCACTCCTCGCACGGGGCTGCCTAAACCCCGTGGGCCAGACGCAGCAGGGGACCCTTCTCTATACCTACAAGTTCACCTGTGCGCAGGCGTCGTTCTTCACGCGTGTGGTGCCACAGCTCGCATTCGTGCTGGCGCTGCTCCTCGAACTGCTCATCGCGGGCAGCATGGTGCTGCGCCTCCTGCGCCTGCGCTTCACGCGCATGCTCACGGAGGGTGTGGTGGCGCTGGGCGTCGGTGCGTGCGTGTGGATCGCGCTGCTGTGGACCCTCGCGGTGTTCGGTGTCTACGTGGCGCCCCTCGGATGGTTGCTCGTGGCGGCCGTGCCCGCGCTGGGCTGGCGCGAGGTATGGATGTGGCTGCGGCGATTCGTGTCCCACGAGTGGGAGAGCGAGTATCGACCCAGCAGCGTGGTGCCGCTTCTCAGCTGGCTCCTGTTGTCGTACCTCGCCCTGAACTTCCTCACGGTGGTGCGCCCCTTCCCCATTGGCTGGGACGATCTTGGCAGCTACCTCAATCGTCCGCGCCTCCTGGTGAGCTACCAGCAATTTATCTTCTCCATGTCGCCGTTCGACTGGACGTACCTTACGTCGCTCGGCTTCCTTCTCTTCGGCTACGACAGCGTCTTTGGCCCCACAGCCGCGATGATGGTCAACTGGGCTGCCGGCCTCCTGGCCGTGCTCGTGCTCCTGGCTTCCGGCGACGCACTGCTCGGGCGGCGCAAGGGGCTCCTCAGCGCCCTCCTCTACTACTCGTTGCCGCTGGTGGGGCATTTCTCGTTCGCGGACATGAAGATCGATAATGCGGTCTTCCTGATGGGTGGGCTTGGGATGCTGGTGCTCTTCCTCACGTTGTTCCCGCGCGCGGGCATCGAAGATGAAGCGGAGCCTCCCGTGTTGGATACCGGCGCGGAGGGTCGTGGCGCCTGGAAGGGGTACGCGCTTGCGGGTGTCTTCTGCGGCTTTGCCTTCGCCATCAAGACCACCGCCATCATGGTGCTCATGCCGCTGGCGGGTGTGCTCTTGGGAGCCTCGCTCCATTGGTCGGCATTCGGTGGTGTGGCGTTCCTGTCGTTCCTCGCCTTCACCCGGTTCGGCGGCTTTAACCTGAGCAAGATCCTCTCCCGCGTGGAGGGCACCACACTCCCGGCCGACACGGGCGCACTGGCCCTCATGGTCGTCTGCGTCCTCGCGGGCGCGGCCTTCATTGGGTACGCTGCATGGAGGAGCCGCAAGGCCATCCGCCCCGTTGCAATCTCGTCCGCCGTCTTCGCCGCCGGGTTCTTCGTAGCCGTGGCGCCGTGGATTCTCCACAACAATATCCGTTCCGGGAACGTGGTCCCGCAGTTCCTCTTGGGCGCGCCCAACAACTTCTCGCCGACCATCGCGCTCAAGGGTGAGCAGGTTGCCGACCATGGCCAGCCCATCAAGCGCCTGCCTCCGGAGCTACAGGTGGACCCGGCCCATGCCGCCTGCAACGCCACCGGCGTGGTGGAGGAGCTGGACCGCTACTGGGGCTTCTCCGGTGGATGGGGCCACTACATCACGCTGCCGTGGCGCACCGTGATGAACACCGACTCGTGGGGCTACTACGTCACCACAATGCCCGCGTTGCTGCTGTTCCCGCTCGTCCTGCTCCTGCCGTTCTTCTGGCTGCCCAAGGGCAAATGGCTGCGATGGATGACGGTGGCGACGGGCTTCATGATCCTCGAGTGGATCCTGCTTGCCAACGGCGTGCCATGGTACGGCCTTGGCATGTTCTTCGGGCTCGTGCTGGTGCTGGAAGCGTTTACGGTCCGCGCCCCCGACGCGCTCTCGCGCTGGGTGGCCGCGGTGCTCATCTCGTGCTCGCTCCTCACCAACTTCGCCGCGCGGTTCTGGCAGTTCGAGCAGCAGCGCAACATCCTGGATTATCCGCTCGGCAAGATCTCCGCCACGTCCCTGGAGGCCTCCACTATCCCGCACTACAACGCCATCCGCCAGGAGGTGGGCGCGCGCGCGGAGGAGTTTCCCGACCGCCCGTACCTGTACCGCGTGGGCACGTTTATCCCGTACTTCATCCCGCGGAACCTGGAGACGATCGGGCTCAATGACCACCAGCTGGACATGTTCAACTGCATCAACCAGGAGCGGAACCATGCCCTCACCACCAAGCGCCTGAAGGCCCTGGGGTTCAACGCCGTCATCTTCGACACGAACACGGCCACCATCGAGCAAGACGAGAAGGGGACACTTCACCAGAAGGTGAATGCGTTCGAGGCCTACGTGAACGATCCGGCCTCCGGCGTGCAGGTGCTCCTCAACGACCCAGGCAATGGCGTTGCGTTCATCGCCATCCCCTAACATGTCGGCCTCCCGCGTCATCGCCGTCATCCCCGCACTCAACGAGGCCACACGCATCAGTGCGGTGGTGACCACGGCGCGGAAGTACGCCGATGTGGTGATCGTGGTGGACGACGGCTCTACCGACGGCACAGGTGCCAAGGCGGCGGAAGCTGGTGCGCGCGTGCTCCGCCATGCCGAGAATTTCGGCGCCGGTGCCGCCACCATGACGGGCATCGAGGCCGCGCGCGTGCTTGGTGCCACCGCCCTGGTCACGCTGGATGCGGACGAGCAGCACGATCCCAAAGACATCCCAGCACTCTTGGCGCCTATCCTTCGGGACGAGGCGGACATCGTGTTTGCCAATCGCTTCGGGCAGCGCAATAAGATCCCCTTTATCCGTCGGGTGTTTAACGGACTCGGCAACATGGTTACCTTCCTCGCCACGGGCAAGTGGGTCTCGGATAGTCAGTGCGGATTTAAGGCACTGGGGCCCAAAGCGCTCAAGCAGATCGACCTTCGCATGCGAGGGTTTGAGTTTTGCACCGAGATCGTGCGCGAGTGTGCCCAGCACCGCTGGCGCGTTACCGAGGTCCCGGCCAAAGTGATGTATTCCGAGTACACGCTTGCCAAGGGCCAGTCGTTCGCGACGGGCGTGAAGACCGCCATGAAAATCCTTCTGCGGTCGTTCCTGCGATAAAGATCCCACGACGCCGAAGAGTCCGAGGAGCGCTGCATTCCGCGGATTCTTGGCATGGTCGGGCACCTCGGAATCCTGTCCATTCATGCTACAGTAGCCGCGAACTCCGTCCCTTCCATGCGCCTGACGCCCTACCAGATCGTCGTCCCCATCGTCGCCCTCACGGCGATCTTCTACGCGTGGAACCTCGTGTTCCGCGGAAAGAAGACCGTATGGGAAGCCAGCCTCTGGAGCCTCTTCTGGGGCGTGATCGGCTTTATTGCGCTCTACCCCAACTTCCTCACGTACCTCTCCGTAGTGACGGGCATCCGCAATCAAGAGAGCGCCGTCCTGGTGACGTTCCTCGGTATCCTCTTTTTCATCGTCTTCTCGCTCATCGTACGTATCGAGGAACTGGAGCAACGCAACGCTCGCATCGTCCGGGCACTGGCCCTACGCGACGCCGGGCTGGAGCGAGGAGCGGCCGAGCTCAAGACCCACCGCTGACTCTTGGGCGAAGAAGGCGTACCCTCCCCCGCCGTGCCACAAACTATTCTCCTCATCAGCCCCTACTGGAAGGAGCAACACCGTTGGATGGTGAGCTCCTACAAACTGGCCGAGCTCTGGCAGCGGCTGGGGTATCGCGTTGTGGTCGCCAGCATGGGGGCGGAGACGCGCACGGAGGTGGTGTCCGAGACGCTCACGGTCCATTTCCGCAAGGACGTCTTTCTGCCCGACCCCCTCAACTTCGGCATCGCGCTGGGCTTCGCGGGGTTTGTAAAACGCTTGGCGGCGGACGTAAAGCCGGACCTCATCGTGGTCAATAAGGTGCTGTTTTGGACATCGTTTGCGATCATTCCGCTCGCATGTTCTGGCCGCAAGGTCCTCCTCCTTACGGATGCTCTCGTGGGCATGACGTGGTGGCCGCGGTCGTTCCTGGCCAAGGTGCTTGCGGTGGTGGAGGCATGGACCGTCGGATGGCTGGTGTTGCGCTCCTCCCACCGCTTTGTGACGTTCCATCCCCAGCCGGAAGCGCTGCTCAGGCGCCTGGGTGTCGCGGGCAAGACGCAGGTCATCCCCACGGGCATCGATCCCGCGCCGTACGGACGGAAGCCCAAGCCCGCCGGTGCGAACCCGGAGGAGACGGTGGTGACGTACGTGGGACGCCTGGAGTCCGTGAAGGGCGTGGATGACTTCCTTGCCGCCGCGGTGGCCGCAAAGAGGAGGTACCCGAAGCTCCGTATCCAGGTGGCCGGCTGGTTTAAGGACGGGCATCCGCTCGTGGCGCAGTATGAGCGCGACGTGTCCTTTTTGGGCGCGCGCAACGATATCCCCGAGGTGCTCGGTGCCTCGGATGTCTTTGTGCTGCCCAGCTACAGCGAGGGCTTGAGCAACGCTCTCATGGAAGCCATGGCAAGCGGCTGCGCGTGCGTGGCCTCGGATGTGGGCGGCAATCGCTTCCTACTCCAAAATGGCGTGTCGGGCCTGCTGTTCCCGGCGGGGGATCGCGATGCGCTGGCCGCCCACCTCATGCGTTTGGCGGACGACCCGGCCAAACGCCGGGCGATGGGCGAAGCCGCGCGCAAGCGCATCGACGAGCGCTTCAGCTGGGACACCGTGGGGAAGTTGTATACGTCGCTCTTTCGGGAGCTGGGCGTATGAGCCGCATCGTCATTCTCTCCGCCTTCCTCACGCCCCAACGCAGCGGCGCCGAGGCGTGCGCAGAAGAGATTGCTCAAGAGCTGTCCGCAGCACACGACGTCACCGTCGTCACAGCTCGGCTGCGTACAGACCTTCCGCGGGAGGACACGTTCGGTGCGGTGCGCGTGCTGCGCGTAGGGTGGGGGATGCCGCTCGACAAGTGGCTGTTCCCGCTCCTCGGCGCGCTTTCGGCGTGGCGGCTCCACCCCGATCTCGTGCACGCCGTACTGGAATCCTACGCGGGATTGGCACTCGTGCTCTGCCGCACCCTCGTTCCCAACGCGCGGCGCGTGCTCACGTGCCAGAGCACCAACACGACGTTGCTACTCCAGTCCATGCACCGCGCGGCCAACGCCGTGACGGTCATCAGCTCCGTTCTCCAAAAGCGTGCGGCGGCCCTGGGGCGCGCGGACGCTGTGCTCATCCCCAATGGCATCCGTTTCGCGGAGATGCGCGCCGCGTGCGAGGGAGTCCCCAAGGTGAAGGGCCGCGTGCTCTTTGTGGGACGGCTGGAACGGATGAAGGGCGTGGACGTGCTCCTGCGGGCCCTCGCGGAGCTCGGGGGTGGCCTCCGTCCGGACGTGCATATCGTCGGCGACGGATCGGAGCGCCGCGCGCTGGAGCGGCAGGCGTTGCAGCTCCAGCTCCACGGTGTGCGCTTCCTCGGGCGCCTGTCGGGCGAGGTGTTGCAGCGCGAGTACGCGGAGGCGCAGGTGTTCTGCGGACTGTCCCGCAGTGAAGCGCTGGGCAACGTGTTCTTGGAGGCCCAGGCCGCCGGGTGCGCAGTACTGGCGACGCGCGAGGGCGGCATCCCGGACATCGTTCAAGACGGCACCACGGGTGTGCTGGTGCGGCCGGAGGATCCTACGGAGGCAGCGGAGGCGCTGCGCCGTTTGCTCACGGACGATGTGTGGCGCGAGACGCTTGCCGCTGCCGGACCCGGCCACGCGGCGGGCTACGACTGGGCCGATCTCGCCAAGCGCTACGCCGCGGTCTACGACCGGGTATGCTCGGCTCATGCCTGATCCCGTCTTTGCGCCCAAGGAGGTCTTTCAATCCGCGGTCCGGTACTTCCCGATCCCGTCCATCAATTTGGTGCTGCGCAATGCCCGCGGGGAATTCCTCTTCCTCAAGCGCTGCAACAACCCGGCCAAGGGAGAGTGGTGGATCCCGGGCGGGCGCATCCTCAACGGTGAACGCGTCGCGGACGCCGCCGTGCGCGTGCTGCGGCAAGAAACGGGACTTACGCTGCCCATCGGCAAGATCTCTCCGGAGTACTCGGAGGAACTGTGGTCCACGGAGGGCTTCGATGCCTCCGATTGGGAGAACTACGAGCCTGGCACGCGCACCGTGCACTACCTGGCCCTGGCGGCCCTGGCAGAGGTGCCGGAGGGCGCACTGCTCACGTTGGATAGCCAGTCCGCGGAGGCCCGGTGGAGCCGGGAGCTGCCCTCCGGGCACCCGTTGCTGCGGGCGCAATTCGCGCTATTGGGTGTACAGCCCCTCGTTGACGGAAGTAAATAAAACTTTACAATACCCCGGTCCATTCGGATCCGAATGGGCTCAACGCTCATTGTCAGGATGGACACACGTTTCTATAGGAGTCGCACCGTGCGACCGTCACCCCGTTCCCTGCGCCACATCGGCGCCACCGAAAATCGAGACTGGCTCCCCGTCGAGGGCCAGCCGCACATCATCGTCCGCAACGCGAGGATGGGCGTCACCGTCACCCACGTTGTGTGGGAACAAGACGGCAAGGGGCTCTACGACCAGCCGCTGCTCATCGAGCCTATCGGGACCATCGGGTTCCTGCTCGATCCGCAAACCAAGAAGATCGGCCTGGTGTCGGCCCAGAGACCGTTGGTGCGCGACGAAGCCGCCTACGTCTCGATGCTCCCCGATGTCGATCCGGCCAATCTCGGTTGCGTGGTGTGGGAAGTGCCCCGCGGTTTGCCCATCAAGGGCGAGTCGCAGGAGGAAACCGTCGATCGGGAGGTCAGCGAAGAGTCCGGCGGACGTGTCCGCCGCAAGCGCAAGTTGGAGCTGCGGGTGAATCTCAACAGCACCTATTTCCCGCAGTGTGTGCCGATCTGGATCGTCGAAGTGGACATGTCCCAGCCGTCCGCCAAGACCGATCCACTCGAAGGCATCATCGGAAAGGCGGAATTCTTCTCGCTGGAGGAGTTCGCCCTCCTCCGCACCAGGGGTGAATGCGTGGATCCCCTCGCCGGGGACGTCATCGCCTTCCTCCTCATCACCGAACCGCAACTGCTGCGGTAACGCGACCAGGCCATCGCGTGCCATCCCATCCCATGAGCAGGCCCCGGATCATCCGGGGCCAGTTCAACGTGCGTCAGCGCGTGATCGCGACGGGTGCGTCGGACGTCTTCGTGGCGGTCCCGAGCGCCGCGTCCTTGCCCTTGGCGGCCGCGCCGAGCTTGCGCTCACGCACGAGGCTCGCCGCGCGGTGCAGGCTCTCGAAAGTCCCGGCGTCCACCCACTCGTCTTGCAGCACTGTGGCGACGAGCTCGCCGCGGTCCAGGTACCAGCGGCTGAGGTCGGTGATCTCCAGCTCGCCGCGCGCGGAGGGTTGGAGCGTGTCGATGGCCGAAAAGCAGCGGGAGTCGTAGATGTAGCAGCCCGTCACCGCGTAGGGGCTCTTCGGTCTGAGCGGTTTCTCCTCGATGGAGAGCACCTTGCCGTCCGCCGCCACCTCCGCCACGCCGAAGCGCTGCGGGTCGTGCACCTCCTTGAGGAACACGTGCGCGCCGGTCTGGAAGCCCGAGATCACGTCCTCCAGATGATCGAAGTAGATGTTGTCGCCAAGGAGCGCGCAGACGCTGTCGCCGTCGGCGAACTCGCGCGCCATCCCGAGGGCCTGCGCGATGCCGCCAGCCTTGTCCTGCACGCGGTAGCTGAGGCGGCAGCCGAACTCGGCGCCGCTCCCGAGGAACCCCGCCATCTGGTCGATGTGTTCGTTGCCAGAGATCACGATGATATCTTGGATCCCGGCCTGCGTGAGGGTGTGCAGCGGGTAGAGCACCAGCGGCTGGTCGTAGACCGGCAGGAGGCTCTTATTCGTGATCTGAGTGAGGGGCCGTAGGCGCGAGCCAGTGCCGCCACAGATGAGGACGCCTTTCATACGGGGAGAGCGAGAGAGACGGGTCATTGACAAGGATAGAGTATAGTTAGAGAAGACTATTTTGCAAGCCACCTGAGCATCGTACTCGTGATGAGTGACGAGTGACGAGTGATCAGTGCGGCGATACGTTCTGGTATTGTGGCATACTCGTCACTAGCACACTCGCCCACTCGTCACCCGCATGCATCTCCTCGTCACCGGCGGCGCCGGCTTCATCGGCTCGCACTACGTACTGCGGCACGTCGAACGCTTCCCGAAGGATCGGATCACGGTCCTGGACAAGCTCACGTACGCCGCCGACAAGGCCTTCCTGGCACCCGTGCTGGATCGCATCACGTTCGTGGAGGGGGACATCGCCGATTCGGTACTGGTCCCGAAGCTGCTTTCGGAAGGGGTCGACACCATCGTGGACTTTGCCGCCGAGACGCACGTGGACCGTTCCATCGCGGACGCGTCGCCGTTTTTGCACACCAATGTCCTGGGCGTGCAGAATCTCATCCAGGCGGTGCGCGACCGTCCGGGCACACTCTTCCTGCACGTCTCCACCGACGAGGTCTACGGCGACCTCGCGGATACCGACCGCCCCAAGAACTCGGCCGATCCGCTGCGTCCTAGCTCTCCCTACGCCGCGTCCAAGGCGGCAGGAGACCTACTGGTGCTTGCGGCCGTGCGCACGTACGGCATCCGCGCGCGCATCACGCGATGCACCAACAACTACGGTCCCCACCAGGATCCCGAGAAGTTTCTCTCCGTGGTCATCCGCCGCGCCATCGCAGACCAGCCGATCCCCATCTACGCGCAAGGAAAAAACAAGCGCGATTGGCTCTTCGTGACGGACCACACCGACGCCTTGGAGACCGTCTTGGCCCAGGGCACGGATGGCGAGGTCTACAACGTCTCGGCCGATGCGGAGAAGGAGAACATCGTCGTGGCCAAGGACCTGCTGCGTATTCTCGGGAAACCCGAGAGTCTGCTCTCCTTCGTGACGGACCGTCCGGGGCACGACTGGCGCTACGCGCTGGATTCCTCCGACACGCGCGCGCTCGGCTGGAAGCCGGTCGTGGGGTACGAGGAGGGGCTGCTCAAGGCTGTAAACTGGTATCGTGGTACCTCCTCCCACTCCACTCCATGACTGCCCTTCTGCAGAAGCTCAGCGCTCTCGTCCGCCGCCGGTCGTTCCATGCGTGCGGGCTGTTGGCCGCGCTCTGGCCGGCGTTCATTGCGTTCCACGAGATCCGGGGCTGCGCGCCGCACTGGGAGAGTATGTGCGGCACCCTAATGGTCTTCCTCAACCCCGTCGGATTGTCCCTCTCCATGCCGCTGTACTATCTGGAATTGCCCGTTCTCTCCTTGCTCCAGGTCGGGAAGACCGCGGAGTACGTGGTGCTGGTATTCAACGTGATGGTGGTGCACTACCTCGTGGGCGGGCTGCTCGGCGTGTGGGTGTTTGGGTGGTGGAACGGTCGCAAGCGTGCCTGATCTGCCGGGGCGAGCCGTCTCTTGTCTGTGGGGAGTTTCCTGTATCCTCCCAGCCATGCAGAGACGCGACATCCAGCTCGGTGTGGGGACGCTCGATCTTTCCGATCGGGAGAAGCAGAACGTCATGGACGCCCTCAACGGCAGCCGCCTGTCGTACGGGCCGTTCAGCCGGAGATTCGAGCGGGAGTTTGCGCAGATGCACGGCTGCCAGTATTCGGTGTTCGTCAACAGCGGCACGAGCGCCCTTAGCCTTGCGGTGGCGACGCTCAAGGAGCTGCACGGCTGGCAGGACGGCGACGAGGTGCTGGTGCCGGCGCTCACGTTCGTGGCCACGGCCAACGTCGTCTTGGAGCATAACCTCGTGCCGGTCTTCGTGGATTGCGATCCGGTCACGTACAACATCGATCCGACCAAGATCGAGACGAAGATCACCCCAAAGACACGCTGCATGATGGTGGTGCACCTCTTCGGCCTCTGCGCTGACATGGATCCCATCTTGGAGATCGCCAAGCGCCGGAACCTCAAGATCATCGAGGACAGCTGCGAGACGGTCGGTGTGTCGTACAAGGGCAAGCGTGTGGGGTCCTTTGGGGAGATCAGCTGCTTCTCCACGTACATCGCCCACCTCGTCGTCACGGGCGTGGGTGGATTGGCCGTCACCAAAGACGAGAAGTACGCGGAGGTGCTCCGGAGTCTCGCCAACCACGGGCGCGACAACATTTACGTTTCCATCGATGACGATAAAGACATCGACGGTGCGAAGCTGCATGAGGTCATCAAGCGACGGTTCAAGTTCATCCGCCGCGGCTACAGCTTCCGCGCCACGGAGATGGAAGCGGCTCTCGGCGTCGGCCAGCTGGAGCGGTGGCCCGAGATTCTCGCGGCGCGGCAACGGAATGCCGAGAAGTTAAAAGCCCTGCTCAAACCGTAACAGTCTCGCCGCCAGCTTCCGTCCCACGATGCGTCGATGCAAGAGCACGCGTGCATGATGTTCCCCGTGGTGGTGCGAGAGGGACAGCCGTTTACCAAGTTCGACCTCATCGCGCACCTGGAGGAGCTCAACGTCGAGACGCGCGAGATGATGCCGATGCTCACGCAGCCGTGCTACGCGTGGATGAAGCTGGATCCCAAGCAGTTCCCCGTCGCCGACTGGGTAAACCGCTGCGGCTTCTACATCGGGTGCCACCAGGGCTTTGGGGACGCGGAACTCGCGTACATCCGCGATGCGTTTGCGCACTTCTTCTCGGCCAACGGTCTCGCCTGATATGGCGCGCTGGTCCGGCAAACGGGTGATGGTGACGGGCGGCACGTCGCTGCTCGGCTTTCCCATGGTGGAGGCGCTGCAGGCCACAGGAGCCATCGTCCGCGTGCCCACGCGTGGCGGGTCCGGACGGGCGCTGCCCAACGTGGAGCGACGCACGGGGGATCTTTCCGACCCCGCGTTCCT
>CAZYAK010000009.1:0-36213 GCA_964645935.1 uncultured Candidatus Peribacteria bacterium | reverse complement strand
GCGTTGGACCCCTGACCACCTCCCGAGCGATTGGACGCGCCAGACCCCTGTCCTCCGCCCGAAGCGTTGGACCCCTGACCACCTCCCGAGCGCGCGCTGCTGCTGAGGCCGATGAAGATATCTCCCTCGGGGCAGACGGCAAGACAAGCGTCCTTGGTCTCGAAATACTGCAGCTGATCCGGGCACTGGCCGCCTCCCCGTCCTGGGCCATAGAAGGCGGGGCACTGGTCGGGACGTTGGTAGGGGTGGCAGCAATACTTGGGTCCATTGGAGTCCGTGCTTGCAGCAGACCCCTGACCGGAACGATTGGATCCCGTGGATCCCTGCCCCGACCCGGCCGACCCCTGTCCCGAGCCGTTGGATCCTGCCGACCCCAGTTCCGACCCCTGTTGCCCCGAGCGGTTCGACCCCGCCGATCCCTGTCCTGACCCAGCAGATCCCTGCCCCGAGCGGTTCGACCCCGCCGACCCCTGTCCCGACCCGTTGGATCCAGCAGATCCCTGCCCCGAGCGGTTCGATGCCCCGGAGCCGTTGGCTGAGGAGGCGCTGCGGTTCACCCCCGAGCAGTCGCAGTTGCCACTGTCGATGTTGTATGGCGGTGGCGGGCAGCCCTCGTAGGTGGGGCGTCCGCCCGACAGCAGGCATTCGGTGATGATCTGCGAGCAGGTTTGGTTCTCCACGCAGATCTTGCCCGAGGACTGTGACCCGCTGCGCGACGATCCGCCCGATCCCCCAGAGCCCCCCGAACGGCCCGATCCGCCGCTTCCCGCCGATCCGCTGCGGGCGGACCCGTTGCTGCCGCCAGACCCCTGGGCGGAGCCTCCACTTCCTCCTCCTCCCGATCCATTGCTTCCCTGGCTCCCGCCCGGCTGCGACGCGGAGCTGGAGGGGAGCTCACACTTCATGATCTCGATGAGGACCGTGCCGCCCCAGGTGTCCAGGCCCGCGGTGGAGCAGCCGCCCGCGGACG
This sequence comes from uncultured Candidatus Peribacteria bacterium, assembly GCA_964645935.1. Lineage (GTDB taxonomy): Bacteria > Patescibacteriota > Gracilibacteria > Peribacterales > Peribacteraceae > CAZYAK01. Next base: position 35,243 of record CAZYAK010000009.1, on the reverse strand, counting down.
GGTCCACACTGCCCGTGAAGACCAGCGCGTGGTTGCCCATCGGCAGGTCACCGTTGCTGTAGACCTGCGATGAGAGCGGCAGATTTTGCCCGGCGCCCGGATAGCCGGGCTGCGTCCATCCGTACGGTCCGCCGCCCCCGACCGTGGTGCCGTCCATGGCCACGGACACGGCCACGGACGCGCAATGCCCCGGGGCCACGGTGTACGTGGCGCGCATGGCGCCCTTCGCGGGCATGGCGAAGGAAACGCTATACGGCACGTCGCACGTGTTGCTCACTCCCGAGCACTGGACTCCGAAGGAGACGGACGTGAGCGTGCCCCACGACATCGTCTGCCCCGCGGGGCATGAGGCCTCGCTCCTGCAGCCAGAGGTGCAGCCGTCGCCGTTGGCGGTGTTGCCGTCATCGCACTGCTCGGCGCCGGCCACGATGTAGTCGCCGCAGATGGGCACGCATGCGTCAGCCGAGGACCTTGAGCCGCCCGTCTGGCCGGTGAGCGGCTCCTGGGGGACCAGGAGTCGCAGACCCGTGACCACCGAACCAACAAGGAGGAGCCCGATGCCGATGCGGATGGCGTTGGCGTGCGTCATCTGCAGACGGGGGCGGAGGGGCACGTGGCACAGGCGGCTCCGCAGATGCAGCAGCCGTTACCCATGTGGATCACCGTGTCCTTGCACACGGTTTGGTCGCAGCTGATCTTGGAACAGGTGGTCGTGCCTGAGGGGCAGGACGGGCCGGTGGTGCCCCCGGAAGAACTCCCGCATTGCCAGCCTGACTCCTTCTTGCACGCGGAAGAGCAGCCGTCGTTGTCCTTGGTGTTGCCGTCGTCGCACTCCTCACTCGCGTTCACCGTCCCGTTGCCGCATCGGGACGGCGCTGCGCAGCCCAGGTCGCAGGTCTGCTTGTCGGTGCTCCATACGGCGTTGTCCGGACACATGACGCTGGTCTTCGGCATATCATAGGCCCCGTGGCACAAGCCGCCCCCGGGACTCTTGCAGCACCAGTATTGGCCTTGGGAGGAGGTTGCCTTGGAAGATACAACAGTCTTGGAAGATGCCGCTCCGGCGGAGGAAGCGGCGCCCGCCGAACTCGCTCCCCCCGGCACCGAAAACGTTCCCGCCGAACTGACGCCGTACAATACGATGATGTGCTCGGACGAGGCGCCGTAGGAGTTCGGCACGCACGTGCCGCCCTCGCCGCAGAACCCGAAGCAGCAGACCGATCCGTGGTTGGTGCGGAGGACGCCGTAGATGTCGCAGCACTGCGCTTGGTAACAGACGCCGCCATTGTCCTGGCACAGGGACGCTGGCACGACGCACGCCGGAGCGGTGCACGAGGGTTCGGACATCGTCACGTACCCAAACAGGAACCGGGAGGATCCCTGACGTTGAAGCGTGTCTTGCAGCACGACGATCAGGGTCGCGCAGAGAAGTACCGCTGCCGGGACCGCCCATTGGGCGTGACGTCCGAGACGCATTGCGACGCAGTGTATCACCGTGAAGTGGCTGTTCCAGCACGAGTGGACGTGACAAGGAAGCCGATCGGTGCTCAGTATTTCCGCTTCCTCCGGATCCACGCCCACCCCCCCGACGCACCTGCTGCCATTACAAGCACGGTGGCCGGCCCGGTCTTGCCCGCCGGCGCATGCGACACCGCGATGCGCGTAGCGTCCCCGGGGCCCACGTTGAGCGGAGATACCAGCGCCGCCGGCAGGTCGTAGGTGATCACACGCACGCGGCGGCACGCGGCACACGCGTCCCCCGGATCGGCGTTGCCGTCGTCGCACTCTTCCAGATAGTCGCGGATGCCGTCGCCGCACTGGGGCAGGCGGCAATCTGTGCGGCAGATGCCCGCGGCGGTGCCGTTGTCCGTGCCCGCGTCGCACTGCTCGCCGGAATCCACCACCGCGTTCCCGCAGAGCGGATCGCACCGCCCGAGCGTGCAGGTGCCCGACGGGCACTGGTCCGGCGACGTACAGCCCTCGCACCGCCCGTCCACGCACCGCCCGCTGGCGCACTGGCTGTCCACGGTGCACCGCGCGGAACCCTCCGCCTCGCCAATAAGGCAGTGGTTGCTGCACGTGTCACGATCATTCTGGTTGCCGTCATCGCACTGCTCGCCCACCTCCATGCGCCAGTTGCCGCACAGGAAGCCCACCTCTTCAATAGTGAAGGACGCCACGACGTCAGCCGGGGATGGAGTGTCCAGCGGTCCGCCCGGCGCGGCGTGGAAGCCGTCGGCCAGGGAGCCGTCGGGAAGCACCACCACCCTTATCCCTTTGCTGCTCATCGAAGCCTGCCCGATCCCGCCCGACCGGCTTGAGCCCCTCGATCCTTGGCTGCTCCGCTGGCTCGATCCTGCCGACGCCTGAGCGCTTCTTGACGTGCTGGATCCTCCGGATCCCCGCGTGCTCGAGCGGGCGCTGCTTCCGAAGTCGATGAAGATGTCCGTCTGGGAGGAGCGCGACCCCACCGAGCTCTGGTTGCTGCTTCCCACGCCGGAACTCACGCCGCCCGCACTTGAGACGCCGCCCGCCGCAGAGCTCTGTCTGTCGCCGCCCATGCTGGAGCTCGCGTCACCTAGGCTGCCCCTGCTCGAGACGACGCTCCTCATGGAGCTCTGCCCGCCTGCGCCGGAGCTCGCGCCCCTGCTGGAATCGACGCTTCCGGCGGAACTTCGCCCGCCCATGCCTGAACTCGCGCCGCCCGGGCTGCCCCTGCTCGAGACGACGCTCCTCGCGGAGCTTCGTGCAGACAGGCTTGATGCGCCGCTGGACCTGCTTTCCGTACGGCAGGTCTCCGAGCAGCCGTCGCCGTTCACGGCATTGGCGTCGTCGCACTCCTCGCCGGCTACGGTCATCCCGTCTCCGCAGACGGGCAAGCAGACGTCCGGTCCGCCGGCGCTCGATGCCGTGCCTGAGCTCATGGAGCCGCTCGAGCACGGGTTGCCCTTGACGTAGCCGAAGAGCCCGTGCACCTCATGCTCTACCATCTCCGGCATGGCTAAGATGTGCGTCCCGATAGGATGCGAAAACCAGCCGTAGAAGAGGTCGTTTTGCATGCCGCAGGGTTCAGGCGTGGAGAGCCAAAAGGTCTGCGCTCCCGGGTGTACCGTGGCTTGCGCGATGGAGTGCAGGAACTGGTTGCTGGAGGTGTCGACCATGCGGAACGAGTACAGCGTGACGGGGAAGGAACACCGCGTGCCATTGGAGACGCTGATGCCGTTGTCGCCCTCGCGAGCGAAGGCGATCTCCTCACGGCCGTAGGCTTCCAGCACTTCGTCGCGGCTGAGTTCGCATTGGGGAGCCTGCGCCACCCACAGGCCCCCGCCGACGAGGGGGACGAGTAGGAGGCCCGCGACCGCCATGCAGACGCGCAAGCGCGTACCCGGCTTCATGCGCGGCCGTGCGGATGAATGAGGGGTGGTCATGGCGTGTCGGGCGAGCAGGCGAAACAGCGCCCTTCGCACGACGGCACGCCGCACTTGCCCGCAAAGGTCAACTGCGTGCCTCCCGCGCACTGGGGTCCAAGCGTCCGGCAGATGCCATCCGTTCCCAGCGCCGCGGAACAGGTTCTTCCAGCGGGGCACGTCCCGCCACCCGTTCCCGGCGGCGTGCACTGGAACCCGGGCTCGACCGCGCATGATGGGGAGCAGCCGTCGCCGCCGGCGACGTTGCCGTCATCGCAGCCCTCGGAGCCCTCGCGCACGCCGTTGCCGCATGTCCCCGCCGATGCCACACACCGGCAGCCCGAGCAGGCCTTCCCCGCCCCGCACACCGCAGGCGGAGGAGCCGGGCACAGGTCTTTATAGCACACGCAGGTGGGTGAGGACGGGTCTGCGCAGGTACCTCCTTGGCTCTGGCATGCCGCAGCGGTCATATTGGTGGGTGGCAGGGGTCCGGACCATGCGTCCTTGCAGAGGACAAGGCAGCGCAACGGCGAGAAGGTGGTGCTGCCGGGGCCCCCGCACTGGCTGTTGACTGCAGCGGCGAATGCGTAGCACTCGCACTGGTTCGCGCCGATGCACCCCTGGGTGTATCCGATCGACTCCAGGGGGTGCCGGCAGTCGTTGATGATCCACGTCGGGGGCGCGGGCGGGTCGCACTGCTCGCCGGCGTCGACCCTGCCGTTCCCGCAGATCGCGTCCAGGAAGGCGGAGCTGCTGACGGCAGGGGTGCTCGAGGCTCCAGTCACGCTGGAAACTCCCGCGGTACTGGAAGCTGCCAGAGCGCTTGAGGGAGCTTGAGCGCTCGATGCCCCCGCGATGCTGGAGGCTGACCCCGGATCGCTGGATGCCGGCGCGGCACTGCTGGCCGCCTGCGCCGAGCTCGCGCCGTTGGCGCTGCTGGCCGCGCCTGTCTGGCTCGATACCACGGTGGCGCCCGCGCTGCTCTGGACCGCCTGCGCGCTGGAGGTCGCTCCCAGTGTGCATCCCCATTGCCCCGGGAAGGATTCCACGCACGCCCATCCTCCGCACGCGCACCCCGTCTCCGGCGAGCAGGTGGTGTTGCACTGCTGCTCCCAGGCGCAGGCGGCGGAACACCCGTCGCCGTTGGTCAGATTGCCGTCGTCGCATTGCTCGCCCGGGTTGATGACGGAATTCCCGCAGGCGCCGCAGGCGTCGCAATCGCAGTATCCGGTTACGTGGCACGTCGCCCCGCCGGTACCGCCGCACGTCACGGCGCTGCAATCACCGATTTCCGTGCAGGCAACGGGTCCCATGCCGCAGGTTTCTGGAACGTCCGTGCCAGTCAATTGCCCCGTCAGTCCGGGCGTCGAGAGCCCCTGTATCCCCAAGATGACCGTCACTGCCACGAGCACGAGAGCAGGCAGCAGCACTCCAGCAGCCCGTGCGCCGAGTCCGTAGATCCGCATCGGTCCACAGCGTACACGAGTGAGTCCGGATGATGCCATGAGCAGTATCGCGCGCGTCGCTTGCCACCGCCCCCCGCCGCGACGAGAATGGACGCCCGCCATGGACACCGTCTCCGCCATCAAGTCACGCCTCCCTATTGAGGAGCTCGTGGGCAGCTACTGCGCGCTCCAGCGCAAGGGGCGCAACTTCGTGTGCCTCTGTCCGTTCCACAACGACTCGCATCCCAGCTTCCTCGTCTCGCCCGACAAGGGCATTGCGTACTGTTTCGCGTGTCAGACGGGAGGCGACATTTTTAGCTTCTATCAGGCCATCGAGGGTGTGGATTTCCCGCAGGCGCTGCGGGAATTGGCTGAGCGTACGGGTGTCGTGGTGGAGCAGCGCGCAGCTCCCGGTCCTAAGAAGGACGAGAAACAGCGTGCCCGCGAGTGCCTGGACGCGGCGCTGTCTTTCTATACGGCGGAGCTGCCCAAGCATCCCGCGGTGGGGGAGTACCTCGCCAAGCGCGTCGTGCCGCAGGAGCAGGTCGAGGAGTTCGAGATCGGCGTTGCGCCAGATTCGTTCTCCGCCACGTATGAGCACCTTCTCAAAGTCGGTTTCTCGCGCAAGGAGATCCTTGCCGCGGGCCTGGGTGTCCAGAAGGAGTTAACGGAGGAAAAAATCTACGACCGCTTCCGCCACCGTCTCATGTTCCCGATCCGCGATGCCCAGGGCGCGCTCTGCGGGTTCGGTGGACGGACGCTTGGCAAAGACGATGCCAAGTACGTCAACTCCTCCGATGGCATTCTCTTCCATAAGAGTGGCCTCCTGTATGGCCTTCACAAGGCCAAGGAATTCATCCGCGAGTGCAAGACGGTGCTGCTCGTGGAGGGATACTTCGACGTGCTGGCCTGCCACCGCGCCGGCGCCACGCACGCCGTGGCCACGTGCGGCACTGCGCTCACGGAGGACCATGTGAAGCTCCTGCGCCGCTACGCAGAGACTGCCGTCCTCTGTATGGACCAAGACCGCGCGGGGCAGGACGCCATGGAGCGCGCATTCCCGCTGCTCGCGGCGCAGGGTATCGATGTGCAGGTGGTGGTACTGCCGGGCAAGGACCCAAGCGAGATCCTCGCGCAGGATGCGAGCCTGCTGGAACATTTGCTGAAGACCGGTGCGTCGCCGTACCTGGACGTGATGATCGATGGCATGCGTGCGCTGAACCTGGACTCACCGCCCGTCCGGCGCGAGGCGCTGCGCAAGGCTCTGCGCCTCGTGAACGCCATTCCCTCCGCGGTGGAGCGCATGGCCTCGGTGGAAAAACTTGAGGCGGCATTCCGCATTCCCAAGTCCGAGATCGCGCTGGAAATGCAACAACTTCTTACCGACGTACCGCGCCCGCGGCCTTTGGCTCCTGCGGCGCAGAAGGACCGCTCGCGGGACTTCTCCGCGGTGGAGATCGTGCTCGGGATGTTCCTCCTCTATCCGCGGCTGCGTACCCTCCTCCCCGAACTCATCGAGCCGCAAGACGGCTTTTGCGCCGCACTCTACGCCGCCGTGCGCGATGCCCCGGCTGACGCAATTAGGCTCACGCCCGAAACGCTGATGATCCCCGATGAGCACCGCGAGCGCGCCGCGATCCTCCACCTCTTCTCGGAAGAGAGCGGATTCGGGGATTGGAGCGAATCGCTCGCGCAGCGGGAACTGCGTCGGAGCGTCAAGGCCGCCAACAAGGAGCTGCTCAAATCCAAACTCCAAGACCTCACGAAGCGGATGCTCGACGCCCGCAAGGCCGGTAGCAAGGCCGACGAGGTGCTGCTCCAGGAGGACTATCGCAAGGTTCTCACGCTCATGCAGCGCCAGTCCTGAGGCGTATGCCTACCCAAAAGCCTGCGTTTGCCCTTTCCGTGAGGTGGGACGTTGGAGTAGTGTGGGATCGTCGGGCCAGTCTGCCCCTTCCTTTGCACTGAATTCATGGCTTCGCACCCTCGGAAATTCATCGCTCAACCCACCGACGACGACCTTAAGCGGTTTCCGGAAAAAGTCACCCATCTCATCAAGAAAGGACGCGAGCAGCGCTACGTGACGCACCAGGAAATCATCTCCGCCGTGCCCAACGCCGAGGAGAACGTGGACCTCCTCGATGAGATCTACACCCTGTTCGTGGATCTCGGTATCCAGGTGATCGATGTGAAGGACGCTCTTATCTGGGACAAGAAGGCCAGCAAGAGCGCCACGCCTCTGGCCGTGCCCGAGCCCACCGAGGACCTGGCAGAGGTGGCTACCGGCGATGACGCTGCGGGCTCCGATGACGACGACGCCGACGCCGACGAGGGTGAGAAGGTGGAGACCATGGGCGAGGCCGACGATGATTCCATGAAGATGATCGCCATGGCGGGCATCGCCGTGGACAGCGACAAGGACCTTTCGGACGAGGAGCGCAAGAAGCGCCGCAAGGAGCGGGAGATCGACCTGCTTGAAATCAGCAACGACTCGGTCCGCATGTATCTCTCGGAGATCGGCCGCGTGCCGCTCATCGACGCGCGCAAGGAGGTGGAGCTTGCCCGCCGCATCCGCAAGGGCGATGCGTCCGCCAAGCAGCAGCTGGCCGAAGCCAACCTTCGTCTCGTCGTCTCCATTGCCAAGAAGTACATCGGCCGCGGGCTCTCCTTCCTGGACCTCATCCAGGAGGGCAACATCGGCCTCTTCCGTGCCGTCGAGAAGTTCGATCCAGAGCGTGGGTTCAAATTTTCCACATACGCCACGTGGTGGATCCGACAGGCCATCACTCGCGCCATCGCGGACCAGGCCCGTACCATCCGCATTCCGGTGCACATGGTCGAGACCATCAACAAGCTCACCCACACGCAGCGCCGTCTGGTGCAGGAGCTCGGCCGCGAGCCGACCCTCGAGGAACTGGCGGTAGAGATGGAGATGGATATTAAGAAGGTGGCGCACATCCAGAAAATCTCCCAAGACATTATTTCCCTAGAAAGCCCCGTGGGCTCCGAGGAGGATTCCAAGCTCGGCGACTTCATCGAGGACGAAGAGGCCGTCAACCCGTTTGAGGCGACCAATCGACAGCTGCGAAAAGAGAACGTCCACGCGATGCTCGAGTTCCTCACGCCCCGCGAGCGCAAGATTATCGAGATGCGCTTCGGGCTCCGGGACGGCATCGGCCATACGCTGGAGGAGGTGGGCAAGGAATTCGGCGTCACGCGCGAGCGCATCCGTCAGATCGAAGCCAAGGTTTTGCAGAAGATGCGTGACCACCCTCGCTCACTCACCATCCGCGAGCACGGTGGCATTCCCAAGCGCATCGGCTTCTCTCCGGTTCACTCCTTCACTCCCTCCAAGACCTGCTCTCATTGTCGCAAGGGCTCGCTGGTCGATCTCATCAAGGACGGGGAGAAGATCCAGAAGTGCGACCATTGCGCCAAAGAATATCCGATGGCGTGAGCGTACAGCTAGCTTGTCATTCCTGAACGGTGCGATAGGATTCGTCCATGAGACGACTCGCACCGTTCTTGGCGACCGGCCTCCTCGTGCTCACTGCTTGTGGTGGCTTCGGGGTACCCGTGAGGCGGGAGGATGGCACGCGTGCCGGGAGTGTGCGGGTGCGTGACGCCAACTCCGCCGAGATCCGGGATGCCGGGGGCGAGCAGGTGGGTCGCGTGGAGGGGGAGCGGGTATATGGCGCCGCGGACGTGCCCGTCGGCCGCGTGTCCGAGGATGATCGTCTCTATGACGCCCGCGGCGCGCGCGTGGGGCGTATCAGCGCGGGCACTCGCTGTCTGGATGTGCGGGATACGCGAGTGGGTCGCCTCTCGGAGGATGTGGACGACGAGGCGGCGGGTGGGGCGTGCCTACTACTGTTGTTGCAATAATGGGCCGCAGAGAGAGAGTTTTTCAAAACCGGAGCACAGCACGAACAGAACGCAGGACGTCCATGCCTCGTCACTGACGAAGACGTACCTCGCCCCTTCTCGCCAAGTTCTTAGTTGGGCTCTGGATGGTTGTGTGCCACGAGTGCCACTATGAGTGCATCATCTGAGTTTGTGACTCCCAAACGACGTGTCACGCGAGCAGCGACTTCCAGCGTGAGTGCATCAATGGCGTCATCCACCGGAAATTGCAGGTCTCTTGCCATTGCGCCTTCCACACCGTCCGAGAGCATACCTCGCACGTGTGCCCGTAGACCCTTGATGGCACCCTCGAGTGTCTTGCCAGCGACCCCCTTAAGCAGTGAACGTGTCAGCGTTTCTCCATCGAGTTCTTCCTCGGTTTGTGCAAAATCCGTCTTGGGGTTCAGCGCAAGCTTTCCAAAATGTTTGGAACCGCCGATCAATGTGAGAGTCGATGTCACGTCGTCCGGTGCAATCGGTTCGTCCATCACGATTCTCACAAGGTCCTCAACGCTCGGGTTCTCCATATGTGTATATTATACAACAAAAAAGATATTAGCAAAACTCGGGAACCTCGGGAAACATCGGACACATGGGATGCCGCTCGAGGATAGAGGTGCTGTGCTAGCATCTATACTGTGCAGAGCTTTGAGAACGAGTACGCCCAACTGAATGTCGCCCAGAAACAGGCGGTGGATACCATTGAGGGTCCGGTGATGGTGATCGCAGGCCCGGGCACGGGCAAGACGCAGACCGTGTCCATGCGCGTGGCGAACATCCTCAAAAAGACCCACATGCGGCCGGGCAATATCCTCTGCCTTACCTTCTCGGTAAGCGGTGCCACCGCGATGCGCGACCGCCTCCGCCAGCTCATTGGCCCCGACGCGTACGGTGTGACGGTCCGTACGCTCCATGGCTTCTGCCAGGACGTCATCAATGACAACCCCGTACTCTTCGATGAGTGGTCGGCATCGCAGCAGATCTCGGACTTGGAACGGTACCGACAGGTCAATGAGGTGCTAGACACGCTGCTGCCCGATCTCGTTATCGTGAATCCCAAGAACCCGTACGACCGCACGCGCGAGATCCTCGACCGCATCTCGCAGGTAAAGCGCGAGGGCAAGATTCAGGACGATCTGCGGCGCGTCGCAGAAGAGTTTTCCGTTGAGATGGAAGGCAAAAGCAAGCCTGGCACCAAGGCGCATGAGAAGAATCTCCGTACCGCGCGCAAGGTACACGAGTTCGCAGAGATCTTTGGGCGCTACCAAGGGATGTTGGAGAAGACTGGCCGGTACGACTTCGACGATATGATCCTCTTCACGATCCGCGCGCTGGAACGTGAGGAGTGGTTGCTCGCCAGTCTCCAGGAGCGGTACCAGTACGTGCACGTGGACGAGTTCCAAGATACCAATGGTTCGCAGTACCGCCTGATCGAGCTACTCACCACGTACTCGCATCAGGAGCCCAACCTCTTCGTCGTGGGCGACGACGACCAAGCTATCTACCGTTTTCAGGGAGCGAACCTGCAGAATATCCTCAAGTTCCGCACACGCTTCCCCAAGGCCGTGGTGGTCACGCTGACACAGAGCTATCGCTCCACGCAGGCCATCCTGGACGCCGCCGGACGCCTGATCGCCCGCAACACGGAGCGCCTGGTGGGACACATTGAGGGGCTTAGCAAGGATCTCACCGCCGCCATTGCCGGGGAGGGGGAGCTACCCGTGCTCCTGCGACCGCCAAGCGACGCGGCGGAGCCCTGGATGGTGGCCGATCTCGCCGAGGAGCGCATCAAGGCGGGCGTCGCGCCGGAGGAGATCGCCGTCATCACACAAACCAACGGGGAACTCCGGACACACTTCGACGTCCTCACCGCGCGCGGCATTCCTGTGCGCATGGGCGGCAAGGCGGACCTCCTCACGCATCCGCTCGTGCTCCAGGCTATCGCCATCCTCCGCGCGGTGCAGCATCCGGAAAGAGACGCGCTACTGGCGGACGCCCTCGGCTCCGACTGTTTTGCCTGCCATCCTGCCGATCTTGCGCGTCTGTACCGCGCTACGCGAGAGAAGAAATCACGCCTCCTCGATCTCACACTGACTTTGGACCAGGGCGGTGCTGAGGAACTTCATCTCCGTCAGCCTGAGCAAATCCTCGCGGCACGCGATCTCTTGCTCTCACTGAAGTCGCATCTCGCTACGCGTACAGCGGTGGAGACCGTGGAACGCGTGCTCCACGATGCGGGTCTCGTGCCCAAGACCGGGAAGATCCACCCGCTGGACCTTGGCGCGCTCCAGACCTTCTTTGACCGCGTCCGCGGCCGCATGGTGGAAGAGCCGGCGTTCACGTACGAGGATCTGATGGAGGACATCGCGTTCTACACCGATCCCGAATACGGGCAGCTGAGGATCACGTACGAGCTTCCGCACCTCGTCTCCGACGGAGTACAACTGATGACCGCGCACCAAAGCAAAGGCAAGGAGTTTCACACAGTCTTCCTGGTGAACTTCCGGGAGGGTCACTGGGACCAACGCCGCACGCCCAGCGGCCTGTCGCTTCCGGAAGATCTGTTGTACGGCTGGACACGCGAGCAGAAGGAGTTCGAAAAGCACCAGGACGAACGACGTGTCGCCTTCGTCGCGATGACTCGCGCCAAGCGCGAGCTCATCCTTAGCTGCCCGCGCGAGCGCACGTCCGGCGACAAGGCGCGTGACGTCGCCCCTTCTGCGTTTGTGGCAGAGGCGGGGCCATTGCCTGAGCGGGACATCGAGCTCTCGGATCCGGAGAAAGCGTCCACACTGCTGCTCTCGCCCGTGCGGGATCTCGACGCCGAATTCCACGCGTACTTGGATGAGAAGCTGCAGACCTACGCACTCTCGGCCAGCGCCCTCAATCGCTTCTTAGACGATCCCGAGGAATTCCTGCGTGTCGACCTCCTGGAGGTGCCACAGCTGCCCGCCACTGAACTCGCGTATGGCAACGCCGTGCACTTCGCGCTCAAGCAGTGGGGGATGCGGATGCAGCAGGGGATGCCGATGGGCGTGGAAGAACTTGTGGGCGTATTCGACAACTACCTCATCGAGCGCGAGTTTCTGATCGACAGCGAGCTCAAACGCCTCCTGCATGTGGGCCGTGCGGAGCTGCCCCGCTATTACGAATCGCATCTTCGCGGCCAAACGCCCTACATCGAGAAGGTCGAGAGCGGCTTTACCGCGCGCCTTGGGGACATTCCCATCAAGGGCAAGATTGATCGCATCGACCGCGACTCGCCGGTGTCCGCTCACGGCATTGTGATCGACTACAAGACCGGCAAGCCTAAAACCGAGAAGGAGATCCGTGAAGGTGGTATCTACCGGCAGCTGCTCTTCTACGCGGTGCTCCTGGAGAAGGCACTTCCATCTTTGACACCGCGCGCTTTCCGTGTGGAATTCGTCGGCGACCGTGAGGATCATCCCATCACGCGCGATTTCGCCATCGGAGACACCGAGAAGCAAGCCCTCATGCGCCTGGTCCGGACGGTCTGGAATCGCATTCTAGCGCACGATTTCTCGCCGATCGAGGCCAAGGACCGGGAGGGGCTCTGATGGTCCTTGGAGCGCAGCAAGCACCCGAGTACGCTGCCCTCCCATGCCCCTCGACCGGGAGCAGCAATGGCTCGCGAACCATCTGCCCGACGAAGCCGGGCAGGCCCCGGACTCCGTGGAGTCGGAAGTCGATGCGCGATTTAGGGAGATGGTCCGTGTCATCCACGAGCGGGAGATGCGCGTTCTTGAGGGCGATCCCCGTTACGAGGCCGCCAAACAACGGACGATCGCGTTCCTCCTGCGCCAGGGGCGCGCGTTGCAGTTGCTGGCGCTCGGGGACGTTTCAGGCGTGCGCGCCTGCGCGGAGGAGGCGGAGGCGCGCGGTAAATGGTCACTGGCCGCAGGCTTCTACGAGCAAGCAGGTGATGCCGCGAAGCACGCTGAGATACTTGCTCGCCTGGAGGAGCAACGGATCGACGAAGTTGAAGGCCGCACATCGAAGTCCTGACTCATTCGAAGCGGAAGCTCTCGACCATCTCCACGTCGTACACACGGTCTTGGTCCCCCCGCGTCGCGGGTGCACCCACGAATGTGACGTCTTGGCCCAGGTTCCACGCCACTACCTGCTTGCGCGCGGGCGAGTACCGAATGGCCGTGATGTAGTTCACGAAGCAGTCGCCTTCGTCCGGCGATACGGTCCCGGCGATGCGTACGTCGAACGTGCCCGCCTGCTCCGTGGGGCGTTTCTCGCCGAGGCGACAGTCCTTGCCGTAGCGTGCCTGGATGAACGCCTCCAGCGCGTCATCATCCTCCACTTCCTTGGAGACGATCTCCCATGACGGCACGCGCGGGCCACTCTCGTGCGTGAGGTCCTCCAGCCCCACCGCGTGCGGATCGCCCTCCGCGTCGTACCATGTCTCTGCGGCGACGAAGACGCGGTTGCTGCGCGGATCCTCGATGACGTTGACGGAAACGGGCATCTGATCGAATCCCGGCTGGATACTGCGCGGTATCCGCATCGAGAAGCCCATGCCGCTCGCGTATCGGTTCCATTCAGGGCTCTCGAATTCCACTCCGGACACTGGCGCTTCCTCCGGTACGGATGACGAGGCCGCGTCGATGCTTTGTAGTGAGGAAGATGATTCGCCCGTCTCCGCGACCGGAGCATCGGAAGGAGTGTTACATGCAGAGAGCAGCAGCAGACTGGATGCGATTAGAACCAGTGGCGAGTGACGGGAAGGCATGGCCCGAGTATCTCGTGTCCTGGGCGATTGGCAAGGGGCTCAGTCCTGACAGCCCTGTGTGACGACGATCGTGACGGGCCGTTGCCGGGGGCGCGAATCGAAGTCCGCTATGAAGACCTTCTGCCACATCCCGAGCGCGAGCTCGCCGTCGATGACGGGGATGGAGACGCTGCAGCCCATCAGCGCACAGCGCACGTGCGCGAAGCCGTTGCGGTCGCCTGGAGTATCGTGCTCGTAGTGGCCACCGACGGGTGCCACTTTCTCGAACGCGCGCCGGATATCCTCCTTGTGTCCCTCTTCATCGTCGATGATCGTCATGCCCACCGTGGTGCCTCCCACAAACGCACACACGACACCTGTACGGACTCCAGTGGCGCGCAGGGCTTCTTGGATCTTCTCGGTGATATCGTGAAAATCACCGTGGCCTTTGGTCTCGAGAGTGAACTGCATGACGGGAGCGTATCGCATTTCCTTTCACGAGAGGAACTCTCGGAGCATCATGAGCGCTCGTCCGCGATGACTTGAACTATTTTTTTGTTCAATACTCAGCGCGGAGAAGACGCGATCCTGGCCATCTGGCTTGAAACAAGCGGAAAGCGGCAATCCCGGGAGATAGTCCGACTCCAGCGTGTCCGTGATGACACCATCGCACACGCCCCGGAACAGTCGAGGCTCCTCTGTCCCGTCCGACAGGGCGATGACGCATACGAAGCGCGCGCGCTTATTGCTCTCCCTGTGCATGCGCTCCAGGAAGAAACGGATCCATTCGTCGTCGGTGGCCTGAGGGCCCGCGCCCCAGCGGCGGGTGTGGATGCCAAGCTCGCCTGCGAGCGCCTCCACGTGGATACCGGAGTCGTCGGCGATGGATGGCAAGCCGGACTCTGCGCTGTAGTGGAGAGCCTTCTGGGCAGCGTTCTCTTCAAACGTCTCGCCGGTCTCGGGCGAGGCCGACACAGGCGGGATGTCTTTGAGACTGAGCAGTTCGAATCCGAGCCCCGAAAGCGCATCACGCATCTCGCGTACCTTTCCGGCATTGGAGGTGGAGAGGAGAAAGCGCCGCATGAGTACAGCGTAGCGGCGGACGCCCCAGCGGGAAACGCTCAGGTTTTCTTTCCGTTCTGCGCAGCGGACCGTAGACTCAATATCGATCCGTATGCAGCCCATCGAGATCGCGTCGGCCTTAGACATCGACAGGTCGTTCGTGGAACGCCGTATCGCGCGGCTGCAGCGGGAGCTGGAAATCTGCAGGAGCTTCCTGGAAGCGCTGGACGGCGGAGCACCGCGCGAGGAAGCGGTGCCCGAGATGGTGCGCGCGATCATCAGCCCTCCGACACTGTTCTCCTCGAGCGAGAGCAAGGGCCAGCGGCTCACGCGTCGTGACTACTACGACCCTGCGGTCGCGTTCCTAGCGCGCCACCCGTCGGCCATGCCGCGCGAGATCTACGAGAGCCTGCGACAGCGTTGCCTTCCCGTGACTGCGGACAGCGTCGCGGCGTTTCTCCGACGCGAGCTCACGCTCTTCCGCCGCAAAAGCCGCATTATCCGGGATCCCGCTCGACCGGGGCACTACATGCTGCGTCCGCACTGATGCCGTCCGCTCTCAGGACGCCGGGCACTCGGCATCCTGAACCATCGTGGCGGTGGCATTGGCCCATTCGCGCACGCACATCTCGAACTTCTGTGTCGTGCCGCAGACGTAGGCGTACGTCCGCGTGTTCCTCGAGATCGCCACGCTGGCGAAGAGCATCGCGGCCTCTGCCGACGGGGCCGCGGTAGCGGTACCCGTCCGCAAATCGTACGTGTAGGGGTAGTACACGGTGTGACCGAGATCGATGAAGGTGAGCGTCTTGCCGTCGTCGCTGATGCCGTAGGGCATGCCGTAGTTGCCCGTGAAAGGGTGTGGCAGCTGTGCTCGCGCAGCGGCGATGTCCACCAGCGTCACCTGCCCCGTGGTCTGATCCTGCACGAAGCCGCGGTTGCCGCCTTCGTCTTGCATCTGTGCGTAGAAGAGATAGCGACCGTCGTCGGTGATGAATATCGGCTCGATGCCGTTCATGGCTGCCGCGAGGCGGATGGTGTTGGTCTGCAGGTCCACAACGTAGAGCGTATTGGCGGCGCCGTATCCGGAGGTGGTGCCCGGGATGAACGCGACGTACCTGCCGTTACCGCTGATGTGGAGCTCGATGTTGTAGTATCGCTCCGCGGAGAGCGGGGCAGCGTTATAGTTGGGATTGCGGACGTCCTCGGTAAGGCACGACGCGGAGGAGATGCCGCTGAGCGCTCGCGTGGAGTCCGTGGCGTGATCGTAGAGCAGGATGCAGGTGTTGTACGCGTAGACGATGCGGCTACCGTCGTCGCTCAGTGCTAGGTCGCGCTGGCCCGTGACGCTGGCCTTCCCGACGAGTCGGGTGCGCTGTCCGGAGGCGCGGTCGAAGCGGAAGATGCCAGAGGACGCATCTGTTCCGCCCACGGAGTAGGAGAGCACATTGCCGCCTCCGCTGATATTGACCGACCGCTCATGGCTCGTGGAGAAGTCCGCAGGGGAGCCGTTGACGGGGGTGGAGACGCCCGTCACGCGATCGAGCAGGTACGCCTTTCCCTGGTAGTAATTCGTGCGCACGTACGCTACGTAGCGGCCATCATCGCTAATGGTGGGGATCCACGCCTGGGCGTCTACGGTGCACTGCTGCGGGGGGCTCTCGGGATCGTCGATGGGGTCCTCGTAATCGCCAGGAGCCGAGCTCGCGGGCGTCTGCACGGGGCACGTGCCGGCCACGCACGAATTGCACGTTGGGAGTTCGTAGGCGTACCTGTCGTCCTGGCAGAAGACCTCGTACAGGTAGCAGTCCGCGCCGCTGCAGGTGTCCACTGGAAGGTATGCGTTCGTGCCTTCATCGTAGTGGTAGCACTGGTCGACGATGGGGTAGTGCTGCGGATCCTCCAACGTCCCGCGGACCGCGAGGTTCATGCCGCCGTCTGTGTCAGTGCACGAGGCCACGGCCTGCGCGCTGGACCGGGCAGCGCTCGATGCACGCGCGGAACTCACAGTCTGCGCAGAGCTCGCAGCTTGCGCGGAACTCGCTGCTTGAGCAGAACTCGCAGTCTGTGCAGAGCTCGCTGCGTGAGCAGAACTCGCAGTCTGTGCAGAGCTCGCTGCATGAGCAGAACTCACGACTGCTGCCGAGCTGGCTTGCTGGGGTTGGTCATCGCCCTGATATCCGTCACCGGTGATCGTGGGATAGTAGTTGTCTTGGGTGGGGATCCACAGCTGTGTGCCCTGAGGTTCAGTCGCCGGTCCCTGGTGTACCTCCGGAAAATACTCAGCGAAGGAAAGTTGGTAGAAAATCTCCACCATCTCGCCGCGAGTAAGAAGCTGATCCACGCTTTGGACGCTCGGGGGGATGGCGCCACGCTCCCGCAGCGCCGTTACGGACGCCCAGTACCACGGCGCATCGGGGGGCTCGGGTGCGGCGGGGTGCAGGTCCAGTGCGCGCGTAATGATTGCCGCAGCTTCTGCGACGTTGATGGGACTGACGGGCCGGAACGAACCGTCCTCGTATCCCAGCACGAGACCCTGGCGGTCGGCCTGGCAGAGATATGGCCCAAACCACTCCAGGGAGAGATTGGGCACGTCGGTGAAGCGTGCGCTATCCGGTCCCGAGAGGCAGAGCTGGATGCGCATGCGCGCCACGGATGCCGCGATCAGGATTTTCACAAACTCGGCACGCGTGATGGAGTTGTCGGGTCGGAACGTGCCGTCCAGGTAGCCTTCAACAATGCCGCGGTCGCGCGCGTAGACGAGTGCATCCGCGTAGACGTATCCGTCCGCGACGTCGTGGAATCCCGCCACCGCGCCAGCGAGCCGGCGGGACGAGGACACGGCCCCGACGAGTAGTACGGCTGCGACGAACGTGGCGCAGATGACGGCGACGGCGCGCGGGTGCAACTGCATAACGAGAGTGTGGATATTAGTATTAATATATCATAATTAGCACTTATATACAATTTCGCGCCATTCGCGCCATTCGCTCACCCCTCCATTCCCGTTCCGAGGTCGTCCGGCGGTTCAGCAGGTGACCCGGCCATTCGGTCGATGTAGAGCTTGCGTGGCTTGGCGCCATCGGCGGGGCCGATGATGCCTTTCTCCTCCATGATGTCCAGCAGCCGCGCGGCGCGGGCGTAGCCTACCTTGAGCTGGCGCTGGAGGAGGCTGGCCGAGGCCTTCCCCGAAGACTGCACCACCTGCAGCGCATCGAAGAACAGTTCGTCGCCGCCGTTGTCGTCGGCGTCGAGGTCGATGTGGCCCATCGCGCCTGACGCGGAGTTGTCACCATCCTCTTCTCCATCCTCGCCTAGGCCGATTTGTTCGGTCATCTTGCCCGCGCCCGCGATCTTCACCGCATTGATGACGCGCTCCACTTCCTTGGTGGATGTGTAGATGCCCTGCACACGCACCGGACGCGGCGTGGCGGCGTTCATGTAGAGCATGTCGCCCTGCCCGAGGAGGTCCTCCGCGCCGATGGAATCCAGGATGGTGCGCGAGTCCACGGCGCTCACCACTCGGAACGCCATGCGTGTGGGAATATTGGCCTTGATCAGGCCGGTGATGACATCCACCGACGGGCGCTGCGTGGCGATGATGAGGTGCATCCCGACGGCGCGGGCCATCTGCGCGATGCGCGCGATCATCATCTCTGTATCCTTGCGGAACTGGCGCATCATCAGGTCGGCTAGCTCGTCAACGACGATGACGATGCGCGGTAGGCGGTACTGCTCCTCGGTCTGTTTTTCGTTGTACTCGTCGAGGTTACGCGCACCCACCTCGGAGAAGCGGTGCAGGCGACGTCCCATCTCCGCTACCGCCCAGCGAAGTGCCTGGAGCGCCTTCTCGGCCTCCGTAATGACGGGGGTGAGGAGGTGGGGGATGCCGTCGTAGGGCATGAGCTCGACGCGCTTGGGATCGATGAGAATGAACTTGAGCTCGTGGGGCGCGTTCTGGAACAGCAGCGCCACAAGAAAGGTGTTCATGCAGACGGACTTTCCGGATCCTGTGGCGCCCGCGATGAGTAAGTGGGGCATCGCGTCGAGCGCCGCCACGACGGATTCGCCCGACACATCGCGTCCGAGCGGCAGTGTGAGCGGGGACTGGCTTTGGATGAACGACGGGCTCTCCAGGATCTCTCGCAGGTGCACGGTGCTCCGTTTGGAGTTGGGCATCTCGATGCCCACGAGCGACTTGCCGGGGATCGGCGCCTCGATGCGGAGGCTCTGCGCAGCGAGGGCGAGTGAGAGGTCGTCTTTGAGGGATCCGATCTTGCTGAGTTTCACGCCTTCCGATGGTTGCAGGGTGAACTGCGTGACGGTGGGGCCGGGGCGCGCATCACGCATCGTGACGGAGATGCCGAACTCGTTGAGCTTCTCCTCGATGAGCTTGGCCTGGCGCTTGAGTTCCTCGTCATCCACGTGTAGCACGCTCTGCGATTCCTCCAGCAAGTCGAACGTCGGGAACGTCCACTCCTCGAAGCGCGTGTCCTTCATCTCCAGCTCGTCGCTCTTCTTCTTGACGACGGGCTTCGGGGCCGCGCCCTTGCCGGCGGCCTGCGCAAAGAGGGGGCGCACGATATTGAGCTCTGGCGGTTCCTCGTCGCGCTCGATGAGATCCTCATCTTCGTCTTCGTCCTCCTGCGCCGTCACCTTGCGCTTGGAGGCCCACTTGTCATCGTCCGCCTGCGGCTCGTCCTCCTCCTCGGCCACGGCCCGCTTGCGCTTGGCCGGGGGCTCCGCCGCGCGCTCACCCTTAAGGAGGCGCATCACGGCGCCCATGTCGGGCTCAAAAGCCACGAACAGCCCAATAAGGAGTGCTGCGCCGAGCACGGTGTACCCCACTGGCGGACTGAAGATGCTGCCGTTGAACGGCATGCTCATGAAGAAGCCCACGAGCCCCGCGCCCTTTCCCGCGCCGTTGAGCGCGTCCTGGAACGGGAGACGAAGGTGCATGAGGCCCAGGAACGACGCAATAGAAACAACCAGGCCTACGGTACGAATGCCCTGGAGCGACTTGGCTGGCACGAACCACTGGAGCACCCCCGAGACCATAAGCGCTGCCGGGATGACCACGCCGTACACGCCCACGACGCCCGTGATGAACCCCTGAAGCAAATCACCCGCGCGGCCGGCCATCCCGCGCAGCACGAGTAGCAGGAACACGCCCGCGCAGATCTGCGCTATGGCGCTGATTGTGGTCCGCGTGGACGACTTGAGGTGTAACGCCGGCGAGGGATCCGATTTCTTGGCTTTCCGACGCTGCTTGGGCATCGGGGGTTAGCATAGCGCATCCCCGGGACGAGCGCACGACACCTTGGGATCAGTGAAATTAGCCATAACACAAAAATTATGTTAAAGTACTTTCAAGACACACAGTCACACATCCCATGCTGAACCGCCCCTCCGTCCCCACCGTCGACATTTCAGATCCGCGCAGGGCGCTGCGCCTGCTGGCGATGCCGGTGGCGATCTTCGCACTCGGCGTGACCCTCACACTTTCCGCCACACCGGTGACGGCTTCGGTGACCGATGCTCCGTCAGTTCTGGACGGGCCGACCTGTGCGCCCGGTGTCTGAAAAACCCCCGTAAGTGATGTAGAAGGGTATTCGTCGGTACGCTACCGTGGACGCATGCGCATTCTTATTGCTGGTGCCCGTGGGTACCTTGGACAGCGCTTCCTGGAGCGGTTCCCGGATGCGTATATTCCCTCGCTCGACATCGCAGAACAATCCGTCGTCCGGTCGGTGCTGGACGAAATCCGACCTGACGCCGTCGTGAACTGCGCGGGCAAGACCGGTCGGCCCAACGTGGACTGGTGTGAGGATCACAAGCAAGAGACGGTCCGTGCGAACGTCACGGGCCCACTCATACTCGCGGAGGAGTGTCTGAAGCGCAGCATACACCTCACACACGTCAGCTCCGGCTGCATCTACAGCGGAGACAACGGCGGGAAGGGTTTTGCGGAGGAGGATCCGCCCAATTTTGCGGGTAGCTTCTACTCCCGAACCAAGACCTGGAGTGACCAGATACTCAGCGAGTTTCCGGTGCTGGTTTTGCGGATCCGCATGCCGTTCGACGGTACCGCGTCGGAGCGCAGTCTCATCACGAAGCTTCGCCGGTACACGCGGGTGCTGGAGACACAAAACTCCCTCACCCACCTGCCGGACTTCCTGCATGCCGCGGGCACCCTTATCGGCCGCGGAGCCACGGGCATCTACAACGTGGTCAACCCCGGCGCTGCATCTCCGTACGAGGTGATGGAGCTGTACCGTGAGATCGTCGACCCCGCACATACGTTCGAGAAGCTGGAACTCGAGCGTCTGGGTGAAGTGGTTAAGGCCGGACGCAGCAACTGCCTGCTCTCATGCGCCAAGCTTGAACGTGAGGGCATCGTCCTCCCGGATGTGCACCAGGCACTGCGCACGGCGATGACGGCTATTGCGGCGGCTCGTTAATTTCTCTCAGCGCGATGGACCCGTGCTGCCGGCGAGGATCGGCGCGGAGACCACGTGCAGCACGCCGTTGCCGGCCGACCGATCCGGGGTGGTGATCTTCACGTCGTTGTTGAGGGTGACGTCATTGCCATTGCGTGACACGCGGATGGACAGGCCGTTGACGGCCTCAAGGCGTTGACCGTCGTAGAGATCTTCCACCAGGAAACGGCCTTGCACCACGTGTCCCTCGAGCAAAGAGGTGAGGATCTCGGCGTTCTCGGGTTTCAGGAGTTCCGCGACGGAGAGGCGCTCCGGCAGAGAAGCGAAGGCAGCGTCCGTGGGGGCGAAGACCGTGTAGGGGCCCGAGCGGCGCAGCATTCCATCCACCTCGGTCTTGCCGACGGAGACACCAAATACGTTGAGCTCCGGCGCGGCCATTACTGCGGCCGACAGGTCGGTGGCGGGCGTAACGGACGCGGTGGGGGATCCACACCCGGCGAGGGCGAGGGCGAGGGTGGAGCAGGCGAGGAGGACGGCGGAGCGGCGCATGGTGAGATGGGGGAGTGGTAGGAGTATAGGGGAAGGAGGGCGCGTTGGCACGCGCCGTCAGGCCGCGGAAGGCTTGAGCGTGACGCCCAGGCGCCGCGCCAGATACTCGTGGGAGACGGCGGTGCCGTTGCGGTAGCTGATCGCTGGCAGGTCCTCGTTGGGGTTGTGGCTGATGCCGTTGTGCTCGAGGAAGTTCATGCCCGAGGGCACGCCGGCCTGGGCCAGAGTACGGGCGTCATGACCGGGCATAGAGGGCACAGGCAATGCGCGGATGGCGAGGCGCTTTGCGATCTGTGCTTTTACCAGGGCCATCTGCTGGTCCAACTGCACGTATCCCGTCTCCGACACGAAGGTCTTGGCGTCCGGTGTGGTGCCGAGGATCTGGAGCACCGGGGCCAGCTCCGCGTCCAGCTGCAGGCGGATGTGCAGGCACGTGGTGGGATCGGTGTGGCGCAGATCTACCTTGCACTGCAGACTGCCGTTTGGAGTGAGGCAGAAGTCCGTCACCGTGTAGCACGCCATACCGGTGCCGGGCTGGTCCGAGATGGCCTCGCGCACGATGCGTTCCACGATGCCGGGGATACGCATCGCGGCGGAAAACTGCTCCGCGTCCACCGACGCGACATCTTCGTCGTTCTGAGTTGAGGGAAGCAGTTCCATCGTCACGTCCTTGCGTCGCTTCACCTCGTGTGCCGCCTCTTTGGCCAAACGTTCGGTCTCGGCCTGCAGATACACGGGCACGGACACCTCCAGCTCTTGGTCCGCCGTAATGGTGGTGTAGCCGTTGGAGTGTGGTTTGCCGTTGGCCATCGGCGTGCTGCATCGGAGCAGCAGCAGCTCCTCCTTTGGGTGACCCGCCATTTTCCAACGCGTGTTCAGCTCCTGCAAGAACTCCGCGGCGCCGATGAGGGCGTCGCGACGGTACCAGTACGCCTCCGGCGAGACGTCCTCGGTGCGATTGGGGGGCGTGCCGCCTGTGTGCGCGGCCTCGCCACGGAAGGCGAACGTGAGGGTTCGGCGCGGGGACTCGGGGCCCGCGGAGGTCTTGAGGGTGCGCAGCTTCGCCACGTCCACACGTTCGCGCACGGATCCTCCGATATCTGTGACGATCCCCACGTCCACGCCCTCTGCGCGCAGCACAAGGCTCTGCGAGATGTGGTCCTCCTGGTATGCGAGAACGTCCAGCCACTCCTCGCCCTCCGGGTCGTCTTGCGCGGGCATCCGCAGTCGCCCGTCCTTGATGGGGGGCTGGTCCACCTCGTCACCGATGAGTTCCCAGACTTTCTCGTGGAAGCGATCGCGGAGCTTGCCCACAGAGCCACCGTTCTCGTAGGTCATCGCCTCCAGCTTCTTGCGGGTGATCTGTCCTGTGGCCACGATGCTCCCCAGGCACGGGTTGCCGGTAGAAGGGCTCTCCTCCGCGCGCCAGACGGACACGGTGTAGCTCACGGCGGGCTTCTGTCCCGACGCCAGCACCTTGCTCAGCAATTCCAGAGCCGAGGCCACACCCGCAACACCGTCGTACTTGCCGCCGTCGGGGACGGAATCCAGGTGTGATCCGCTCATCACCGTCTTGGAGCGGTCTGTGCCGTAGTACGTGATGAAGAGGTTGCCAATGGCGTCCTTCCAAATGCGATAGTCGCCTGCCGTCACGCCGTGCTCAGAAAAGAGCCTAAGCGCCTCGGATTCCGCGTGCACGAAGGCTGTATCCTCCGAGGGACTGAAGGCGATGCATGTGCGTCCTATACCCTGCGAGGGATCCGGGAATCGGCCGTCGGGGGCATCGATCGCCGCGATCTCGTTGATGAAGTTCAGGCCGTCGAACGAGGCATTCGTGTGCATTCCGGAGCAGTATGGTACAATATGTTAACACTTTGGCAATATCCAAAAGCAGGGATTGACCTGGCCCCGGGACGATGAGTATAGTTCCATACTCTAACTATTCCGCTGTCGCACGATGTCACGATCGAAGTCCCCGTTGGACCACATCATCGAGAGTACGTACGAGCTCAGCAGGATCATGCGCCAGCGTATGGATTGTATGGAGCGCGACGGAGCGAACTTTCTCCAGCTCCATGCTCTCCTTATCGTCCAGGAGCGGCAAGACATCAGTATGAAGGAGCTGGCCCGCTCGCTCCACGTCACCTCCCCCTCGGCCACCTCGCTCGTCAACCGACTCGTGAAGACCGCCCTCGTCGAGCGTCGCGGCGACCCCACCAACCGCAAACTCGTTCTGCTCCGTCTCACCAAGGAGGGCGCCTTGCTCTTGCACCGCAAGCATCGTGAGCGCACCGAGGCCATCAAAGAGCTCTTTAGCCTCCTTACCGCCTCCGAGCAGCGCCAGCTCGCCGCCATCCACGAGAAGCTCATCCGTTCGTACACTGCCCGCGTTGCATCTTCCCCCTCCCGCCCATGAAGATCTTCTCCACCCTCCGCAAGCACAAGAAGAAGTCCATTGCTGGCGCAGTTGTCCTCTTGCTCATGGGTCTCGGCATTGCCAACGGGTTGAGGCCGAAGAAGCCCGAGTACCTTACAGAGCTCGCCAAGCGTGGCGAAGTGCGCCAGACCGTCGAAGCAGTTGGCACAGTGGTGTCCGAGCGTGAGCTGGAGTTGCGATTCTCGGGCGTGGGAATCGTGTCGCAGGTCTCCGTGAAGGAAGGCCAGCGCGTCAAGGCTGGCCAGCGCCTCGCCACCCTCAAGGCTGGTAATCTCAGCGCCTCCATCGCGTCTCAGCAAGCAGCTGTCCAGTCTGCTCTCGCTGACCTGCGCGGCCTGGAAGAGGGCACCCGCCCCGAAGACATCGCTGTGGCAGAGGCCGACGTGGCCGCCAAGCGCGCTTCGCTGCAGGTGGCTCAGTCCAGCGTCACCACCGCCGACCAGAACATCAAGACCGCCGAGGAACAGCTCGCCGTCCTCCGTTCGGAGGCCGCGGTCAGCCTTTCCGGCCAGTTGGGTACGTCGCTCTCGGGCCTGTCCGAGCAGTTTGTGTCCGTGGAGAGTGCGCTCTCCGTTATCGATGACATCCTCAGCCGCGTGGACGTGCAAGACGCTCTTCTCAAAGATAGCCCCGGGTCCGACAACACCATCCGCGCCCAGAAGCGCGCCGCCCAGGCCGCCATTGATGCCGCGCGCCGCCAGGCCTCCTCCGCCACAGAGTACCAGGGAGCGCTCACCGCGCTCGCTTCCGGACGCAGCGCCTTCGGTCAAGCCTCGGACGCCATGGACGCGCTTTTCTCGCTCGTCAGTTCGCTCAGAGAGACCCCCAGTTTCACCAACCTTGCGCGTGAGAACTACAAGACCTCCATCTCCACCCAGCGCGCAAAGATTCAAGACGCGGCAAGCGGCATCTCGTCTTCGGAGAGTGCTCTCAGCAACGCCTCCGCCAGCTACGACACTCGCATCTCCACCCAGCAGGGGACCATCGCCAACCTGCGCAGCACGCGTGACCGTGCCCAGAACGACATCGTCACCTACGAGGCCGCCATCCGTACCTCCGAGGCCCAGCTGGCTGTAAAGAAGGCCGGAACCCGCAAGTCGGACATAGATGCCTCCCGCGCGCGCGTCCGTGCCGCCCAAGCCAACCTGGCCCGTGCCCAGGCGGACTTTGCCGACACCGTGCTCACGGCGCCCATTGCCGGTACGGTCACGCACATCAACGTGAAAATCGGCGAGGCGCTGCCCGCCGGACCCGCCGTTACACTCCTTGGCGACTCGCCATTCCGCGTGGAGATGTTCGTCTCCGAAATCGACGTGCCCAAGCTCGCTCTGACACAGTCCGGCTCCGTAGAGCTCGATGCCTTCCGCGGCGTGAACATGAAGCTCCGCCTGAGCGAAGTGGACTCGGCTCCCACGCTCAAAGACGGCGTGTCCAAGTACGGCGCCACGCTCGACTTCCTGCACAACCACCCCGAGCTGCGCATTGGCATGACCGGAGACGCTCAGATCGTTACCGGCACCCGTTCCAACGTCATCTCCGTCCCTCGCCGAGCCGTCCTGGAGGACACCCGCGGCGCCTACGTGCGCGTCCTGAAGCCCGACACGTCTCTGGAAGAGCGTCCGGTAACGATGGGCATGGAGGGTGAGTCGGGCGACGTGGAGATCATCTCTGGTGTGCAGGAAGGTGAGACGGTCGTGGTCCTGTTGAAGAAATGAGACGATACGGGCGCCGACGGGACCAAGGGCACCGAAGGCACCGAGGTCCTCCGCATCCCTTCCCAGAACGGCCGCACGTCGCCCCCCGGTCCCTTCAGTGCCCTCGGTACCCCCCCCTTATAATTGCGACTCACCTATGACCTCCCACGAGACCCCGCTCATCGAGCTGCATCACCTCGCCAAGGCGTACTACAACGACGGCGTGCCGACCCCCGTGCTGTTCGACATCAACCTCACCATCCAAAAGGGCGAGTTCGTCGCCATTATGGGACCGTCGGGATCGGGAAAGTCCACGCTCATGCACATCCTGGGGTTCCTGGATTTGCACACGGGTGGGGAGTACCTCTTCCAAGGCAAAGAGACGCTCGCCATGAGTGACGACGCGCTCGCTCGCATCCGTGCGACGCGCGTGAGCTTTGTGTTTCAGGCGTTCAACCTGTTGCCGCGCACCACGGTGCTCCAGAACGTTCTGCTGCCCCTAGTCTATCACCCCACCATCAAGGAGGGCGAACGCGTGCAGCGCGCGCTGAAGGCCATCGAGACCGTTGGGCTCACCGAGCGCAAAGATTACCTTTCCAGCCAGCTCTCGGGAGGCCAGAAGCAGCGCGTGGCCATCGCGCGGGCGCTTGTCACGAACCCGGATCTCATCTTCGCGGACGAGCCCACGGGCAACCTTGATTCCGTCTCCGGCATCGCCGTGATGGATGCATTGCAGCGTCTGCACGAGGCCGGCCATACCATCATCCTCGTGACACACGAGAAGACCACCGCTCAGCATGCCGAGCGCATCATTTATATCCGCGACGGCCGGATCGAGTCCGACTCCAAGGACTTCACTCGCGTCTTCGCCAGGAAATCCGCCCAGCTCAAGTAATGAGGATCTCCGATACCTTCTCGATGGCGATCCGCGGAGTGACGTCCAACAAGACGCGTTCTTTTCTGACGATGCTGGGCATCATCATTGGCATCGGGTCGGTGGTGCTGATGAGTTCCATCGGTAAGAGTATGGAAGGCGTGATACTCGGGCAGATCTCAAGCCTCGGGGCCAAGAGCATGGTGATCTTCCCGGGCACTGGCGAGCAGGGGCCTAATGTGCAGACGACGGGCTTTGACAGTCTGACGCTGGATGATGTGGACCAGCTCCGCAAACTCCAGACGATCACAACTGTGGCACCTGTGATCTTCGTACGCGGGAAGGTGACGTATGGCAACGAAGCTGCCGAGCCCTCCGTGCTCGGTGTCACTCCGGAATTCTTCGAAAACCAGAACATCGTCGCAGAGCAGGGCCGGCTCATCGACCGATCTGATAACGACGGCGTAAAGGCCGTAGCGTTCCTCGGGACCGACGCTGCAGAGAAGCTGTTTGCGTCCCAGGATCCCATCGGCAAGCGCATCAAAATCGGCGAACTGAACTATACCGTGGTGGGCGTAGCCAAGGCGCTCGGGTCGCAGTTCTTCCAGAACGCGGATGAGCGTATCTACGTACCCTTCACCGTGGCGCGCGATGTATCGGCCCAAAAGTACGTCAACTACCTCACCATGACCGCTACGGGCGATTTCGACATCGCCTTCGACGACGTGAAGTCGTTGCTCCGTCAGCGTCATAACATTGTGAACCCGCAGGAAGA
This sequence comes from uncultured Candidatus Peribacteria bacterium, assembly GCA_964645935.1. GTDB lineage: Bacteria > Patescibacteriota > Gracilibacteria > Peribacterales > Peribacteraceae > CAZYAK01. The sequence continues at coordinate 7,919 of CAZYAK010000009.1, read as the reverse complement.
CCCCGAGAAGGACGACTTCGTCGTGCGTTCTGCAGAGCAGGCCGGTGAGATCCTCGGCGGCGTCTCGCTGGGTCTCACGTTTTTCATCACCACCGTGGCCGCCATCTCGTTGCTCGTGGGCGGCATCGGCATCATGAACATCATGCTGGTGTCCGTGACGGAACGGACGCGCGAGATCGGGTTGCGAAAGGCCGTGGGCGCGCGGCGGCGCGATATCCTGTTGCAGTTCCTCATCGAGGCGATCCTGCTCACTGTGGTGGGCGGCGCCGTCGGCATGGTCGGAGGCCTCGCACTCGCATGGTTTGCGGCCACCATCGTCACGGGCCTGCTCAGCACCTACGTCTTTGCCGTGTCTGTTCCCACCATGATCGTCGCTCTCATGGTCGCCGCGTTTACGGGCCTCGTGTTCGGGCTCTCGCCCGCACGCCGCGCCGCTGCGCTCTCTCCCATGGAAGCCCTCCACTACGAATGAAGAATTCAGACCTCCTCTCGACGGCGTTTCGAGGTATTACGGTCAACAAGACCCGGACCGGCCTCACGATGCTCGGCATCATCATCGGCGTGGCGTCGGTGGTGCTCATGGTCTCCATGGGCGGCAGCTTCCAGAACTACATCCTGAAGACCATCGAGTCCGTGGGTACCGATACCATGGATATCTTCCCCGTAGGCTTGGAGAAGCTCGGCGGTGCGCAGGACTCGCTCACGCAAGACGACTTTGAGGCCGTGCGACGCCTCTCCACCGTGGAGAGCGTGGCTCCAATTATTCTCGTTTCGCGCAGCGTGGCCTATGGCCGCGAGGAAAAGAGCCCTATGGTGATGGGCACCAATGGCAACATCTTCACGAATTACGCCCTCAAGCTCGCTGCGGGACGTCTCTTGGACGAATCCGATGTGAACGGCGCCCGCAACGTGGCCGTGGTGTCCGGCAAGACGGCTACCGACCTCTTCGGCGACGATACGCCGCTGGACAAACGCATCAAGATTGGCGAACAGTCGTTTACCGTTGTGGGCGTACTGGAATCCCAAGGGTCGCTCCTCCTCTCGGACCTCGACAAGCCCGTCTACATCCCCATCACCGCGGCGCGCGCACTCACGGGCCAGAAGCACCTCACGTACATGACACTCAAGACCAAGGGCGATCCCACGCTCGCGGAGGAAGACATCACGCAGCTCCTGCGGCAGCGCCACCGCCTGGACAACCCGAATGGCGATCCCGAGAAGGACGACTTTCGCGCCCGCAGCGCGGAGCAGATCACGGCGATCGTGGGCTCGGTCACACTCGGTCTCACGATCTTCCTGTCGCTCGTCGCCGCCATCTCGTTGCTCGTGGGGGGCATCGGCATCATGAACATCATGCTGGTGTCCGTGACGGAACGGACGCGTGAGATCGGGCTGCGGAAGGCGTTGGGAGCTCGCAGTCGGGATATCCTGTTGCAATTCCTCTTGGAGGCCGTGTCGCTCACGTTTACGGGCGGCGCCATCGGCGTCGTCATCGGTGCAGGGTTCGGCTGGCTGCTCTCGCAGGCGGCCTCCGCGGCGCTCGGCGGTTTTGATTTCGTGCTCTCGTTCCCGTCCATCCTTATGGCCGTGGTCATGGCCATCGGGATCGGTCTCGTGTTTGGCATCTTCCCGGCGAAGAAGGCTGCCGATTTGAGCCCCATGGAGGCGCTGCGGTTCGAGTAGCGGTCGTTGCCATTCTTGTCGCCGTTCGTGCGCGCTGCCGTTTCCTGACGGGTTTACGCATATGTTCGGAAAATGGTTGTACGATCGTCCACCCTATGCGTACGATGGGAACATGATGACCATTCTCACCGACGACCGTCGCTCCGCCATCCGTGCGCAGGCCGAGTCCGTGCTCGCCAAGCACCGCCACGGTGAATCGTTCGAGTCCTTGCGGGCAATCGCGGAGGAGCAGGGGATCGAAGTCCTGGAGGCCGATCTCCACGACATCTCCGGGGCGCTCCGGCGAGAGGAGGGTAAGTGGCGCATCTACGTGAACCGCGAGGACTCGCCTGCTCGGCAGGTTTTCACCATCGCGCACGAGCTCGGGCACTATTTCCTCCACGGGACACTGCGCGAGGATTTCGTGGACGGAGACTTTGTGATGAACCGAGATGAAAACGAGAAGTATGACGAAGAGGAGTTGGAGGCCAACGAGTTCGCGGGGAACCTGGTCATGCCCGCCGAGCGCATCGAGCGGCGCCTCCGGGGAGGGACGCCCACGGAGAAGGCGGTCTTGGAGCTTGCAGACCAATTCCACGTGTCGCCCCTCGCCGTTGTCATCCGCCTCCGCACCCTTGGCTATGCCGTCCCAACGCCTGCAACCGCCCGCGGATGATGCCATCCACTCTTGGCTCGAACGCAGCATCCAGCGCCCGGTCTACATCGACCGCAGCGAGGGCGAGAAGCTGGCCGAGGAGCAGTTCATCCACGAGAAGGCCAAGACCGAGCGCTGGAACCGCTGGACCGTACGTGGTTGGTACACGCTCAAGGTGGGCGTACCACTCCTGGCCCTGGGTTTCATCTTGGGCGCCTGGACCGCGATTGCGGTCCGTTGAGCGTAGAAAACGTTCTCGTGTATGCTGTGTGGCCCGGTTCCGTCTCCTGTTCTATGCGCACTCGCATCCTCGTTCCCTGCTTCCTTGGTCTCGTCTTAGGGTTCACCGCAGTGCCGATTCTTGCGCTCTCTACAAGCGATCCCGGCTACCGCGAATGCATGGCACGCGCATGGGCCGACCGCAACGGCGCTTTCCTGCAGGCCACGCGTGTCTCGCATGACGAGATCGAGGCCGCGTTACAGGAGCACGCGTCCCGCTACGACGCCGCATGGGGCATCGAACACACCCGCGACCGCAACCGCGAGCTCTCGAACATCGAACGTGCGTACCGCGACCGAACTCGCGCGGGCAGGGAGGCCTTTAGAGACACGGAGCGCGAGATCCGCAACATCTTCCGGGACGCGGAGCGTGCATGCCGCAACCGTCCCACTTCTTCCTCGTCGCACAGCTCGTCTTCTCAGCAAGTCGGTGGCACGTGCTCGGCGGAACGCAATCGCTTCGAGGACACGGTAGCGGGCAATCGCTCGTGCTCGACCGACGCCGACTGCACGCTGTTTTCAGCCAGCTGCCCGCTAGTCACCTGCGGCGCTGCCGTACGCATTGATAGACTCTCCACGGTGCGTGCCGCGTCCGAGGATGTCGCCAACTGCCTGCGCGCGTCCGGCGCCGTGCCGTGCGCCATCTGCCAGCAGCAGCACGTCGTCTGCGAATCCGGCCGGTGCGTCGCGCGGTGATTGTCGCCTTCGGCGCAGGACTGGACGGCGAAGCCATTGCCGGCTTGCAGCCGGGAGTTGTGGTCGGAGACGAACTCACGGCGACGTGCGCCGGACACTCCACACACGCCCGCGCCTTGGCGGCGGTCGCGCTGCGAGCGCGACAGCCGGGTGCGTTGCTGCTCTTCTCGGGGAGGGGGGTGGTGCCTGACCGCCTCACCGAAGCCGATGCGATGCGCGGCGTGGCCGTCTTGGCGGGTGTCGCGTCGTCCGACATCCTCCTGGAGCGTGATGGCCGGGACACGGCGGACTCTTCCGAACGGTGCGCGCGGATGCTCCGGGAGTGCGGAGATGCTCCCGTCATCGTGGTCGCGGGCGAGCGGCAGCTCTGGCGGGCCGCCACGCATCTGCGAGCGTTTGGGGTGCAGGTACACGAGTGCCATGCCACACATGCGGTCCTTGGCGATCCGGGGGTGGACCGTGCGGGGAGGGGATGGGATTTTTGGCTTCAGGAAGGGCTGATCCGAATTCTTACCCTGGTGGACCGCCGCGGGAGGCTGCTGCGGGGTTTGGCTGGACGCGCGAGGCCGTAAACGGGCTAGTATTGATTATTAACACAAATATAGTATAATAATATTAAGAAGGAAACACACATCCTATGCACGTTCTTACGCACTTCGTGCTCCTCCTACTGTCGGCGAGCGTGATCTGGGGGCTCTCAGGCATCCTCATCGATGCCACGGACCGTGTGGCCAAGCGGTACAACAAGCCGGGCTTCGCGGTGGCGTTTATCGTGCTGGGGTTCCTCACGTCCATTGGTGAGATGTCGGTGGCCTTCAGTGCCACGCTCAGGGGCGTGCCCCAAGTGTCGGCAGGCAACCTGCTTGGGGCTTCGCTCGTCATCTTCCTACTCGTGATCCCGCTCCTCGCCGTGCTGGGCAACGGCATCCCCATGACGCAGGCGCTGTCTGCCCGCTCTGTTGCCGTGCTCCTCGGCGTCGTTGCGCTGCCAGCACTGTTGTCCATGGACGGCGGTGTCTCGAGGCTCGATGGCGTGGTGATGATCCTGCTCTACACCACGCTTCTGTACGTACTGCATAACCGCCGCTCGCCGGAGCACACAGCGCGTGAAGCGCTTGCGCGCACCAAACGGCAGCTGACGCGCAGTACCCGTGCCACGGCGATGGACATTGGCAAGATCGTCACGGGGGCTGTGCTCATCTTCGTCGCAGGCAACGTGCTTGTGCGCGAGTCGGTGGAGGTGGCGGAGCTGCTTAGCATCCCGGTGTCTTTTGTGGGGTTGCTGCTGCTCTCCATCGGCACCAATATCCCCGAGCTCGTCATCGCGGTGCGCGCGATCCTTGGCAAGCACAAGGATATTGCTTTCGGTGACTACATGGGCTCGGCCGCCGCCAATACGCTTATCTATGCGTTTCTGCCGCTGTTCGGGGGGGCTTTTCCCATCGTGCGCAGCGAAGCGCTGCTGACGCTCGGGATCCTGGCCACAGGCCTCGTCCTCTTCTATATTTTCTCTCGTTCCGGCCGGACCATCACGCGACGCGAAGGATCCGTGCTCCTGGGACTCTACGCACTCTTCCTCGTGCTGCAGGTGGGGAATGCCTTCCGCCTCTCTGGCGACGATGCGGCGATCAAGTCTGGCCCGCCGCTGTCGAGCATGCCCATGCAGGCAAAGCTGCCCTGATTCGGTTCCCCCGTCCCTTCATGACGAATCCCAACACCCCCGACGGTCCCGACGACGTCTCCGCGCTTCCGCCGGCGCCGCCAGTCACGGACGGCATGCGCGGCGATACGCGCGAAGGCGTGGAAGCCGCGCTGGACCTAGAGGGACGTCGCACCCGTGCGGTGGCGCAGCTACGTGCGCGCGAAGGCAAGGACTACATCAGCCCCAAGCCCTTCGAGTACAACGACCTCGGCAACATCCTCACGTACGAAGGCGTCCTCTCCCGCGGGTTCCTCAACCATCCCGAGGGTCCGCGCGCGGTGGTCGTGACGGCCGCGGAGATCGAAGAGCTCCAGGAGAGCGGCGGCTTCGTCTACATCCGCGCCGACACCGGCAAGCCGCAGGAGATCGATCCCGAGTGGGTGCAGGACGAGTTCTTCATCCTGGAGCCGAACGAGGTCGGAACGGTCCGAGCGGGATCCGACGATGACGCTCACGAGAGGGAGGACGGCGAGTAGACACAAAAAAATTCCCCGCGTGCGCTTGTATGGGCAGGAGAGGAGCTTTCCGAACGGAGTTGATATCGACTCGTGTTCGCATGGACACTATATGCGGAGGTACGACCGAATGCAAGAGGAAATAATTCGTGGAGCACAAGCCAAGAACAGGCCATCATTACCAAAATGGAACCGGAAGGGTCCTTGTGGGGAGGCGGCGTTCGCACTCCCCTCATGGCTTGGTGGCAGCGGGCAAGGCGCAAGACTGGCCCCGTGCCCGACGCCGTTTCTGTCTACCTTGCCAACATCCAGCGCGAACTGGGGACGGGCCATGCGCAGGAGCACACCTACCGGCCGGCGCTGAAGGGGCTGTTGGAGGCCACGACCAAGCTCAACGTCGTGAACGAACCCTCCGCTTCTCTGGGAGGGGTTGGGAGGTCCGCCTCCCAAACAGGAAACGGAAACCAGGCACCCTGACACACCAAAAACCTCCGCAACTAGGCGCGGCGGAGGTGCTTCCAAGATGTGCCTGGTGGTCTGATGTGTACGACTTTCGAACAGAGATACGCGAGACGTTGCGGCATTTACAAGATGCACATTTCCTGTTAGGTTAGAGAATTGGGAGAGGTCCTTTCTACAAAAATGACACCCCGGTGCCATGGCCGGGACGTATCCGGAGGGGAAGGATAGAAGGGCGAGTGAGGGAGTCAGAGCTTGCGACGGCTCCCGAGCGTGGACCGGAGTTCTGAACGCCCGGTAAGACACCCATGTGTCTGTGAGAGGCGTGAAGAGACGGGGGGAGGATATTAGGGGGTAGATAATTTAGCAGCAGATGCTATGCCCAGAAGGGATATGATAGGGCCATGACACTAGAAGACAGCAAGGCCCCTACTAATGCCATAAGGCCAGAGGTTTTGGAGCGCATGACGTTCGCCAAGTCTCTGCTAAGGGCAGGAGAGCAAGACTGCTTGGATACAAGCGACAAGTATTCATTTACGAGAGGCTTAATGCTGCTATACGACGCAGCAGAGGCAGGATTAGCAGCTATTTCGGACCATATACATGGACAACCAAAGTCCTACGCTTCGATTCTTGATTATTACAATGCAATACAGCAAAAAGAGTCCTCTAAGGGTGAGATTCCCTTCAAGACAAAAATGGCAAGCCTGACTTCAATACGCACGTCGGCTAAACATCATGGTGTTCTGCCTGATCCTGAGAACAACAAGGAATACTCAACAATCACCCGTGAACTTTTGCGCGATCTTGCAGAGAAGTATCTAAGTCTGACACTAGAGGCCATCTCACTGACAGCACTAATAAAGGACTCTAAGATCTTGAAATTTATCAAAGAGGCAGAAGAAGCCTACGCCAAGGGAGAGAAAAGGAACTGCATGATTGCATTGGCTTTTGCTGCATATCACATATATGGGCACAAAAGAATGCCGTCATCCTACGATGCAAAAAAGCGGTTTGTGTACGATGGAGATGCAACTTTTGGCTATCTTTATCAGCAGCTAGAACTTCTATCGTGCGGAGTGAAGAGATCGGACTTTCATCGTTTTCATCATTTGACTCCCAAGATCGGGAAGGACACTCAAACTGATGAGTTATTTTATGAATTCGAAAATTGGCTAGATCATGAGAAAAACTGGTCTGATCGAAACATACGTTTTTGTATTGATTATTGTATTGATGCTGCTCTGAAATCTCAGAGTCATGAAATAGAATATGGCATTTTCTATTCAAGTGTTTACATCCATCGCATCTTTCCAACGGGAGATGTAGCAACAATTTGGAGCATGCCAAAGGAAGGACGAAATGGTAAAAAACTTGAGAGAGAAATAATCAAGGAATTGAAAAAGGGCGAAGTGATGCATGGATGGGTAAGCACTAGCGATAGAAATGATGATGAAACTATGGTCATGAGTTTCGATCTGCCCAGCAGAGACGATGACCGCACTGGTTTTGGTTTCGTACTAAAGGATGAAATCAGCTTCGAAGAACTAGAGCGAGAAAAACAATAGCCGGAAGAATAACGTTGTCTGTTGTGTTTGAGCCACCCCCCGGCCTCGAAAAAAGGTACCATCCGTCTGGTTTCTTGCAATTGTCTTTAGCTTCGTTGTTCAGACTCAATGGTCCATACGTTTATGATCCCATCAAGATAGCTAGCCGCGAAATCAAATTCCTCTTTGAGTTTTCTGACATTGAGATGGGAAAAGCCTTCCAAGCTCGGCTGTCCTTTCTTGTCGGTAGGGTAGCGGAACGCCGTCGCATATTTGTCAGCTTGCGAAAGAGTTTCGATGAGATTGTTAATAGCATTTTCCTCATCTTGGCCACCCCTGCCATCCTCCTCTATTAGCTTTCTCACGCTCTTCCAAAGGTGGGCTATATCATGACCTTGGGGAATCTCGTCACGTTTCAGTTCTTTCCCAATCCTCAATATCTCCTTCGGCGTAACTTCAATGCA
>CAZYAK010000008.1:8481-36668 GCA_964645935.1 uncultured Candidatus Peribacteria bacterium | reverse complement strand
GACGGCTTTCGTACAAGGCACCGCCGCGGCTCGCTGCGCGAGTTCCGTCTTTTTGCGAGAGGGAAACCAGCCGGTTTCCCTCTCGCGCTCTCCCTTCCCCCGCACGGAAGCACGCAAAATTGTCATCCTGAGCTTGTCGAAGGACACCCATCCCCATGCCATCTCACACCAAACTCGCATGGAACGCACGGTGCAGTGCGGCGGCCATGCCGGTGCCGGTGCGGCGCATGCCCTTGCGGCGACGAACGGGCGTCGGGGCGATCCGCATCGCGCGAGTGACGCAGAGCCCGTGGAACCCGAAACCTGCGAGGACCAGGAGCATGCCCACCACCAGACGCAGCTCCGCGTCGGCCCGGCCGGCGTTGGGGAGCGGAACAATGGACACCCTCTCGGCGGCCTGCAACATGGGTTCGCCGATCTCCGCCACGCGCATCACGCTGGAGCCCTGGCCCGTCGTAAGTGCAGCGGAGACGAGCCGCGCCGAAGACGTGGAGATCAGCAGGATCCCCGAGAGCAGGAATGCCGCAGAGACGCAGCGGAGCAGGTGGGGCTGGTGGGGCTGGTGGGGCTGGTGGGTGTTTGACATATTCACAAAATATTATACAGTATTTCTTTCGAATCCACAAGCAGGCGTTGCTATACTCCCGTCGTGCTCCCCTAGGGCTTGCCCTGGACCGGAGCGCAGCGACTGTTCCAAGGCCCCATCGTCTAACGGTTAGGACAACGGGTTTTCAATCCGTTAACCAGGGTTCGACTCCCTGTGGGGCTGCCACGCAGCAGAGTCGCTGCGGCGAACACGCTGCATGGCACGGCCACATCAATATGACAGAGACTGATGCGTGGCCCTGTAGCGATGCGGTGGTCTTGAAGAATTTCCTCCAGGAAAGCATCTGCTACTGGGGCTTTTGGTAATAGAATTGCCCACTATGTATTTTGTCTATGTTCTGCAAAGCGCATTGGACCATCAGCTCTACGTTGGCTTCTCTGAAAAACTGAGGGAGAGAGTGGAGACTCACAATGCGGGCAAAGTGACGTCGACGAAGAGTCGGGTGCCGTGGAAGCTCATTTTCTTCGAATGCTACGCGGGCAAAGGAGATGCGCTGCGCCGGGAGCAGTACTTCAAGACGACTGCGGGGAAGAGGGCGTTGAAATTGATGCTGAGGAACACGCTGAGGGTTGAGCTGGATGGAGATAAACCTGAGTTTTCTATCGAGCTTTAGGGCGAATTTGGAGGTTGCAAATCCTGAACTGAGCGTTGGGGTGAGTACAGGAACTTTGACTATGGAAGGTCGATCCATGTCGCCCGCACAGCTTGTTCGCCCTGTCGGATCTCTCCAGTTACACTTCCACCGCGTCCTTCCATCCAGCGTCCGCAGGGCGTGGTCAAGCCGTCGTCCTGACAGATCGTCTCCTTGGAGAGAAGGATGCGGATGTTCTTCTTCTCGCCCTCCTTCCCATATGTCAGTCGCCAGATGCCGTCCGGCTTACCCGAAAGATCGCCCACTTCGTTGAAGGTCAATGAAGTTCCGATAATGCGGATATCCGTAACGTCCATCGTGGGATAGTCCTGAGCCGGATGTCCCGATCCTAGAATGTCCACTTGCATGCCTACGAGGAGACCTGTTGACGTACAAGGCGTTCCCGTCACCTCTTTCACGCATGTCTTCAACGTATCCACTGATAAATCGATGATCGGTCCGTTAGTATTCTGCTTCAGTGACCATCCGGACTGCGTTTCCAGCCGCAGGAGATATCCAGATTGATGCATGGGGACAGCTTGCCCTATTGTCACGTTTGAGCTGCTGCTCTGCTCCGTTGTGGGCTGTGATGTATCGACTTGCGAGCAGGCGGCCAAGGCCACGACAGCAGTACTGAGAAGAACTCGTTTGTGCATGCGTTTATTGTAGCGGAAAACACAGAGTGTCTTGAGAACTCGGTACCAGACCAGAGAATCTCCTATGACCGAGTTTGCGATTCGCACGCCTCGGGCTGCCATCACTGCGGTCGCCTACGCCGGGGCAGAAGTATGAAAAGCGTCATGAGCGAGTTGGTGACAATCATCACGATCGAATGAAGCGTGGTGGCGATGTTATAGGCATCCAGCGAAAAGAGCGTGAGCACATGGCGCAGCACGTTCATGGCATAGAGCACAGGTGTTTCGCTTTCCGGGATGTTCCATGTTTTTCGCAGCGTGGGGACAAATGCCACCAAGTCGATGCCGACGACCAGCATCACGGAAATCGTCGGGTCGTTCATGAGGGCCCAGGGGATCAGTCCGAGGAGCGCGATCATCAGGAAGTACGTGTCCCGCCTCTCGATGTTCCTGAAGCCGTATCGCAAGGAGAACAGGAAAATGACGACTGTGAACGCTTCGGCGACCCCTGTGGGGATGGATCCGATTCCCCCTCCCTTGGCGAGCTGTCCGAAGAAGGTGACCGCCGACACAATGGACCACACGAGCCACGTGTAGGGATGGGGCTGGATCTTGTTGGTGATGACGTTCCGCAGGTAGGGAACGTTACCGATGACCGCCAAGCATGCCGCAAGCACGACGAGGAGTTCTCGCATATCCCCAGGGTACTCTCTTGGGGGCCCGCGGACTGCGCGCGTGCGCATCAGGCTACCCTGGCGGCCTCCCGCTGGTCTTCGACGATTCGCCTCCCGTACGGCGAGAGCCCGTCCCGGCGATCCGCATCCTCACCGTCGCCTCACCTCCCCTTCTTGCCCGCCCAGAACGCCTCCGCCTCGGATTCCAGCACGGAGAGGCGCCGGTAGTAGTCCGGGTACTCCTTGAGGTGCGCCCAGGCGATCTTGCCGGTGACGACGGGATCGTCGTGTGTGACGTCCGTCTGGGGATCGTGCGAGCCGTGCTCGTACTCCACTTCCATGCCCGCGCGGAACTCCTCCAGCGCGAACGCGGCCGTGGACCAGTCGATGCCGATGCTGTCTGCGACGCTCTTGGCGTCGGCGGCGGATACGGTGCGGTGCATATCCCTCCACCGTACCCCGCTCCCCGCGAAGGGGAAACCGGATGGCGGGGATTCCCGGCCGGTTCACCGGGTGAGCTGCCGCGCCACCCTGCGGTCACGCATGCGGTAGTTGGTGGTCACCGTCGCGGGCGGTTCGGCGGGAGCCGCGGGCTCGGCCTGGGCCACGGCCACCGCGCGCCGGACGGGCTTGGGTGCGGGCAACGCGCTCAGCGTCACCACGAGACCGACGCAGAGCGTTGTGGGGAGGAGATGCTTGCGCATGGGGGTGTGGAAAGTGGATGTGCGTGTACGGGTATTTTGACGGATGTGGAGGAATATCCTTACAAGATACGGTTGGTCGGATACGTTACCGGTAGCAAAAAAAGCCCGGGGAGCGTGCTCCCCGGGTGATCGTCCGAGATCAGAACCAGAAGAAGCGGTGGTGATGGTGGTGATGATGCGAAGTGAACAGGAACAGGTAGAGACCGTACATAGGAAGAAGGGGAAGGAAACTTCCCCTAAGATTACGCCGTGGCGCGGCCGATGCAATTGCACGGTGGAAGCCCCTGCGTCGCGAAGCACAAATGTGCGGCGCAACTGTCCCCTGTGTTGCACCTCCGGCCTTCTTGCACCTCCCGACTGGCGAGCGGGATCTACCGCGCCGCCGCCGGCAGCCCTTCGCACGCTACGCCGTCGTTATCGCCATCCAGCCGGTGCGGGTCGTTGCCCTTCCCAAATTTGCAGTGCGCGTACACATCCTGGGCCTCGGATTGGGTCGTGAAGTCGTCGCAGTTGTAGACGGCGTCCCCGCACATGGTTCCCAGAATGAGGTCGCCCTTCTCGTCACGCTGGATGCGGGATTCCTTGAGGGAGCCTGTCTTGATCATCTTCCCCAGATCATAGTCCGTGTCCCGGGTCTCCAGGCCCAGGGCGACGAGCAACATCACGATCACCCCGATCATGAGCAGGCGCACCTTCTCCACGAAGATCGCCAGGAGCACCGCGATAGAGAGCAGGACGCCAATGACGATGAGGCGGACCTTCTTGCTGCGTCGCCAGCCGCTGACTTCATGGACCATGGGGACGGGGTGGGAACGGGATGGCCCGGACGGCCACGAGCATCACTTCTTGAGGAGGTCGCGGATCTCCGTGAGGAGCTTCACGTCCGCGGGGACTTCGGGGGCGGCCGCGGGCGCGGGGGGCGCTTGCTTCTTAAAGCGCTGGAGCTGCTGGATCAGGAGGAAAATACAGAACGCGACGATCACGAAATCGACCACGGTCTGCAGGAACATGCCGTACTTGATGGTGGCGCTGCCGACGGTGATCGCCAGTCCCGAAAAATCCACCTGGCCGAGAATGAGGCCGATGACCGGCATGATCACATCTCCCACGAGGGAGGCGACGATCTTGCCGAAGGCGGCGCCGATGATGACACCGACGGCGAGGTCCACGACGTTGCCCTTCATGGCGAAGTCCCGGAATTCCTTGAGCATGCTGAGAGGGAGAAAGTGGGCCGATGGTACCACAACGGAAGTACGACGTGTATCCCCGCACATCGGGCGCGCTGCCGACCGCGCAGGGACGCGCAGAACCCGTCTCACGCCACCGCGATGTAGCCCCGGAGCGTGTACTTGGCTCCCAGGTGCGTGCGCAGCGCCTCGGCTGTCGCGGTCTTGCGCTTGCCGTCGTACCCCGCGCCCCAGGAATCCGAGTCCGGGCCGTTGTCCGAGGCGAAGCTCCCGAAGCCGTCCACGTTGGCCTCGTTGTAGGTGATGGCGTCGCCCGTCACGCTCTCCACGAAGGCCACGTGGCCCTGCGCCGGATCGGCGTTGAGCACCCAGACCGCCAGGCTGTTGCTCACCGGCGTCTGGCTGAGAACGTACGGTTTGCCGGGGCCCGTGAGCTGGTCGATCCACTTCTGCCCCGCGGCGTTGCACCCGAAGGCCGAGCCCGAAACCTTGTCCAGCGCGATGCCGAGCTTCTCGCGGACGCGCCCGTACACGAAGGCCGTGCACTGGCCGCCGTAGCCGATGGCGACGTAGCGGTTCTGCGCGGGGTCGGTGTACGCGGCGTGGGTGAGGTCCGGCACCTCCGGGGCCGCGGCGGGACACAGCGTGACCACGGTCCACACGCACCCGCCCTTGGACACGGCACCGGGCGCGGTGAGGATGGGCACCTTGGTGCCGTCGGGCTTGCGCAGCTCCCACGGCGCGGCCTGCGCGGCGCCGGAGCGGGCAGAGCTCTTCACGGCCTTGAGCGCGAGCGTGACGGTGGCGACGGCGCCGGGTGCGGTGTCCGGGACCTTCACCGCGTCCGCGGAGGCACCCAGCGCGTCGGTCTTCTTGGCGACGGGGCCGAACGTCCCCACGCGGGCCAGTTGCCAGCCTGACCACGGCAGCGTGCCGGTGTTCTTGAGCTGGATGACCTGCGTGAACGCGCTGCCCTCCGCCAGGACTTGCCGCGTGGGCACGGACTTGGACACGAACAGTGCCCCCACCGGCGCATCGGGCACGAACCCCGCGGGGTCGGAAGGCGGCGTGGCGGGGGTGAGGAAGCGGCGGGGAGTCATGGCGCGCAGTCTACACGGTCACGGATTCCGAGACGCGCGATCGTAGGCGCAAGCCCCAAACCCGGGATGTCCGGCGGAAATGGTGGGAAATTCTTGACGGTATGGAAGATCCGTAGCTTACTACGATCCCTCTTTCCCGCCGTCCACGAGGACGCATGGTGAAGAGGAACTTGTTCTTTCACACGATCGTGTCGTGTGATGCTCTAAACCGTTAAACCCTAATGAATGTAGGAGAGAAACATGTCCGATCCGACCCACGTCCCCGTCCCGACCCCGACCGAAGGATCTCAGCCGGCACAGCCGGCGCTCCCGACCACCGACTTCAGCATCGTCTGCTGGCCGCGCGCGATCTTCATCTGGCCGCTCGTGGCCATGATGCTGGTCGCCGGCCTGCTGAGCGCGAACAGCATCATCCCCGACTACGTGTCGGGACTGACGCTGCATATCGCGATCATCGTGACGATCCTGGTTCGCGAATTCGATTTCAAAACCATAGTCCACCTGGCGCTCGCCGTCCTCCTGAGCGGCACGGCTCTGCTCATCTGCTGGCTGGCCGGGCTCATCCCGCCACTCGCCTGGTTCAGCGCCGCGGGCGCGGGCTGTTGCGTGACGGGCCTGGCGCTCGCCCTCATCCTGCTGGTGAATATCCTGATCTACGCGAAGGCCGTCCACTTCCGCAAGCGCGCGGACGGCGTGTACGTGAGCGGTGGCGGCCTGTCGGGCCTCCTCACCGCGAAGGCGAAGATCACGGGCTCGGAAGCCGACGTGGCCGAGTCGGTGCTGATCTGCGGCCGCATCCGGGAATTCGGTGACCTGGCCTTCGATCAGGCCAAGGAAGGCCACGTCATTCAGCCCTTCTCGGCCACACTCGAAGGGGTCTTCGACCCCAAGGGTGTGGCCGCCCGTATCAAGGTCATGCTCAGTTAACTACGACACGTCTGTGAAAGAACGCCCCGTCCTGGCCTTGCGCCGGGACGGGGAGTTCGACATGCGTTCACTTCCGCTCCCGCTCCAGGAGCGCCTTCTTCCAGCGCACGCCCCAACGGTACCCGGAGAGGCCGCCGTCCGTGCGCACCACACGATGGCACGGGATGGCCACGGCCAGGGGGTTGGCGCCGCACGCCTGCGCCACGGCGCGGAAGGCCTTGGGCAGGCCGATCTCCCGGGCGATGATCGCGTAGCTCGCGGTGGTTCCGGCGGGGATCTTGCGCAGCGCCTCCCACACGCGCTGCTGGAACGCGGTACCGCGGACGTCCAGCGGCAGGTCGAGCCCCTTGCCGGGATACTCGACCAGGCCCACCACCTTGGCGACGGTCTTCTCGAACGCGCGGTCCGCGCCGCGGATCTCCGCGCGCGGGAAGCGGTCCTGCAATTCCCGGGCGAGCAGGTCCGGATCATCCCCCAGCGTGATGGCGCAGAGGCCCTTGTCCGTGGCGGCGACGAGCACGGCGCCCAGCGAGCACTGCCCCACGGCGAACCGGATGACCATCCCCTTCCCGCCCGCGCGATAGGCGGAGGGCGTCATGCCGAGCATCGCGTCGGTCTGCTCGTAGAACCTCCCGCTCGAGCGGAATCCCGCGCGGACCATCGCGTCGGTCACGGACCCGTTCTTTAGCAACGTCTCGCGCACGCGCGTGGCGCGGACGCTCTGGGCGTAGGCCTTGGGCGTGAGGCCGGTCTGCTCCTTGAACATGCGGTGGAAGTGCGTGGGACTCAACCCCGCGTCTTTCGCAAGTGCGACGAGATCGGGCGCGGCTTTGCCCTCGAGCAATCTGCACGCGCGGGCGACGAGCGAGGCGCGGCGGGCGGAGGACGGGGAAGAGGGCATGAGCGGAGTGTAGGACGCGGCGGGCGCGCCCACACTCCGGTTCTTGCCATGATCACTTCTTGCCCAGCGCGTCGCAGTACGCGTGCATCCCGTCACGCATGTACGCGGCCAGGCCCGGGCAGTACGCGTCGTAGTAGGCGCCGAAGCGCTCGTCGGCGACGTACAGGTCCGCGAGACCGCGGTAGAGCTCCGGGCTCGGCTCGTAGAAGGTGCGCAGCGCGTCGTAGTGCCGGGCGAAAAGCGCCTGCGCCTCGGGCGAGGCGGGGTCCATGCCGGACTCGGCGACCGCGGCGATCTCCTTCATGAGGTCGTCGCCGGCCTGCTTGATGCGCTCCCAGTCCGCCTTGGTGAGCGTCTTCACGCGTTCCTGGGACTGCGTGTACGCATCGGTATGGCCCCAGCGCTGCCGGGCCTCGTCGGCGTAGGGGTTCTCGGGCATGCCGGTGGTGTCGTCTTGGGTGGTCATGCCGCGCACAGTAAGACCTCACGCGGCGTGAGGGGCAAGGCCCGGCCGCCAGGAGTACACTCCGCCTCATGCCCAAAGCCGCCCCGAGTCCCGATCTCGCCAAGGAACTCCGCGAGATCCGCGCCCGCCTGGACCGCCAGCAGGAGCAGCTCGACGTCCTGCGCGCCGAACGCGCCCCTCCCCCGTCCGCGTCCGCGCCCCATGGGCACCTGCGGCTCAAGGTCACGCTGGTCCTGGCCCTCTTCGTGCTGGCGGTGGCCGGAGCCGGCGCGTACCAGTACTACCGCATCCTGCAATCGATCATCGACCAGTATCCGCATAGCAGTCTGTAAGGAAAGGCCGCGCGCACTTGCGTCCCGGCGCGACAGATAGCACTATGGCCGCTAATGGCTCGACGCCCCTCGACCGCCGTCATCCTTCTCGCCTGCGCGGCGGCCGGCGGCGTGCTCCTGGCCGCGTGCAGCAAGGCTCCGTCCGCCGGGAGCTATCCCCTGCTCTCCAAACGGATCTTCGCCGAGGAGGTCAATGACGTCATCATCGACTTCCAGGAGCTGCGCGCCGCCATGCGGGCCTATGTCGCCTCCGCGGAGGAGCCCTTGGCCATCCTCTTCGAATACCTCCCGTCAGGCTCCTCCATCGGGATCAACGAGGAAGAGCGGTTCATCGGGGCGAGCCTCCTCAAAGTGCCCATCGTCATGGAGGCGTACTACCTGGCGGAGCAGGGGGTTCTCGATCTCGACAAGACGGTCCGCCTGGAGCAGGCCGATCTCGATCCCGGATTCGGATCGCTCTGGAAACGCGGTGCGGGCGCCGAGCTCACGCTGCGCGAGGCGGCCCGCCTGGCCCTGCAGGAATCGGACAACACAGCGCGCGCGGTGATCATGCGGGCGATCACAGCCCACAATCCCCGCTCGTTGGACGAGATCTTCGACCACCTCGATCTCCCCAAGGAGTTCGTCGGGCAGGATCTCGTCGTATCCCCGGAGGAGTATTCTTCCATCTTCAAGAGTCTGTACCTGGCCTCCGCGCTCACAGAGGAGGATTCCCAGGCCATCCTGCTCATGCTGTCGCGCTCCGTCTTCCCGGACAAGATCCCGGCAGGCGTGCCCGAGGGGATCACGGTGGCGCACAAAGTGGGCATCTTCGAGAGCGCGGACGGGAAGAAGACCTACGCCGACTGCGGCATCGTCTACGTCCCCAAGCGCCCCTACCTGCTCTGCATGATGCTGGAAGGATCGGAAGCGAAGGCGAATCTCCGCATGCGCGAGCTGTCGCGGATGGCGTACGAGTTCGTCGCCCACGCGAAGGCCCGCAATCCGTAGATTCTCAAGCCGCCGGCGGCTCCCTCCGCGCGCGCCACCGCTCCTCCATCACGTCGATGCGGTCGTGGTCGAACCCGAAGTGGTGCGCGATCTCGTGGAGCAATGTGTCCGAGACGACATGAGGGATGTCCTCCGGCTGCCCGGCAGCCTCGATGTGCTCGCGGAAGAGCGTGATGGTGTCCGGGAGTTTGCCACTGTATTCCGGCAACCACTCCGTGATGGGAGTGCCCTCGTAGAGCCCAAGCAGCAGGCCTGAGCGGCGCGAGTGCGTGCGGTGCCCGCGCGGATCCGGCCGGTCCCGCACGAGGATGACCACATCCTTGACGGCCGCACGGAAGCGCTCCGGCAGATGCGCCACGGCGCGATCGACGATGATCTGGAACTCGGCAGGGTCCATGGGGCCAGAATAACAAAAACTGCGCTTCCCGCAGCCGGATACCAGGAATTCCTATATTTTTATATCATGGTATAATCACACTCCATGGATCTGCCCAACCCCTGCCCCTGGTTCAAGCTCGACGGCACGCCGTCCCTGGAGCCCCGGCTGGAGACGTTCCCCCCGGAGCTCCTGGCGGAGCTGGCCGCGGTGCGCGGGGAGCTGGAAGCGCTCCTCCCCCGCATCTGCGGCTGCGAGCACGAGCGGGTGATCGCGCTGCGGTATCCCACACCCGAATCCTTCGACCGCAAGGTGCGCGCGGAGACCGACAGCCAGGTGTTCGGGCGCGTGCTCTGCCCGGACGTCGGCGTGAACCCGATGTGCGCGCACCGCTCGAGCATCCTGCTGCCGGACACGTTGGGATCCCCCATCAAGCGCTTGAGGGAGGCAGGGATCCTGGAACGCAGCGAGTGGGAGCCTTGGGATACGCAGACGAGCGACAAGCTCCGGGAGATCGACAACAGGGTGGCCGAGCGCCGCTGGGAAGAGACGCCCGATGCCGTGGAGGAGGCGAAGCTCGCACAGGCGCCGATCCTCACGGACATGCAGGAGAAGATCACCACGCTCCTCGCCATCATCGAGCGCCTCATCGGTCCGCCGCCGGACCGGAGGACGTCCCTTCCCGTCGTCTCCTGATGCACCTGGATCCCCAGCCCGGCGCTTGCCTGACGCCGTTCCCCTGCTACTCTCCGCCACTCTCTCACCCATGAGCCGCCCGTACGAATTCCGCCACGACATCAACGGCATTCCTACCGAGGAGCATCCCACGAACATGCTGGACCAGCAGGTCCGTGGACTGCTCGTCTCGATCCGCATGGAGCTGGAGGCGCTCATTCCGCGGATCTGCGGGTGCGAGCACGAGAACGAAGTCGCGAAGCTGTACCCCAACGAGCGCCGCTACCGGCGACTGCAGGATGCCGGGGGAATGGAGTTCGAGCAGGAGATCTTCCCCCAGGTGCGCTGCCGCGACGTGGAGCAAAATCCCCTCTGCGCGCACCGGTCGGAAAACTTGCAACCGGACGTGCTGCAGCCGCAATTGGATCCCCTGCTGCAGATAGGCGTCATCGACGAGAGTTGGAATGACTGGAACCGTGACGTCGCTGGCGAGCTGGTGGACATCGACCGCACGAAGGGCGAAGGCAACTGGTCCGATCCCGAGGGATCCGCAGCATGGGCCCGGCTCACCCAGCAGACCCACGAACAGGATGTACGCAAAAAAATCACCCTGCTCATCGGCATCATCGACGACCTCGTGGGACCCGATACCCGGAGGATTGCCCTGCCGATGGTCTAAGTTCAGGATCGCTCACTGTCTTCCTTCGCATCGGGCTCTCGTTCCTCGCCCGGCAGCAGCACGCGCACCGCGCAGGCACTCGAGCGGTTGGGATCCACAAATCGCACCATGGTGAGGATGCGTGCCCGGAACTTCTCGCGATCCCCCACCTCTTGATCGGGTCCGAGGAGACCCCTCACACGGATGACGACGCTCTCGCTGCAATCCTCTACATGGGCGCTGATGCCGTGATACTCGAAGTGCTTCTGCACGGCGAACCACTCGCGACAGCGCTCCTGCTCGGGAGTGGGATGGAGGGGATTGCCATTGCTACGAGGCAGGAGGGCGATGCCGGAGTGTTCCGTCGCACCGTCCCCGTGTCCAACGCAAGGCACCTGGTTTCTCGTTCGGCAGGAAACCGACACGAACTATCGGCCTCGCGTCGCGTCAGCGCTGACTGCCGACGATTGTGTCGCAATGTCCGCGCAGCAGCGCGCCCGACAGGGTCGTACAGAGGTTCGCGTCCCCTCGTCGCAGAGCTAGGCCCTCTACGCAAGCGTCCCGGTGCCTGCGAGTTGGCGCCACCTCGCAGGGCGAGACGTTGGCCACGCGGGTCCACCCAAGCATCCACCAGCAATCCACGGAGTCATCGCGTTTCGGCAACGCGTCGCACCAGGCTGCGGTGGCGGGCTCCGTGCCGATCAACCGCTCTTGCGCGACCGCGAGGCAGTCTGCACGAAGATTCCCGGCCTCCGGGCGGCCGAGGCAGTCGCCCACGGACGCGGACGCGTTCCATGAGCGCTCCGCTTCCTCGATGGCCCGCGTCCAGGCGAGAGCCGTGAGGAACGATGCGCCTACCACGCCCAGGAAGAGCGCTCCGGCCAGCCGCTTCGTGGACATGCGAGACATGGCCCCGATCATACCTCACTCCACCCAGAGCAGCATGCTCTTGAGGTAGTCCACCTCCGGGTGATAGAGGTTCACGGGATGATCGAACGCGTGGCGGTGGCGCTGGAGGATGCGGACGTTGCGGCCCGCCTGACGCGCGGCGTGGAAGACCACGGTCTGGAACGTGACGGGGTCCATCTGGTACGAGCACGAGCACGTAAGCAGGATGCCGCCAGGCGTGAGGGCCTGGAACCCCAGACGGTTGAGGTCGGTGTACGCGCGCTTGGCTTGGTCGATGTCGGAGGAGCGCTTCGCGAACGCAGGCGGGTCCAGGATGATGAAATCGTACGCGTTCGGGAGCGGGCGCTTGCGCAGGAAGTCGAAGGCATCGGTCGCGTGCCCGGAGAACTGTCCCTCCGCCACACCGTTGATGCGCATGTGCTCGGCGGCGCGCGCGAGCGCCTCGGCGTCGTAGTCCACGGCATCGGCCGAGACCGCGCCGCCCATCAGCGCCGAGAGCGAGAACCCGCCCACGTAGCTGCAGACGTCTAGGACAGTGCGGCCCGCTGCGAGACTGCGCACCAAGGAGCGCATCTCTCGCTGGTCCAGGAAGAGGCCGGTCTTCTGGCTGCCTTCTAGGCCGATCAGGTATTTGAGGCCGCGCTCGCGGATCTCCACCACGGGGTCGGCTTTGCCCTTCGCCCAGCCCTCGCGCGGCTCCAGGCCTTCTTTCTTGCGCGATGCGCCGGTGGACTTCTCAAAGATGGCGACCGGAGCACACACCTCCCAGAGGAGGTCGATAATCCAGTCGCGCAGACGGTCCATACCGAGTGTCGTGAGCTGCATCACCACCACGTCACCGTACCGATCCACGACGAGACCCGGCACGCCGTCGCCCTCCGCGTTGACGAGCCGCCAGGCGGTCGTGTCCTCATTGGCCGAGAACTGCGCGCGCAGGTCGATGGCCCGCTTGATGGTGCGCCGAAGGGTCTCCAGCGGATCGCCTGGCTCAAAACTGATGGCACGTCCGCAGATGTAGGCCTTGATGTTGATGGTCGCGTAGCACAGGAACGCGTCGGCTGAGTCGCGCACTTCCACGATGGACCCCGTCGTGACCCCCGCAAGGGACTCGATCGCATTGAGATAAATGGCGTGGTGGCGGTTCTTGAGGGGCCACTCGCGTCCGGCCTTGATGCGGATGACGGGGATTTTGACAGGCATGGACGACGAGCCTACCAGAGCGCGGGGCCCAAGACAGCGGGAAACACTGCCTCCAAAGCCCGAACATGGGCGCCACCCCCATGCAACGGGCCGTATGGCGCAATCCCCGCTGCGAGAAAGCCGGCGCCCACATCGTGCTGGCGGTATTCGGGGACGCCCCGCTCAAGACAACGTAAACGTAGCCAGCATCCGCTCCGCGGCGCCTCGCAGCTGCGAGGCGTCGAAGGGCCCCGCGTGCTTAGGACCGCAATCGGCACCCAGGGTGCACGTGCGAATAAGCAGTGTGGCAACGCCGCAGGTCTTGGGGCCGCCCAGCTGGTACGAGGTGCCCTCGTACGCGGAGCCTGCAGCGCCCTCAGACCAGTCCGTACGGACGTACGCGCGCGAGCTCAAGGCCACAACCTTGCCGTTTGCCACACGCGGGCAGGCGCCCGGGAGCACCTGGATGTGCAGCTCGGCACTGAGCAGTGCGGTGCCAGCGGCTTCGGTGATGGGGAAGACGAAAGAGGTGCCCTTGCGCTCGCCCTGCTGGGTGACGACGGTGGCGTCGGGGCGGATGCGCCAGCGGGGCAGTACGCCGATGCTGAAGCCCATATCCGCGTCACGATGCACGCGCATGTCGGAGCCGGCGGGCGCGGAGGTCCGCGCAGCCGACGAGGAGGACGGCGCAGGCGCCGTAACAGAGGAGCACCCGGCGAGAGTGCCGACTACGAGGAAGAGTACGAGGGTGCGGCGCATGGCACGAGACTAGCGCGCCCGGTCTGCTCGCGAAACCCCGAAGTCCGGTTTCCTCGGCGCCCCGCGGAGGCGGTAGAATCGTGCCCGTGCAAAAGCTCCTCGCGTGGATCATCGGCATCGGAGGCATCGCGGCCGCGGTAGCCTCGGGCACGTGGGCGTACCGCGCGTCGATCCCCTGCCGGGAGCCCAGGACCCTGCGCATCGAGGCGACGGACCCGCGCTTCGGCATCGACGACACGCATTTCGCCACAGCGGCGGATACAGCCATAGCCCTGTGGAACGACGCGACGGGCCGCGAGCTCTTACGGCGAGACCCTGCCGGATCGATCCCTGTGCGCACCGTGTTCGACAAGCGGCAGGAGGCGGTGCAGGCCCTCAAGGACCTGGGCCTACGCCTGGACCAGGGCGAAGAATCGTACGAGCAAGTGAAGTCCGAACACAACGCGCGCCAGTCCGCGTACGACGCGGCGGTGCAGACGTACCAGGCGGACACCGCAGCCTTCGAGAAGCGCAAATCCACCTTCGAGGCTGAGGTCGCGGCTGCGGAGGCCAATGGCGTAGACCGGGAGGAGTTTGATCGGCTGGAAGCCGAGCGCGCCGGCGTCAACGCCGCGATACCGGTGTTCAAGCAGCGGTTCGATGCCTTAGAGAAGCAGCGACAGGACTTGAACGGCCTCGTGACCGTGCTCAACCGTCTGGCCGCGGACCACAACGATTCCGTGGAAACGTACCGCGAGGTAGGCGACGCCATCGGGAACGGATACGAGGCGGGGCTCTACGTCCGTGAGAACGGCGCGGAGCGTATCGACGTGTACGCCTTCAGCTCTCAGGAGGAGCTGGTCAGCCTGCTCGCCCACGAGTTCGGGCATGCGCTCGGGCTCGGCCACGTGGAGGATTCCTCGGCCGTGATGTACCGCCTCAACGAATCGGGGCGCGATGCGTTGGCCCCCAGCGACGTCGCGGCGATCCGCGCGCGATGCAGAATAGCGGAGTAACCGGAGTACACTCCCCCCAATGGGCGCGGTATGTCGCGCCTCGCGGACACGTCTCACGCGACGGCTTCCCTCTCCTCACCTCCTTTCCCCCACAGTCCCATGACCAAGAAGTTGCATCGAGCCGCGGCCGCAGCCGGAATCTTCGGCGCGGTGAGCGGCGCGCTGGCGCTCTACATCGCGCGCAACCCCAAGCTTCGCAAGGAGCTGGGCAAGTCCGACACACCCTCCGAGGCACTGCAAGCCTTCGGCGAGCACGTGCAGAAGGACGGCAACCGCTTCATCGCACACCTCCAGGATTTCCTCCGGCAGAAGCGCACGGCCAAGAAGGCCAAGCACGCGGGGAAGAAGATCGCCAAGCAGGCAAAGGAAGCTGTGCTGGCAGCGGCCGAACACGGTGCGAACATCGTCGACCGCCTCACTGACCGCGTCTGAACTCCGCTACTCCTTCGGGTATGCCCCGTCTCATGACCGCACGCTTCCTCGCGGTGCTGGTACTGGCGATTGGCTTCGTCCAGAGCACCCCGCGTGCGGCAGCGCAGTTCTTCCAGGACACAGAATCGTCGTGGTATCGCGATGACATCGACGACCTCACGCGCCGCGGGACACTGCGCGGATACCCCGACGGCACCTTCGGACCCACGCGTCCGGTAAACCGCGCGGAGTTCCTGAAGGCCGCCTTCCCGGACGTTCCGACACACGATACGGCTCGGCGCCGGTGTTTCCCGGATGTCTCGCCCAATGCGTGGTACGCGGCCTCCGTGTGCGCGGCCAAGGACCGGGGCCTCGTGGAGGGGCGACGGGGCGGATCGTTCCAGCCCGAAGAGACAGTCAATCAGGCTGAAGCACTGAAAATGCTCCTGCTTGCCCGGGGCGAGCGCATCCAGGAAGTGGGTGCTTCCCCCTGGTACAAGCCCTACCTGCTGCGCGCAGAGGAGCTGGGGATTGCCAGCCGCGCGTCGGCTATGCCATGGCAACCCCTCACACGTGAGCGCATGGCCTCGATACTGGTCCGCTCGCTGCGCCAGACCGAAACAGGACGCCCGGGCAATCTCTCCACCGGCTGCTTCCAGCCGGCGCCCGAATCTCCGCCATCCGTCTTGGACGTACGCGGTGCCGCGCGGTCATTCATCCTCGCGGTGCCGGAGGGGTACTCGCCGCGCCAGGCACACCCGCTCATCGTGGCATTTCATGGGCGCACGAACAGCAACGAGCGCGTACGCGGCTACATGCGCCTGGAGCAGACGGGCCTAGACGCGCTGGTCGCGTATCCCGCAGGTCAGAGCCGGTCCGACGGCACGTACCTCTGGTCGCCGACCACGGATCTCCTGTTTTTTGACGTGCTGGTAAAGGACATTGGCGCACGGTACTGCCTGGACCTAGACCGCGTGTTTGCGACGGGGCATTCGCTAGGCGCCTGGTTCGCCAACACCGTGGGCTGTGCCTTCGGCGACGTGGTGCGCGGGACGGCCGCCGTGGCGGGGCAGCCGGGCACGGGCGCATGCAAGTCACCCGCAGCAGGCATCTTCTTCCATGATCCACTGGACCAGTTGGTGCGCATCGCCGACGGCGAGCACTCGCGCGACCAACGCATTCGCCAGAACGCGTGTGATGCACACGTCACGCCGCCGACGGGCTCCCTCAACTGCGTAGAGCACTTGGGCTGCGTAGAAGGCGAGCCAGTCGTCTGGTGTAAGCACGACCAAGGTGGAGTCAACGGACATCAGTGGCCGAACACCACGGGCCGCATCATCGCAGATTTCTTCCGCAGTCTCCCCTAAGGCTCAGGGCGCGCTGAGCAAGATGCAGGCACTCGGGACACCTGTGCACGACCAGCCGGCTTCCAGACGACAGGAAGCGGAGCAGCCGTCGCCGCCCTGGCTGTTGCCGTCGTCGCACGATTCGCTACTCGCGATTACGGAGTCTCCGCACAGGATCTGGCAGCGACTGGGTGTGCCGTAACACGTGTAGCCAGACTCCACTGCGCAGCTGTCCGAACAGCCGTCACCGGATTGCGTGTCGCCGTCGTCACAGGCTTCGTCCAACAGGATGCCGTCGCCGCAGCCGCTACGCGGAGGAAGGGGCGGCAGCTCAGCGGACTCGGTTTCCTGCTGTGAGCGCAGTTCGGCCCGCATGCGGGGGCGGAAGCGGTACGCCTCAGAGGCAGAGGCCTTGGCGGCCGGGGCTGCAGCGGGCACGGCCGCAGCCACGGAGGAAGATGCAGACTCGGCGGGAGCGGGTGCGGCGGAAGAAGAGGGAGCGGATTCGGCAGCGGGGGGTGGGGTGCCGAATGTCGCGGGATCCAGCGGGAGGGTACAAACGCTCGGCTGACTGCCACAGCGGTACGGCTCTTCCACGACGCACGCGGCCGAGCAGCCGTCGCCCGAACGCGTGTTGCCGTCGTCGCAGGGTTCACCGATGTCCACCACCGCGTCGCCGCAGCGAGCCGTGGCCCACAGGCAGCGGCTGGGCGCGCTGCCCTCACAGCGGAAGCGCGGCTCCACGGAACAGAAGCGGGAACAGCCATCGTCGACGGTGAGGTTGCCGTCGTCACACGTCTCGCCGGCGTTCACGCGACCGTCTCCGCAGGAGCCATCGGACACCGCGATGCACATGCTCGGCGCGCCCTGGCACGCGTAGCCCGTCTCCACCATACAGCCGGTGCAGCCGTCTTGGATGACGATATTGCCGTCATCACACTGCTCGGATTCCTCCAGAAGCCCGTTGCCGCACTGGGAAGCGATAGGCATGGGAGCGGCCGGCAGGGCGACGGGGTTGATATCCACACCCATGCCCAGCAGATCGATGTACGGCGCGGCGAAGTACACGGGAATGGCAATCAGGAACGCGGCACATACGGCCACGAGCACGTAGACGGCGGGGTGTTGGGGGTGGTGTTCAGGCATCGACGCAGTATAGCGGAAGCGGCTTCTCCGCTCAATCGCTGTCGTGGGAAGCACACAGGGTTCACGTACATGGACATACATGGCAAGAAAGTGTGCAATACACCATTTATCCTCACCGCCAACGGAATGCCGCACGTGCTACGTGCATCTGCGGGTTCTGAGACCTCGGACCGGTTGCTGGAAGCGCAGTGGAAAACGCAGATGTGGAAGGTCCGCTCCTAGGGTGTATGCGATGAGGCCGTCCGCTATACTTCCAGGCATCCCTTCCCTCCTTCCTTCCATGTGCCTCTGTCTGGACTCCCTCAGCCGCCACCGCGCGTGGGGCCTGCTCGCACTGCGCATCGCCATCGGCGTTGTCTTCGTCTACCACGGCTTCCTGAAGTGGCCGCTCAGCCCGGGCGCTCCCTGGTACATGACGCTTGCCGCGTTCGTGGAGCCAGCCGCGGGATTGCTGCTGATCCTCGGTCTCGCCACGCGCTGGG
Organism: uncultured Candidatus Peribacteria bacterium; assembly: GCA_964645935.1. GTDB lineage: Bacteria > Patescibacteriota > Gracilibacteria > Peribacterales > Peribacteraceae > CAZYAK01. The sequence continues at coordinate 18,578 of CAZYAK010000008.1, read as the reverse complement.
CCGCGATAGCGCTCAGTGTCGTCATGCTCGGGGCCATCTACCTCAAAATGACCGCCTTCGGCAACGCCCCGCTCAACGCACTCGGCACGTTCTCCCCCCAGGGCGGAGGCGGCTGGGAGTTTGACCTGGTCATCCTCGCTGCGTGCGTATCGCTCGTCGTCAGCGGCGCGGGCCGCTTCGCGATCGACTGCTGCCTCTGCTGCGGCAAGAAGGGCAACACCTCCGCGTAATGGTCTCGCACCACCAACACGCTCTCCCGGAAATGCCGGGAGGGCGTGTTGAATGAGAAGAGAAAGATGCAGACATCTCAGGCTCTGTGCGTCTCCCCTGTCGGCGCCGCCGCCCGTGTGATTCACTGTCCGCATGCACCCGCTGCACGCGCTCGTCCTGGGAGTGATCGAAGGTCTCACGGAGTTTCTGCCGGTGTCGTCCACCGCACACCTCATCCTCGCCTCGCACTTCCTGGGGCTGCCCCAGACCGAGTCGCTCAAGACCTTTGAGATCGCCATCCAGTTGGGCGCGATCCTCGCCGTGCTTGCGCTGTACGGGAAGAAACTCCTCCTGGACCGACGCACGCTCCTGCTCACGCTCGCGGCGTTCGTCCCCACGGCGATCATCGGCTTCGCACTGCACGACCTCGTCAAAGATGTCCTCCTGGAGAGCGTCCCCGTCATCCTCTGGGCGCTCAGCGTGGGCGGCGTCGTGCTCATCGCCTTTGACGTTCTGCGTCCCAGGCCCCCAAACAACCCCGAGCCGCAGCGCCCTCTCACACTGCGCCAGGCCGTGGGAGTGGGATTCTGCCAAGCGCTCGCACTCGTGCCCGGCGTGTCGCGCTCGGCCGCCACCATCGTGGGCGGGCAGCTCTTGGGGGCCGATCGCCGGACGATCGTGGAATTCTCGTTTCTGCTGGCCATTCCCACCATGACCGCAGCTACCGCTTTGGACCTCTTGAAGAGTGCCGACTCCTTCACGTCTGCGAACTTCCTGCCGTTCCTCATTGGCTTCGTCACCTCGTTCCTGGTGGCGCTCGCGTGCATCCGCTGGTTCCTGGCGTTCATCCGCACTCGCTCCTTCGCAGCATTCGGCATCTACCGCATCGTTCTTGCCGCCGTCTGCGCCGTACTCCTGCTGCGCTGAGGCTGGAGTACGAACGTGCCACGGGCTACGCTTGCCGCATAGCGCCCCTCGTCTCCGCCGTCGTCCTCAACTACCGCACGCCCAAGGACGCGTGGATCTGCGCGGAAGCACTACTTCAGCAAACACTGGGCCCGGAACTGGAAGTGCTCGTGGTAGACAACCACTCCGACGACGATTCCATCGGCTATCTCCGCAACCGCGCTCGCGGCGTAGAGCGCGTCCGTATCATTGAGAGCCCGCGAAACTCCGGCTATGGCCAGGGCAACGCACTGGGAGCCCAGCACGCCACGGGCGAGTTTCTGCTCATTATCAACCCCGACAACGTCTTGGAGCCGGATGGGTTGCGCCGCATGGTGGACGCGATGCAGGCGGACCCGGACATCGGCATTCTTGCACCACGCCTGGTGCACGAGGACGGAACGGTGCGCGAATCCGCGCGCGCGTTCCCGGCCATGCTGGACGTGGTTGCCAAGCGGTCGTTCCTGCGACAGGTGTTCCCCCACCGCATCCGCCGCTACCTCCTCTTGGACGAAGACCCCTCCGCAGTGCGCGACACCGACTGGGTGGTGGGCGCGTGCCTGCTGCTGCGCACCGCCTTCTTCCGAGAACTTGGCGGGTTCGACCCGGGCTTCTTTCTCTTCTTCGAGGACACCGACATCTGCCGTCGCTGCTGGAAAGCCGGTAAGCGGGTGACGTACCTGCCCTCCGTGACGGCCCTGGACCGTAAGGCCCGCCTGAGCGATGGGGGCATTCTGACGCTCCTCACCAAGAAAACTGCCCGGGTGCACCTGGGGAGCGCCCTACGGTACTTCTGGAAGTGGCGCCGGGAAGGCCTTAGACGCTGATCGGGTTGCGCGGAAACGCGGGATGGGTCATATTGACCATACCCAGGGGCTCCCGTACCCTAGGGCCTCTCTCCGAGCCCATTCTATGGACATGATTCCCCTTACCGCGACAGCGCGTGACCTCACCGTGAAGCCCAATGTGCTGCGCCGCGCCAACCAGGTGCCGTGCGTCGTCTACGGCAGCGTGGACAAGAACCTCGTGATCCAGTGCGAGGAGAAGTCCCTGCACAAGGCCTTCGTGAAGGCCGGTGAAAGCTCCCTCTTGGAGCTGGATGTCGGCAGCAAGAAGATCCCTGTGCTCATCAAAGCCATCACGTTCGATCCGGTCACCGATCGCGAGACGCACGTCGACTTCTACGCCGTGAACATGAAGGAGGAGATCGAGGCCCCGGTGCGCGTGCACGTCACGGGCGAGTCTCTCGCGGTGAAGGCCGAGGGCGGTGTCCTCGTGATGACCCACGACACGGTGCACGTCCGCTGCCTCCCGGCCGACCTCCCGCGCGAGCTCACCATCGACATCTCCGTGCTCGCCGCCTTCGGCGACGCCGTCACCGTCAAGGACATCAAGCTCCCCAAGGGTGTCAGTATCACGGAGTCTCCCGATACCATGGTCGCCACGGTCCAGGAGCCCCGCAAGGAGGAAGAGATCACTCCGGCCCCCGCTGTTGCGGACTCTGCCGCCGCGGTACCCGGCGCCGAAGGTGCCGCCGCCCCCGGAGCTGCCCCCGCTGCGGGTGCAGCCGCCCCGGCCGCCGACGCCAAGGCCCCGGCGGGCAAGGACAAGAAGTGATCCGCATCCATCGCCTTCCAAAAGACCTCCGGAGCGGAGGTCTTTTTTGATGTTTTGCGGTCGCTCTTCTCTTCGGACGGTTGGCTCTACCGAGGGTGGTACTTCTTTGTGCGCGATCCCCGTCACCAAGCCAAAGACGTCGCGTCGTTGGCTTGGGACACGATCCCCTGGGACAAAGAAGTACCCAAGAAAGCGCCGACCACCCAAGCCGCCGGCCTCCAGCGGATAGGGCTCCGCCGCCCACTCGTTGAGCGGAATGTACGCTTGAGCTACGGCCGCAACCGCTGACCTGCCGTGTCAGGTCGAGGGGGATAGGCGAGATTTCATGATCAGGGGGTCAGTGGTTCGAGACGGGTATCGCAAAGAGCGCCCGTGCATTCAGCCCAATAGCGAGGCAGCCGAGTCGAACTTTTCCCGTCTCTACGCTGACACGTTTCGCACCGGGGTGGGTCAGGAAGGTAAGGGAGGTCCAGGAGGGGGTAGGGAATCCCTCCGGGGACTGCGCGCCAAGCCTCCTGCGGGAGAGCTTGTCGCTGGGAGCCGGACAAGGTTCCCTCCTCCTGGGACCAACCCCTGCCGTGACTATCGGATGAAGAGCGGCCGAAATAGCGCGCTTCTGGAACGTTTGTCTCCGGTTACGCCTCACTCCTCCTTCGCATCCTTCGCCTCCGCTTTCACCGCCTTCTTCGGCCGCTTCACGGGCAGGAGCGGTTCTGGCCTCTTCCCCCGGAGGAACCCCGGGATGAGCAACGGCGGCTTCACGCCTTCTATCTGCTCGGCGAGCTCCAGATCCTCTAGTGCCACCTTGCCGATGTACAGACGTTTGAGGTCCCCGCCCTGGGCCACGAACTGCTCGATGGCACGGAGCCCGCGATAGTACACAAGGCCCTTGGTAAAGCAGCCCGCGTCCTCGCCGTCAGCCAGGCCACGCTTGAGATCGATGGTCTTGTTCAGGGCCTTGGCCGGCGTGTAGCCAAGTTCTTCCTCTAGATAGCGGCGCGAATCGATGAAGCCGTGCTCCAACGCGTAGTGGATGGCCAGCACCCCACACGCGGGGCCGTAGCGCTTCTCGTGATAGGGAGAGAGGGCGCGGTTCTGGTTATAAATGGCGAGGCCCTCTTGGGTATCGAGGTAGTTGGCGAAGCCGCGCCGGAAGATGTCAAAGGGCTGCTGCGACCCGTTCTCGGCCGTGAGGATGTGCGTCTCGATCTCGTGGGCGATGAGCGATTCTACGTGCTCCGCAGAGAAGCGGGCACCCTCGCGCACGAAGAGGCGCTTCCAGCCCACCGCACAGTTGGCCACGAGCGCGTCGCGCACCACCACCTGCCAGTCGTGCAGCCCATACCGGGAGAGCGCCTTCTCAAAGCGCTCAGCGGCCTCGGCGGAGTTGAGCATCTGGTCGTCGGGTGGCGGGAGGTCGCAGGCCACGCGCTCCTTGAGGCAGCGCACTGCCGCAGTATGAATCTCCAGGCGCGGCGCTCCGAAGAGCGCCTGCGACGCCTGTGTAAACCTGCGCGCGTCGCCACGAGCCCTGAAGAGATCGATACGCATAAGGAGCTCTCGCTTCTTCTTGGCCAGCAGGATGCCCAGTGGCGAGTCGTCCGCCTGGACACCCGTGAGGCGTCGCTCCGTCTCCTCAAGGTCGTCGGGGAGGGGCGGATAGAGGAAGTGCGGGCTGTAGCGACGATCAGACTCCAGGCGCAACCGCTCCTCGGACAAGTTGATGGGCTTGAGGTACTTGAGCAGCATCAGCTCTTCATCCACTTGTAGGAGGATCTTGTCCGTGGCACGCAGGTCCACCTTCACGCGGTGCTGCAGCAGCGAGGACTCGGCGCGGCGGGCGGGGTCGATGTAGAAGTGTGTGAGGTCGCGCCGTCCCAGTACCGCGCGGACCCCGGGGAAGGGCACGGGGCCTTCGTGAACCAGCGTTTGGATTTTCTGGCCGCCCACCGTGAATTTGGCGCGGAAGAGCTGCTCCTCCACGTCATCGCCCTCGGAGGTGACCTCCACGCCGCCCTGGCGCTCGAGCTCCCGTACGAGGTCGGATGAGAACACGGTCTGCTCTGTGGTGGAGGGGCTCAGGATGGCCGGCACTTCCACGTTGATACCGCGGGCGTGCACGGTGATGGTCTCCCGCAGGCCCAGCCGCGGGCGGTCCGCAGCGCGCTCGGGATCGGGGCGATCGGTCTTCTCGCCAAAGAGGTCCTGTGCGATGCGCACGCCCTTCTCCGGGGAGCTCACGGAGAGTCCCTTCACCCGCTCCAGGCGGCTCCGCAGCGGCGCCAGGTTGGCCACCTGCACCATGAGACCGGCGCGCGCGTTGACTTCCAGGAGCACGGGGCCCTGGTCCTTATCTAGCGTGAGGTCCACCGCCAGGTAGCCGATGTTGGTGACGTACTGGATCTTGGACGAGATGAGCAGCAACTCCTCCCAAAATGGAATGGGGATGCCCGTGGGGTTGCCGCCGTGGGGCAGCTCCGTGAGGAGGCTGGAATACTGAAACGCGTGCGTGGTGACGCCCTTGGCGATGTCGATGCCGATGCCCAGTCCCCCCAAGTGTACGTTGGCCTTGCCCTGGCTCTGCGCGGTGGGGACGCGGAGCATCGCCATGACGGGAACCAGGTTGAACACCACGATGCGCACATCCGGCAAGCCCGCGGGGCGGAAGGGGGCGAGACCCTCATGCGCGATGAGGATTTTCTCGAAGAACGCCGTATCCATGCGGCCGTTAACCGAGTACTTGCCGTCTAAAATATCCTCGATGTGCTCGCGCATACGCTCCTCGGAGATGGGCTTCTTGCCCTGCTCCAAGAATTGGCCGTTCTTGCGACCCTTGAGGATGATGATCCCCTCCCCGCCGAAGCCGTAGTTGGGCTTGAGCACGCACTCGTCTGGCAGCGACGCAAAGCTGAACCCGCGCAGCTGCTCGCGGTTCTCGATGCGGGCGTAGATTTTGGCGGTGGGCACGCCGCGCGCGGAGAGGAACGCCTTGGTCTTTACTTTGTTATCCGCAAACGCCACGGCTTTGCGCGGGTTGTACGGCTTCAAGTACAGCAGGTTCCGGGCATTGAGCCCGAGGATGCCGTGTCTGAAGAGGGAGAAGACCATGAAGGGTACAGAGGGGACAGAGGGCGCAAAAGGGACAGAGGTGCGCAGATCAACGGGGCTCGGATGACGGCATTACCTCTGTCCCCTTTGTCCCGTTTGTCCCCTTTGCGCCCCGATCGGGCAACGACTGACGGAAAAAGAACTCAGCTCACTCCTGCACCAGGTGCTTGAACACCTCCCGAAACCGGAAGTACTCGGTGATGCGCAGGCCCGTCCAGCGTCCGAGGAGGATATTGACGGGGATCATGAGCAGGATGATCTCGGGGTAGCCCAGCAGCAGCGCGCGGAACGTCCCCCACTGGACGATAAGGACGCAGAGCAGCGCGGCCACCACGGTCTGCCCAATGGCGAGGATCGCGGAGCGCAGGCCCTGCTCCGACTTCACATTCAGGAAGCTTTCCACGAGCGTGCTCATGACGAGCAACACGAACACGGTGTCGTGGCCCAGGCGGACGCCGAGCAGCGTGACCAGGCCCACGAGCAGCAGCAGCGTGATGCTGCCGATGACGAGGATGATCGCCATCTTGGGCACGTACAGGATGTGCAGCCGCCGCATGAGCGAGCGCGCCGCGTAGCCCGTCATCAGGATGAAGAGGAGCGACAGCACGCCCACCTCCCACCCGAGCACCAGGAAGCTCAGGGCGATGATGGCGGGCGTAAACAGGCCGAACGTCGTCATGCCCACCACTTGTTTGAGAAACGAGAGAATGGTGGCGATGATCGGCAGCACCAGGAGCAGCAGGATCGTCTGGCTGGAGACGCCCAAAGACAGCATGGCGTTGATGAGCCGTGTGAGCAGATAGAACGGTGAGATCTGGACCCCGGAGGCGTCCAGAATGGCGGGGACGTCGGTGGGGAGCTGGAACGCGCGCTGCAGGAACCGCGCGTCGTCGCCTGCGGTGAGCAGCTGCTCCACGAGGAACGGACGCATGGCATAGGTCTGGCGGGGCTGGAGCACGGAGATGGGACCCTTGGCGCTGCGCGCGATGGTGCGCATGTCCAGCGTCGTCACCAGGAAGAGCGCCTGGTTTGGAAAGCTGCGCTTCACCCGCAGGTCGTTCTCCGCGGCGCGCATCAGGGCAAAGAGCCCGGTTGTGGGGATGCTGTCGGTCCAGAGCACGACGGATTCCGCGTCCAGCAAGGCCGATCCACGCTCCTCCAGGAGCGCCAGTAGCCGCTGCTCCCCGCCCTCGCGGCCTGTGAAGGCGGACGAGCGGAGCACGCGGAGGTACGTGGAGCCGGTGGCGGCTGCCAAGCGTAGGCGCGTGACCTCGAGGTCAGAGAGGGAAGCATCGGTGACGAGCACCACCTTGCGTGTAAAGACCGCGACCACGTGCGTCTCCTCATCTTCGCGGATCTCGCCGTCCACGGTGGAGCGAAGCGTCAGGCGGAACCGCAGCTCGCCCGGACGCTCGGGGGTGTAGATGGCGTCCACGGTGCGGCTGATGGGCTCGGACTCATTGTTGACGTACCACGCGTACTGCAGGTCGCTGCCGGCGATGCGGCTGGCGGACGCGTCCAGGATGATGGTGCGACCCACCTGGATGTCATCGGGGCCGAGGATGGTAGCGGAGAGCTCCCGAGCGGGCGCGGCGGGCGTCCCCTGCGCCGTTGCCCCGAAGGGCCCGAGCAGCGCCGCGCCAAGAGCGAGGCAAGCCAGGAAACGCGCGGCGGACGGGCGGATGCTCATGCGGAGGCGGCGTCGCGGGAACGGCGCTTGGCCTGGTGCGCCCGCTCACGACCCGTGTGTTTGTCCTTGTAGCGCTTGATCTGGGGCTCGAGTTTCTCGATGCAACGGTCGAGCGCCTGCAGCGGGGTGCCGCGGCGGGACTCGGCGTGCATCTGGGCCTGGGGCAGGTCCACCGTCACCATGACCTTCACCTCGTCACGTGCCTTCTTGGTGGGGCGGCTCTCCGCTTCTACGCGGATCAACGAATCGGCGTTCTTGAGGCGTTTGCAGTACGTCGCCAGCTTGCCAATCTTGCGGACGAGGATGATAAGGTCGCGATCGGTGTACTGGACGCCTTTCTCAAAGTGCTGAACGTTCATAGGAGTGGGCGGAAAAGGACCCTCAAACGGTAGAGGACGGGTCCCACGAAAGGAAGACGGATGAACCCACCCCGCATGACCGCTTCGGGAGGCGACGAAGACGGGGGCCGCTTGTGAAAAGAGTGCCAGAATGGTACAATGGCTGGATTTTCCGCATTCTCTCCCCACTCCTCGTATGGATCGCGCACACCTCCGCCAGCTGGTGAAGCAGAGCACCATCCTCTCCGCCGAGGAGCAGGAGTATTGGCTCAAGCACCTCTCCACCATGACCAAGCCCCAGTGCCGCAAGCTCGAAGAGATCCTTGCTGCGCCCGACGAGATGCCGTTCCAGGCAGAGCTGGAGACCTACTTCGCTGCCCTCAATCGCGCCGCCGTCGCCGCCCTCAAACAGGGTGCCACGCAGTTCGCTGCCTAAACCGGACACCTCTCACATCCGCCCTCACACCCACACCCATGCCGCCGACCCCCTCCCCCGACGTCCCCTCGTCCATCGAGGTCACCCCGCAGATCACGGAGGTGCATAACAAGATTATCGCCCTGCGCGACGAGCTCGCCGTGGCGCTCCCTGCGGGCGACCGCGAGATCAACCTCTCGGACCTCAAGGCGGCCGTCACGGCCGTGCCGGTGCCGCGCACCAACATTGAGCCCCTCATCGACGACGTGCTGTCGGCGCTGGGCGGCCCGCCGGCCAACCAGGCCGCGCTCCTCGCGATGACCCCGCCAGGCACCGTCACGGTGACGGGCGCCAACCGTCCCACCGCGCTCGCCGCACTCAACCGCTTCCTCTCCCGCTCTCCCGTCGCGGCCCGCGAGGCCGCCACCAAGCACCAGGAGGTGCGCCAGAAGCTAGAGAAGCTCAACAAGGCGGTGGTGGCCGACCGTCCGGGTGCCTTTACCGAGTTCGTCGACGCGCTCACCGCGCTGCGCACCGCGCACCCGACCTCGCCCCAGTGGACGGCGCTGGAGGCCCGCATCCGCGCGCTGTACTCCATCGCGCCTTCCGTCACCAACGTCATCGACACGGTCCGCGACCGCGGCGCCACCGGCGTCACGCCCGCCATCGCTGCGCAGTTGCTCGCCGTGGAGGTGGGAGGCGACTACCCGGGCGGCCGGGTCGAGCAGCAGATCAACCGCATCAACGGCCAGATCGACCGCTTCGTCCTGCGCATGGCCGGCGAGTACCCGGAGGTCTTCCAGCGCATCGAGCAGTGGACGGGCCTCAACGCCCGCGAAGCCGCCAACCTCATCACCAACTTCATCCGCGGCTTCATCGCCAACAAGTTCGCCACGATGGTCCCCAGCGGCTCGCCCTTCGACGGCGCCATCGGCCGCTTTCACAGTATCGGCAAGCAGCTGCACTGGGACATCGCGGTGCGAGAGGAGCGCGCGCGCCTGGGCCCCCGCGAGTCATCCGCCGGCCCTCGCCCCGCCGTGGCTCCCACGGGCCTGATCACCACCGGGCCGCTGGCCGACATCGCCGGACCTGACGTCCGCCCCGTGGAGGTGTCCCCCGAGACGCGCCGGCGCTGGGGCGAACACTACGACCTCTGGGTCGAGCACGTCCGCCTCTCACAGCAGCGCCGCCTGAATATTGATATGGGCGCCATGCCGTCCATCCAGGAGATGTCCACGCCCGAATCCGCTACCAAGTACCGCGCCCAGCTGGACGCCCGTGTCCAGGAGGTACGCAAGCGCGCCGGCTCCGCGCCCGCCGCACCGAGCGTGCTCCCTGTCACCGCCCCGGATCCCGCGGAGACCGCACGCAAGTCCGTGACGGACTACTTCGCCGTCGGCGGCCTGAGCCAGGACATCGAGAGCCCGCTGGGCACCGCTAGGACGTTCACGTTCCAGGGCAAGACCATCAAGCTCTACAAGTCCGCGGCCACGGACACGCCCCCGAACACTCCCCTGCTCCTCATCACGGATTCCACGGGCCGGAACCAACTGGTGACCGTGGAATCGGTCGCCAACACCGCCGTCACGGCGCTGCGCCTCGTGAACCCCGCGGGCAACCAGGATGCCGGCGCCATCAAGCTGCACATCAACGGCAACACCGCCGGCGTACCGCTGAGCTTCGTGCTCCCCGGCCTCATCACCAACCTCGCGCACACTCGCATCGTCATCCCGCCGGGCACCACCACGGCCACCGGCATCGCCAGCCGCGTCGG
>CAZYAK010000008.1:2777-8381 GCA_964645935.1 uncultured Candidatus Peribacteria bacterium | reverse complement strand
CACCTCAAGTCCGGGCTTTGGTTCGCGCATCATGCGCAGCTTCGAGGGCGCATTTTTCGGCCTGACGAGCAGTGTGGCAGGCAATATCCCCTTCCTGGGCGCCAATGCCCGGGAGTGGGCCACGGCCAACATGAACCGCATCCAGGCCTCCACCAGCATCGAACGCAACCTCCCGGCCGGACGCACGTTCGACCGCCGTTCGCTCACGACGGAACAGATCAAGGCCTTCGTCGCCATCCCCCGCGCCGCGCCCGACACGTGGCAGACGGCACTCGTCCGGCTCGTGGAGCGCTACGTGCGCGCCTCGCCCGCCGCCACGGGCATCGTCACCTGGCCGCAGATCCGCGACGCCGAGGGCGCCGAAGCCCGCAACCGCGAGGAAGCGGACAAGCGCCTGACCGACGCGGTCATGGCGGAAATGGGACCCGACAAGGTGTCCGCCGTCACGCTGGTCGCCGACGCCACACCTCCGGTCGCCTCCGCGGAGCTCGGGTCCGGCAAGTACGCCGTCCGCCTCAGCCGCAACCAGATCAACGCCGCGTCGGGCGCCGTGACGGGCGCCGAGGGCCGCAAGCTGAAGGCGTTCATCCGCGGCTTCGGCGCGCAGAAGCCGTTCGCACTGACCATCGTCGCCGAGGATGCCCCGCAGACCCCGCGATTCCGCAAGCGGTCGGGCAACGTCTCGGCAGACATTCCCGTGAACAGCGCCGACACGTTCGACCAGCGCGTGGCAGATATCGCCCTGGCCTTGAAAAACGACACCAGTCGCATCACCGAGATGGGATTCGACATCGGCCTGACCGACACCGTCCGCCCTCCCCGCGTCCTCATCCAGAAGAAGCTGAACGGCGGCTCGCTGGCGCTCGCTTGGAACAGCGTGGCTCAGGCCACGCAGCCCGGCGCCCTGCAGTCCGTCCCTGCCGCCTTCGAAACCGAGGCCATCGACACCAAGTGGCACCGCACCGGCGGAAGCTGGACCATCGTCTGAACCCCTCACGCACCCATGGCCCTCAACGCAGCTGAAGTCATCACCGCAGCCGAAAGCCTCAACACCGCGCTTGCGCCGGGCAGCGTCGTGGAGGCAAGCGTGGCGGACATCGCCAGCGTCCGTGACAACCTCGACGCCGTTCACGCGACCCTCACGGAGGCCCAGAAGGCGACCCTGGACCAGCTCAGTGCCCGCGTGCACGCGCGCCTCTCCACACGCATGGGCCTGCTGAGCCTACGCACGGATCTCACGCCGGAGCAGCGCACCGAGGCTACCAACCTGCAGACACTCTCCCACGCGCTGGGTCGCCATGGCCGCGGTATGGCTTCCACGCTCACCGGCAACACCACCATCGACGCGGTGCCCACCGCCATATCTACCGCCTACAACTTCGTGGAAGGTCAGATCGGTCGCGTCGCGCCGGAGCATGCCGGATTGATCACCAAAGCGATCGCGGCCATCGGCTCTCTGTGGATCGTGAAGAAGATCGTGGGCGCCGGTCAGCGGGTCCGCGAGGTCGCGGGCCAGGCCAGCGGCTGGCTGAGCCACCTCGCCGCGGCCGCGGCGGGCGCCTTCGGCTTCCACATGCTGACAAACAATAGTGTCACCGCAGGCATCCTGGGCCCTTCGGCGACGGTTACGGGATTGCCGAACGGCAATGTCCCGCTCGCGGTCGCCCACAACATCACCGTCGGCACGACGGCCATGCCCGTCCAGTTCGACGCCAACTCCCTCACGGTGAACGGCAAGACCTTCTCGCTCACCCACCGCGCCATCCCCCCCGGGGAACGCGCAGCGTTTGTGGCGGGGGGCACGCTCAGCGCACAGGTGGACACTCCTACAGTGACGGGTGTCACATGGAACGGCTCGCAGCTCAACGTCACGTACGCCTTCAACCACCAGCCCCCGCCCCCGCCCCCGGCTCCGGCAGCAGCGCCGGTAGCCGGCACCCACACCGACACGCTCACGCAGGCGCAGACCGCCGCCTTGTTCAACGGCCTCAACGGCCACGCCGGTGCAGCGGGTACGGCACTCGACCTCAGCAACTTCCGGCTGACGCGCGCCTGACGCCGGCACACCTGATATACTCCTCTCCGCATGTCCATCCTCCGCCTGTACCCGTTCTTGATCCCGCTCGTCGTGATGGTCCTCTGCGAGGCGACGAAAATCGTCTCCGAGGGCTTCGAGACGGGCAACTGGAAGGGCGGGCTCTTCCGCCCAGGTGGGATGCCCAGCTCCCACTCCGCGTTCGTCACGTCGCTGATCATTGTGGTGGGGCGCCTCGCGGGCCTGCACTCCACGGAGTTCGCCATCGCCTTCGTCTTCGCCGGCATCACGTACTTCGACGCCATGAGCTCGCGCCGTGCGATCGGCGAGCAGGCGAAGGTCTTGAACCGCCTCCAGCAGTGGGCCCACTTCTCCGAGCGCCTCGGCCACTCGTTTGTGGAAGTGGTCGGAGGGATCCTCTTTGGCGCCGGTGTCACGCTCATCGGGATCTGGCTGAGTTTGCAGTACTGACGAGAAGCACCAAATTTCAAGCACCAAACATCAAACACGTCGCCATACCCATAGCGGGATGTTTGGAATGTGATGCTTGAAATTTGGTGCTTCTCGTCAGAGCGCCACCCCCACCACGCCCTTCAGTGCCACGCCCACGCCGTACGCGATGGAGGCCGTCACGGCGCCGATGACGATAATCTCGATGGCCCCACGATAGATGCGCTCCCGCGTGACGATGCTACGTGTGATGCCGACGAGCGCAAGCGCCAGGAATGTGCCCGCCACCGCCACCGGGAACTTCCAGTCCGCCGGGATGCCGAAGAAGTACGGCAAGAGCGGCACCGCGCCGAAGACGACGAACCCGCCAAAGGTGGCCAGCCCATGCGTGATGCCCACACCGTCCGCCTCGTCCGTCATGCCGTGCTCCTCGCGCATCATGGTCTCGGCCCAGACATGCTTGTCGCGCGTGAGTATGTCCGTGACGCGGTCCAGGTCTTTGCCCGCGAAGCCGCGCTTCTCGTAGAACTCGCGCACCTCAGCGCGTTCCAGCTCCGGGTCGTCCTCGATCTCCTGAAGCTCTTCCTTGTAGAGCCGCCTGTACTGATCCCGCTCCGACTTGTGCGAGAGGAAGGCGCCCGCGCCCATGGATACGGCATCGGCGAGCAGGTTGGCGATGCCCAGGATGATGACCACGCCCACGGCCAGATCCGCCCCCGCGGTACCTGCCACCACCGCGAAGGTGGTGACGATGCCGTCGTGGGCGCCATACACGATGTCGTGGATGACGGGACCCAGGCGGGAGCCGTGGATCTCGGATTTCTTGTGTTCCTCCAGAGCCTTCTTGATGTCGCGTGGCATGGAAGAAAGTATAGCAAGACAAGCGCCCAAAGGGGACAGCAGGCGCAGAAGGGCAGGGGTACGTTGCGATGACGCTATGTCACGGAGTGACGGCACCACTTCTGTCCCCTTTGTCCTCTTTGTCCCATTTTTGCCCTATACTCCCCTCATGCCCCAACTAGCCGACCAGACCAAAGACTTCCCCCAGTGGTACCTCGACGTCATCGCGCAGGCCGGACTGGCCGAGCACGCGGATGTGAAGGGCTGCATCATCTTCAAGCCGTACGGGTACGCCCTGTGGGAGAACATCCAGCGCGACCTCGACCGCCGCATCAAAGACCTGGACGTGCAGAACTGCTACTTCCCGCTCTTCATTCCGGAGTCGGTGATGAACAAGGAGAAGGACCACATCGCCGGCTTCGCGCCCGAGTGTGCGGTAGTTACCCACGGCGGCGGCAAGGAGCTCAGCGAGAAGCTGTACGTACGCCCGACCTCCGAGACCATCATCTACACCACCTTCGCCAAGTGGATCCAGAGCCACCGCGACCTGCCACTCAAGGTGAACCAATGGTGCAACGTGGTGCGCTGGGAAATGCGCACACGCCCGTTCCTACGGACGTTGGAGTTCCTCTGGCAGGAAGGACACACGGCGCATTCCACCAAGGAGGAGGCGGATACGATGGTGGAGGACGCCCTCAAGATGTACCAGGACTTCGACCGCGAGTTCCTGGCGCTGCCGGTGCTGAGAGGCAAGAAGCCCGAGCACGAGAAGTTTGCGGGAGCCCTCTACACCCTCACCACCGAGGCACTGGCGCGCGACGGCAAGGCCATCCAAGCCGGTACGTCGCACAACCTCGGCAACGAGTTCTCCGCAGCGTACGGCATCCAGTACACGGATCTCGACAGTCAGCGGAAGTCCCCCTGGACCACCAGCTGGGGTCTCTCCACACGCATCATTGGCACTGTCATCGTGGTGCACGGCGATGCCAAGGGCTTGCGTTTGCCGCCCGCGGTAGCGCCAGTGCAGGTCGTCATCATCCCCATCTGGAAGACCGATGAGGAGAAGGCGGCGGTGCTGAGTGCGTGCGCGGACCTCAAGAATGCGCTGGGAAGCGTGCGCGTGAAGATCGATGACCGCGACAACAAGTCCCCCGGCTTCAAGTTCAACGAGTGGGAGGTGAAGGGCGTCCCTGTGCGCATCGACATCGGCCCCCGAGACCTCGCCGCCGGGCAGGTGTCTCTGGCGCGGCGCGACACCAGCGAGAAGAAGACTATGCCGATGACGAAGTGCTCCGAGGCCCCCGTGCAGGCGCTCCTTACGGACATCCAGGAGACGCTGTACCGCCAGGCTAAGGAGTTCTTAGACGCCCGCACCAAGACCGTATCCACCCGCGCAGAGCTGGAGGCTCACATGGAGGAGGGCGGCTTCGCCTGGGCACCATGGGACGGCACGCTGGATACGGCCAACAGGGTGAAGGACGCGCTCAAGGCGACGATCCGACTGCTGCCCGAGAAAGACGAGGACATGTCCGGAAAAGCGGATGTGTTCTCCGGAAAGCCGGCCAAATTCCTGGCGCTGTACGCGAAGGCGTACTGACGGCGATCTCCTACGGTAATCGCGTTGCCCGGCCTCAGGCCGCGGCATCCTCCGCGGCCTCCACCGTGCGATCCGTAATGCGCTGCGGCTGCGGCACGGCGGCATCCGCGGCCCTCCGCGCGTCGTCGGGGCGGGCCCCCTGGGCCGCTGCGCCCATCATGGCCGCACGGCGGCGCTGGAACGTGACCATGGCGTCGCTGATGATGCTGGAGACGCGCTGAGCCTGGGGGATGTAGGGCAGCGAGATGGACTTGCCCACGCCCTCCTTGAGCTCGAAGTGCAGCTTCCCGAAAGAGAGCAGGTTAAGGAACATCGTCTCCGCGGAGACGGACGCGATGTTGTCCAGGTTCATCTGCCGGATGCTGGCGTGGAAGATAGACGACTGGTCGATAATCACCACCTCCTCCGTCGTGACCACGAGCACGTCGTACCGCCAGTCGATGAAGGCACGGATCCACGGAAAGAAGACAAGGAAAACCCACAGCGGCACAAGCACCAGCGCCGTCCATCCGCCCGGGAGACCCAGGTACGCCGCGCCCACGGCCACGGCGACGAATACCAGCGTGAAGAAGGCGGACCGGATGCTGCGCACGATACACAGGAAGACGCTGAAACCCACTTCCACGATGACCTCTTCATCAAGCGACAAAAAGCTCTTCACGAGCTTGGGGCGGTCGGTCTC
>CAZYAK010000008.1:0-2677 GCA_964645935.1 uncultured Candidatus Peribacteria bacterium | reverse complement strand
GGCGGACCCGTTGACCACGTCTCGTTCCTCCCGTAGACCCATCCCATGGACCTTTCGGCCTCGACGCTCCCCGAGATCGCCGCCTTCCTACGGCGAAGCAAGACCGCGAAGAAGATCCCCATCCCGCAGCTGCAAAACCTGCCCTCGGAACTGCGGGAGGCGGCCGAGATCCTCCGCGGCCTCACAGGAACATGGAACCCGGTGGAGCTCTACACCGCCGACCCCAAGAGCCTGCACGGCGAGAAGCAGAAGTTCTTCGCAACGTTCCTCCGGGGGCATGTCTACCAACCGGTCTTCTCTTACGAGTACGCCGAGTCGTTCCGCTTGGGTGACGCCCGGGCACAACTGGAAGACCTCCTGGAGCGCGCCCGCGCCTACGCCCCCTATGACCGCGGCGCCGAGCTCATGAAGCTCTTGTTCGTCGACAAGCTCAAAGACGACCTCGCCACGTGCAACCTCGTAGAAGGCCTCCAGGCAAAGGACGAGGCCAAGATCGGCACGGCACTGCAAGACAAGTACCCGGGCGTGGACCCACGTATCCTGCAGATTGCAGAGGAGGACCTGGAGCGGCACAGCACGAAGCCCAAACGCGGAACCGAGACCCCTGGGGAACTTACGGAGGACCAGATGCGCCGCATGCGCGAACTCGTCCTCGACGCCGCGGACGTACAAGCGGCATTTGAGTGGGCACTGGACCGCTACGGGATGCTGCGCAAAGGCGAGACGGGCGAGGGATACACAGTGGTCGTGGACCGCCGCGCCACCGCCATCGACGTACGCGACAAATCCGTTCTGGGCCCGTCCGTGTTCGTGCCCGAAGGCACACGCATGACCGGCGAACGGCTGCTGGGGCTTATGGCGCACGAGATCGAGGGGCACGCGCGCCAGTCCTGGAACGGCGAGCGGCTGTTTCTGTTTGGCGGGGGGCCGCTGAAGATCGACGAGGAAACGCTCTACGAGGGGCTCGCCATGCGCTACGAGTACCAGTTCCGCAAGCGGTACTTCGGCAAGGAGTTCGATTCTCACTCCCTGGACTACTACGTCTTCGCCGTCCGCGTGGGCGAGGAGGGCGGGTCGTTTTACGACGTCTTCCGCGACCAGATGGACCGGCGGCTGCGCCTGGAGCTCGGGGTCCCCCACCATTCCGCGTTCTCGCACGAGCAGGCGAAGGACCGCAACCTCTACGCGCGCGTGATGGAACAGGCCTGGGGCACCGCATACCGTGTGATGCGCGGGCACACCGACATGACCAATCCCTGCAAGTTCGCCATGGCCAAGGATCTCGCGTACTTCCGCGGGCACATCCTGGATCAGCAGCTGTGTGAACACGGCCAGGGGTTCGTGAATGAGCTCACCATCTGCTCCATCGGACAGCTGAGCATCCTCGCCGAGTTCGACATCGACGAAAAAGACGTGGCCGTGCCCTTCCAGGACGTGACAAGCGACTACCTCCGGATGCTCCTGGAGAAGCACGGAGGGGGCGGGAGTTTCCAGGTGAAGCGGATGCTCTGAACGGCCCAAGGCCGACAAAGAACCGCCGAAGGCAGGCTTCGCCTGCCTGGAGGCGCACTCCTGAGGGAAAAGGAGCCCTTGAGGAAAAACCGGAGGTTTTTCCTCAAGAATCCATCATCCACTCCACCGGTGCGTAGTCGTCGCGCAGGACCGGGGAATCCTCTAGATGCAGGTCCGTGACCACCGTGGCGGCCTCGTCGGCCATATCGCCGCCTGCGGCAAGCGCGACGATCTCCTCAGCCGTGCGAGGCGTCTTGCTGGCAAGGATGAAGAAGTTGCCCTCTTCCTCGGGCCCCGGCATACGACTGGGGTACGGCACCTGGTACACGAGCACAGTGGAGAAGATTTGCCTGAGCGTTTTCACCTCTGCATTCACGAAGAAGCTGGAGGGGCCGACGCGGGAACCAATGACGTTGAGAAGATAGACCCCGCTGCCGTCCAGGAGAGCCGAGACACGCCGTGCCGTCTCCACGGTGGTGAGGTGCGAGGGCACGGTGCGCAGCGACCGGAAGGCGTCCCCGAAGACCACCTGGTACCCGCCCAGCCGGCTGCCCGGCGCCTCGGGCGGCCCGCCGCGGTTGAGGTACATGCGCGCGTCCTCGTGGGTGATCCCGAGGCGCGGATCATCCTTGAGTCCGAAGTACTCGCGTGCGAGCTGTGTGACTCCCGGGTCGATCTCTACCACATCCAAGAACGCCTGCGGGGAACGGCGCAGGAAGTCCCGTGCCACGCTGTACGCGCCGCCACCGATGAGGAGGACACGTGTACGGTCTGGGCGCAGGATCTCGCTGAAGCGGTAATACCGCGTGTAGTCGAAGACGGGCTCGTCGGGCGTGGTGGGGTGAAAAGCGGAGTGAAACCCGCGATCGATCTCCAGGGTGATGGCGCCAGATCCCCAGGGGCTAGTCTCGTACCGGCGCACTCGGGCCGAACCGTAGGGGGTCTCCCGCTCCACAAGAATGCCCGTGGCGGCGTGGGCCGCCGCCCGCCGCTCCCCTTCCCACCGGCCCACGAGAAGCGAGAGAGCCACGGCCAACGCGCAGAGCAAGAGTCCGCGCGGCTGGAAAGAGGCGAGCCCGAGCAGGAGGAGCATCAGGCCGAGCCCCACGAGTATGGCGCTCACGGGCAGGAGCGGGATGAGCACGAATCCCGTGAGAAACGTGCC
>CAZYAK010000007.1:0-39313 GCA_964645935.1 uncultured Candidatus Peribacteria bacterium | reverse complement strand
GACGTAGCTCAGTTGGCTAGAGCGCACGGTTCGGGACCGTGAGGTCGAAGGTTCAAGTCCTTTCGTCCCGACCATCAAGGTCTTTACCACGAATTGACCACCCTAAGAACGGTTCAGCGAGGCTCACCGAAGGCACTTTGTTACCCTTGATAATCACGTTCGCGACGATGAGATCAGCCATCGCGCGTTTCTTGTCGTCATTCGCCTTCTTCCAGCAGTGTGAGCCCTTCCTTGCGAGTTCGAGAAAGGCATCCAGCGCGTAGTGCCGCTCCATACTCTCGTCACCTATTTTCTCCTCCCGCTTGAGTTTGCGTTCCTCCACGGCGATCTCGTCGGGCTTGGCCTTGGGTTTCGAGTACTTCATGGCATTGAGCCGCTCCTTGGCTTCCTCGGTATCTTTCTTCGTTCGATGTCTTGAGAGCGGCAATGCGCCGTTTCTCGGCCTCGGACTGTTCCCGCTCGATCTTGTAGTCCTCCCACTCAGCGATTACCTTACCAAGCTATGAAGCGACTTGAGCAAAACGACGCCAAGACCCCTGAAATTGAGGCACTGATCGCAATGTCAGTGGGGCACAAGTTCCACTATGCGTCTATCAGTGGCGGCTTGGCATTGGTAGACAAGGAATTGAACCGACACAAAGGCGGTGTGGATATGGGAACATTTCTTGATTTGAGGCGGCGGGGTTTCATTGATCTTGTAGACACTATGAGGCAAGGACACCCGATTTTTCATGGTCGGGTAGATATGTACGCGATCACTGCGGCAGGTAGAGAGTATTTGCAGCAAAACAATGGTCAGAAAGATACCGCTCCCGATTCAGTCCCCAAAAAAATTGGTGAGATAACAGAAGACACAGAAGACAAAGCTCGAGGATTTGGAACACAGGAGTAAGGAGGGTGCGAGAAGGGGTCAGTCTAGTATCAAAACGGCCGTGGAAGCTCCGCCCTTCGCCAGTTCTGCATTCGTCCGTGGACTATACGAAGGTATGAACTCACGTATGACTTCTCTGTACCGATCGCCGAGGTTGCCGTGTTCCCTGTGATAAGATCGGAGAAGTTCGAGTTGTGCTGCCCACTGACGACCAGTAGTCACTTTGGGCATTTGCGAGCGGAAGCATCATGTATGCTTTTTCATCAACAAGGGCCGGCGCCGGTGTGTTGTCGACACCGCAGATCGCAGCAATGGCGGCGGCCATGCATCCGTAGATACGGAAGGTCAGCGGGATGCTCCGCCTGCGTGTCGAAGTACAGGTTTCCGTCGTGTGGCTGACCACACGCGGTGCACTTGATCGTGCATCCGCCACATTCGGAGACGTTGCTGAAGCGCGAGTGGGTGTTAGAACTGGTTTGGGAGCACGCTGCTTAGGGCTTGATCCAGATGAGCGCGTCCTGGTCGCGCTGAGTAGGCTCGATGCCCTTGAGGCGGAACGCGTGCGAGACCACTCGGCACCCGGACTTCAGCGTGGGCCAGATGCGTGCCTCAAACTCCGCCATCGGTCCCGTGAGGAGGTAGCAGAAGACAACGTCGGCATCGGAGATGTCCACGCGCCAGAAGTCGCGGAAGCGGATGGTGGCGCCCTTGTGCCGCAGCGAGCGAAGCCATGCGATCACGAAGGTGGGGAACGACAGCTCGTAGCCAGTGGCGAGCGCTCCTTTGGCCGCCGCGGCGAACACAATGCGACCGTCTCCGCAGCCAAGGTCGTAGGCCCGCTCGCCCTTCTTCAGCTGCGCCAGGCCGATCATACGTTTGACCGTGGCGTTACTCGAAGGCACGAACGGCGCGCCCCTAAACATCGCGTATACGCCCGGGATCGCCAACAGGAGGAAAAACATGCTCCACGCCAGCCGGTAGGGGCCGGGTGGGAAGATAATCGCCGAAGCGATGAGGAGCGACACTTCGAACACGGTCGTGAGTGTAGCGTATCCCGTGCGGTATGCTTCCGCATGTGGACCTGCGGCAGTTCATCGGCCTAGAACCTGCGGAGCGCGTGCGACGTCGCAAGGAGTTCCAAGATTTGCTCTTCTCCGCCGTGGCGGATGGCAAGCTCACGGAAGCAGAGATGGAGGATATTGAGGCCGCACGCGACTCCGGAGGCCTCATAGAAGAGGACCTCGAGCCCGTACGACTACAGCTCTACACCGCCGCGTTCCACGCCGTCGCCGCAGATCGCGACGTGACGGAGGACGAATGGCACGAGATGCAGAAGATCCAGGGCTTCCTGGGTATTGCGGATCCGGAGGTGGAACGGAGCAAGCGGGAGCTGCTGCGTCTCCATATCCTTCGTGAACTGAGAGACGACAAGCTGCCTGTGCTACCCGCGCCGAGCGGGCTCGCTGTCTCCAGAGGTGAGCTGGTGCGTTGGCGCCAGAAGGGTAGGACAGGAGATGAGCTGGTGGTCACCGACCGGCGCCTCGTGGTCCGTGGTCCGCACGCCGCGGTGGTGCGAGTATCGCGCATCACGGACGTCGCGAGCGGGGAGGGGAGTGTGGTGATCACGGACGCCGCGGGTGAGTGCACGCGGTTCTCGCCCGAAGATAGCGCAGACGTGCGGCTGCTTCGCGCACTCATCGACAAGGTGGTAGAGGCCCACAACGCCTGATACTGTACACATGGAGGAGGATTTCCATGAGGAGGAGTGACGTGGGGTGTATGATCGCGACGATCACTCCCACCCCCCCGCCCATGAAACGCTCCCCCGCACTCCTCATCGTCCTCGCGATCGCCGCGGCGATCGGCCTCTGGCTCTGGTCCGGCTACAACGGCCTCGTCGCCTCTAAGGGGGCCGTGGACGCCCAGTGGGCGCAGGTCGAGACGCAGTACCAGCGCCGGTTTGACCTAATCCCGAACCTCGTGAGCACCGTAAAGGGCGCTGCGAATTTCGAACAAGAAACGTTTACTGCGGTGACGGCCGCCCGTTCCCAATGGCAGGCCGCTCCCAACCGCGCCGGGAAAATCGAGGCCGCGTCCACTGTGGAGAGCTCGCTTTCGCGTCTCCTGGTGACCATTGAGGCGTATCCGCAGCTCCAGGCCACGCAGGCGTTCCGCGACCTTATGACGCAATTGGAGGGCACCGAGAACCGCATTGCCGTGGCGCGCAAGGACTTCAATGAGGCCGTGCAGTCGTACAATGTAGGTGTGCGCCAGTTTCCGAGGAACATCGTGGCGGGCATCTTCGGCTTTACACCGGAGGCGTCCTTCTCCGCGACGCCTGGCTCTGAGAACGCCCCGGCCGTGAATTTCGACGGCCCGTCCTCCGCCCGCTGATGCCCCAGGTGTCGATGCGCAAGTCACTCTTTCTTCTCACGGTCGTCATCGCGACTATGCCCCTCAGCACGCTCGCGTTCGACGTGCCACCGAATGACGGCTTCTACACAGAGTCCATTGATGTGCTCAGTGACGAGCAGGAGGCGAGTATCGAGCTGATGCTTGGCAACTACGTGAAGGAGACGAGCAACACAATCGCCATCCTCATGACCGACTCCATGAGCGGCGCGTCCATCGTGGAGGCTGCGGTAGAGACGGGCCGCAAGTGGAAAGTGGGCACGGCGGAGCACAACAACGGTATCCTTATCTTTACGGCGCTGCGCGACCGCGAGACCACCATCCAGGTGGGCTACGGCCTAGAGGGCGCGGTGCCGGACATCGTGGCTGGCGGCATCATCCAGGAGGACATTGGCCCCAATTTCGCCCAGAGCCGCTACTACGAAGGCCTGCTCGCGGCGATCGATGCGCTCAAGAAACATATTGGAGGCGAGTACACCGCAGCGCGGTACAACGAGGGCCCCAGCGGTTTCGGTCAATTTGGTTTCATACTCCTCCTGGTCGGCGGGAACTTTCTCGCCGCGCTTCTCGGACGTTCCAAGTCGTGGTGGCTTGGCGGCGTGATCGGAGCGGGAGTGGGCGTACTGCTCGCGTCTCTGTATGGGTGGTGGCTTTCTATCCCGCTATTTATCGTGATTGGCCTTGTGTTCGACTACATCGTATCGCGCATGCCCCCAGGGGGCGGCCGCCACGGCGGACCGTGGGGCGGCTTTGGCGGCGGGCGCGGAGGCGGCGGCGGGTACAGCGGCTTTGGTGGCGGCTCCTTCGGCGGAGGAGGAGCAAGCGGGCGGTGGTAAGCGACGGAAACCCCACGGAATGCTTCGGGCTCCCTGCAGGGCGGCGTAGCATTACGGCTATGCACCGCTTTTGTGTCCTCACTCTCCTTGTGTTTGCAGTCGCACTTGCGCCGTCCGTGGCCCGAGCAGCGGCAGCTCCCCAAGGGGCTCAACGCGTTCCGTTCCTGACCCTAGACTTCCGTGTTCCATGCACCGATGACGCCGTACTGCAGTCGGTGACACTGCTGCATAGGGGCAGGGGGGAGGCGGAGGATATTTCTTCCGTCTACGCATTTTCCGCCAATAGGCGCGTAACGCGTGCCGCTTCAGCGTTTTCGGATTCCCACGTTACGTTGCGCTTCCGGGCGATGACGTTGCCCGCTTGCACAGTCACTCGCGTGGACATCCTTGCAGACATCTCCGCCGATGCCGCAGCGGACGGCGAGCACCTGCTGCGCTATGTATCTGCCGAACTAGAAGGCACTTCTGTGGTACAGGTGACAGCCGCGCCTTCCGAAGTGGTAGGCGTCCGGCATGGCGCAAACACCGCGGAGGTTTCCGTGGAGATGCTGCCGCTCCACCTACCCGTGCGCTACGGTGCCAACCGCACGGTGGCCCGATTGCGGCTCGAGCCCAGTGGCCGGCGCAACCAGCAGCTCATTGCGATCACATTCACCAACGGTGGCTCGGCGCGGAATGCAGATGTGCAGCACATCCGGCTTTTTGCATCCCGTGGGGAGACGATCAGTGCTATCGCGTCCACACTCGATGGCGACCGCGTGCGGCTCGTCTTGGATCCGCCGTTGACGCTGGAGAGCGGCGCGACCTACATGCTGGAAGTGCGCGCGGATGTGCGCGCGAGTCGCCGCCGCACACTGCAGCTGCATGTAGAGGAGGCGGCCGACGTGGAATCCGCGGTGTGCACTGGCAAGCGCGTCTGCATTCAGGCACACTGAGCTCCGGCTTTCCCTCGCTCCATGCGTCGCACACTTCTCTGCGGATGCGCCGGTCTCCTCCTGCTTTCCGCTTGCTCGCGGAAAAGCGATCTTCCGCCCGAGGAGGTGATGCGTCGCGCGGCTCAGGCTAGCGGCACAATCGCATCCTCAAATTTCTCGTTGGTAGGACGCATCGGCATGCCCTCCGCGATCGGGCCGTTAACCGCGGACTTTGAGATGGATGGCGTACTGCAAGACGGCGGCAAGGTCTCGGAGTTCGGGCTCAAAGTGCAGGGCGATCTGCCGGGTCAAGACGCTCAGCACAGTTTCTCCGCGGGCCTCGATGTGGTGGCGGAGTGGGGGACGCAGACGTTCTTTCGACTCAATGGCTTCGAGATAGAGCCCGAGTACGCGGCTATGCCCACTGATGCACTGCAGCGACTAACAGGTGCTTGGTGGCGTGTACCTACGACGACTGGACCCTCCTCCACCGTGAGCCCGGATCCGCGCATCCTCAACGCCCAGGCCGAGGTGGTCAAGGTACTGCGGGACCGCGGTATACAGCGCATTCACGGCCGCGACGCCTACCGTTACGACGTGACCCTGGATCCCGCCAAACTCACGGACTTCCTCCATCGCGTTTCACAGCGCGATGGCAACCCCTTCGATCGCGCCAAGGCGCTCTCCGATTTCCAAAATTACTCTGCCGTCGGGGAGCTCTGGATGGATACGAAAACGTTCTACATCCACAAAATTACGTGGGACATCAGTCCGTCTGATCCGCTTACTGGCGCTTCGCTGACCCTCGCTGCCGAACTCACCAATCACGATTCTGCTAAGGCCGTCCGCCCCCCAGCCGAGTATCGAACGTACGAGCCCGGAAATTTTCTGAAAAATGCTGCGGACGGCAGTGTACCGCTACCGACGCTCGCGCCCGTAGAAGACGATCAGAACCTCATGGACTTCCTCGAAAGCGCCGACGCACCGCTCTCCGGTAGCGGCGGCGAGCTGGAATCTCTCCTTCCCGTGGAGTGACCCGTGCCCGACCAGCCGTCTACCCCTTCTCCGGCCCCCGCCCAGCCACCCCCCCCGATGGACGGGCTGAGTGCGCCAGCTCCGGCCGAGCCCGCTCCCACCCCCGTAGCGCAGGCTACGGCCCCACCAGCGGTCCCGCCGCAGCAGCTCGCCATCGCCAAGCGCCAGGTACTCGTACTCGGAGCAGGCATATATGGGCTCTATCTCGCGTGGTGCGCAGGGCTCGCCAGCCTCTTGCCTAGTCCCACCGGTGAGCTCAAATCGCTGGTGTCGATCGGTCTTCTTTCACTACTAGTCGGCGGTCTCTCTATTGCAGGGGCCTTTATGCTCGCGTTTGCGCGTATCAGCAAATCGCATGCATCCGTTCAGCTCAGGCAGCGCGGTCTTATCAAGGCCGTGGTCATTGCACTGCCGGGACTGCTCGTGAGCGGCGCAGTCGCATACCTCATCACCCAGGAGCCAGCGCTTACCATGGACATCATCCAACCCACACGCGCGGAGGACCTCGTGGCTCCCGTTCCGGTGACGTTCAGCGTAAAGAATGCCACCGATGTCCTGCGGCGACTCGGTAAGCGGCCAGTAAAATATGTGTGGGATACAGACGGCGACGGTAAGCCCAACGAGGAGACGGTCATCCCCACGATCACCGTGGTGATGGAGCGTCCGGGCAACTACACCGTCGCAGCGCGCATTGTGTTGGATGACCAATCGTTCCGTCGGGCAGCGCGCCGTGTGCTCATCCCGCAGGCTGTGTTTTCCATGGCACCTACGCAGCCCGTGGTGGAGAATCCCGTCCGTTTTAGCATCGCGCACCTCCTTACCGACCCCAAGGTGCTCAACGAGGTGCAGTGGGATTTCGGAGACGGCACAAAAATCGAGACCACAAAGACTACCGATATCCTTCACACCTACTACGCTGTAGGCGAGTACAAAGCCACTGCGCAGCTACTGCTTTCCAACAACACGCAGGCCACCTTCACGCGGTCCGTCCTCGTGAGCGAGGCCCCACCGCTGCCGTTTCCGGTGACGCTTACCACTGACCCCAAGAACCTCATCGGACCCGCCCCGTTTGGTGCGCTGTTCCAGGTGGAGACGCAGGAGCCAGTGAAAGAAGTGTCGTGGAACTTCGGTGACGACAAGGAGGAACGCGGCGCCACACTGTTCCGCGTCGGGCATTCGTACGATCGCCCGGGCATCTATCCCGTCGTCACCCGGATTCGAAATGCCAGCGGCGCGCTGGCTGAGATCACCACCATCATTCGCGTTACCGAGACGCTCTCGCTACCCGACCTCTCGTTCCAAGGCGAGCCTGGCGTTGCCCCTAATGGCACCATCGAAGGCGAGGCGCCACTGCACATCCGTCTCACGCCCAAGACTTCCGTCCCCCTCGTAAGCTTTCTCTGGGAGTCTGCCGACGACCTCGCCCTCATCAATGGCGAAACGGTCGAGGCCGTATACCGGAAGGAAGGTAATTACGTGCTCGTACTGATCGCCCAGAACGCGGAGGGCAAGGTCATGCGTATGACCGTAAAGGTTAGGGTCAAGCCACCATCCGCTCAGCCCACAATTCTCGTAAAACCCGACGGCGGCGTGGCACCCCTGCGCTTGATGTTCGATGCGTCGCAGAGCTTTATTCCGGAGGGCGACAAGGTCGCGGGCTTTAAGTGGGCCTTTGGCGACGAGGCGTTCGGTGCCAGCGAATCGGAGCTAGGGGCAGCGCGCGTGGAGCACACGTACATGAACCCCGGCGATTACACCGTGACACTCAAGGTGTTGTTGGCCTCCGGCAAGGAGTTCACGGCGACGCGCAAGATCGTCGTACGCAAGCCGACGCTACGCGCCTGCCTCACGACAAGCCGCCTCCGTGTGACCGCTGGCAAGGGTGTGGAGTTTGACTCCGCGTGCACCGCCGGCGCGCCCTCTAGCATCCTCTGGGATGTCCGGTACGTGCCGCAGCCCGACGTGGTTGTAGCGCAGAGCGCGCTCAAGCAGTACGTGCACGTTTTTGAGAACACCGGCGAGTACTCCGTGACCCTTACCGTGAGTGACCAATTCGGCAACAGCGACACGAAATCCGTCACCATCACCGTCACCCCCTGACTATGCAGCGTAAGCAGAAAAACATCGTCCGCGCTATTGCTATGGTAGGCGTGCTGGCCATTGCGCTCGGTGCGATCCTGCCTGCCTTCACGTGATCGCGTCTTCCAGAGGGATGGACGCAGCCGTCTGGAACGGTGCGACCGCTTCGCCCGGACGCTCGCGTAGGAGGAGCGCACCAGCCGCCGCGATCATCGCGGCGTTGTCGGTACAGTAGTGAAGCGAGGGGATGCGCAAGTGCAGGCCCTTGCGCGCACAGAGCTTCGCCGCGAGCTCACGTAGTCGCGTGTTGGCGGAGACGCCGCCCACGATGTGCACTTCGCGGATCCCGGGATGTGTGTGTATCGCGCACTCCAGGCGGTCCAGAAGGTGTGTGCAGATTGCTTCCTGGAACGCTGCGGAGATGTTCCGACGCTCGGCATCGGTAAGACTCGAAGCATCCCGTCCAATATCGCGGAGGTGGTACTTGAGCGCAGTCTTCAGACCCGAGAAGCTGAAGTCGCATCCAGGTTCTCCCGCGAGTGGCCGCGGAAAGCGCACCGAGGCAGTGTCGCCACCTTCTGCACAGCGCGAAACCGAGGGGCCGCCTGGATAGGGCAGGCCGAGTAGGCTGGCCCCCTTGTCGAAGGCCTCACCCGCGGCGTCGTCGCGCGTGCGCCCGAGGAGCCGGCCAAACGTGGCGGACGTGAGGTGCCAGACGTCCGAGTGTCCGCCGGACGCCGAGAGTGTGAGCACAGGGAACGATGGAAGATCCTGTGCGCCGAGCCACGCGGAGCAGAGATGCCCAAGTGTGTGGTGGACGCCGATGAGCGGCTTGCTCCAGACTTCCGAGAGCATCCGCGCTGAGACTGTGCCCACGAGGAGCGAGCCGAGCAGCCCAGGTCCCCGCGTAACGGCGATGGCGTCGAGGTCCGCGGGCGTGACTCCGGCTTCGTGCAGGGCTCTCTCTAGCACCGGCACCAT
Source organism: uncultured Candidatus Peribacteria bacterium (assembly GCA_964645935.1). Taxonomy (GTDB): domain Bacteria; phylum Patescibacteriota; class Gracilibacteria; order Peribacterales; family Peribacteraceae; genus CAZYAK01. The sequence continues at coordinate 30,185 of CAZYAK010000007.1, read as the reverse complement.
GCATTCCACCTGCCGGCGGGCCGCTTCTTCGGGGATGACGCCTCCAAAGCGGCTGAAAGCGTCCTTGGAGGTGGCAATGACCGTGGAGCGCACGCGTGTGCTGTCCTCGACCACGGCGGCCGCGGTTTCGTCGCAGGAGCTTTCGATGCCCAGAATCAGCATGCAGGGAGGCTACCCGCTTCCGGTCTTGCGGGGAACGTCCTTGCGTCCGAACCCGGACTTGGCGATGCTCGAAGGGTGGACGTGCTGTACATCACTCGCAAGAACCGGGGCATCGGCGGCATGCAGCGACAGAACCGCGATGCCTGGCAGGCCCTACGGGGATTGAGCGAGGCCTCGCGTCTTCATTGTATTCGCCCGTACACGGCCCCCTGGGGCGTGGGGCGCGCGCTCAAGCTGACGGTGCGGCATCAGATGCCTGTGCTGCTGGGAGACGCCGCCTTGGCCTTCCTGGCACCACTACTCAAGCGGGCGGGGGCTCCGCGGGTCTTCCTCACTGCGCACGGGTTAGATCTGACCTATCCAAACACCGTCTACCAAACCGTTTTGCGGAAGGCCCTGGGAAGCGTCGACCGTGTCCTCTGTGTCAGCCGGGCGACGGCCGCATACGCGGAGAACTTGGGAGTACCCAGGGACAAGATCCGCATTGTCCCGTGCGGGATCGATCCACAGCGCATCGCACTTGCGTCGGGACCACGAAAGGGAAGTGCACTGCTCTCGGTGGGACGTCTCGTACCGCGCAAGGGTATCGGTTGGTTCCTGAGCGAAGTCTTTTCCCGTATCTTGCAAGATCTCCCCGATGCGACCTACGACATCGTCGGAGATGGCCCCGAAGCGCCATCGCTTCGTCTGCTGATCCGGGAGCGAGGATGGTGTAGCCGTGTGCACATCCATCCGCGCGCCGACGATTCCACCGTACAGACGCTACTCGGACGCTCTGCGCTGCTCGTACTTCCAAACATTGCCGTTCAGGGGGACTTGGAGGGCTTCGGCATTGTCGCCCTGGAAGCCGCCTCCGCGGGGACACCCATCGCTGCGGCGCGAGTAGAAGGACTGCAGGATTCAGTCCTGGAGGATCTGACTGGAGCGTTTTACCATTCCGGCGACGCAAAGGACTGCGTGCGGGTGATCTTGGCGTTGCTGCGCGATCCGCCGGCGCCAAGCCTCGTCCGGGAGGCCGTACTACAACGCTTCGAGTCGGATATCGTTGCCTCCACACTTCTGGATGCCCTCGTCTGACGCACTCCGCATCGGCATCGTGCAGCCCGACGATCCTCCGCGGGGAGGGCTTGGGCGGTCCCTCATCACACTGGCTACCCTTTTGCGTGCGCGTGACGTGGCCGTTGAGGTGCTGCCCGTTCACGCTCCGAGGGTGCTGCGCCGACTCCCGGGGTCGCACGTGCTGGCGGGAACACGTGGGCTCGCGCGTCTCATCCGCGATCAGCGCATCACGCACCTTGTCTTCCCTGTCGGACCGGGCAGTGTGCGCTCGGTACCGCAGGTGCAAGGTGTACGGACCATCGCACTCGTTCACCACACTTACGAGCAGCAATCGCGCGAAGTCCCCGGCCAAGGCTGGAAGGAGCTGTTGGTCCCAGGAGAGCGCAAGCTGCTACGCAAAGCCAATAGAGTGGTCTGCACGGCAGAGTGCACCGCAGAGGCACTTAGAGAGTCGGGAGTCCCCGCCGAGAAAATTTACCTAGTTCCGCACGCCGTGGATCTTCGCCCGTGGGACCAGGCAGTGCACAAGCGGCCCGGGCTGTGCGTCTGCGTTGCGCGCCTGGACGCCCGTAAGAACGTGCAGGCCGTGGTGCGGGCGTGGTCGCGTGTGCGGGAGCGTGTGGCGGGGGCCGAACTGATCATCGTGGGGGACGGGATTCTCCGCACGCGCATCGACGCGCAGATCGCAGGCGATCCGTCCATCCTCCGTACGTCTTCGCTTTCACAGGAAGCGCTTCGCCACCTCACGGCGACCGCTGAGGTGGCTCTCTGCCCAGCTCATCTGGAGGGTTTCGGGCTGGCGTGCGCTGAGGCCATGGCCGCGGGGACGGCCGTGGTGGCCAACGACGCACCGGGGCTGCGCTCTCTCATTCGCCACGGGGAGACAGGGCTGCTGGCAGACGCAGACGACGCGGACGCGTGGGCCGCCGCGGTGGTGCGCCTGCTTAGGGACGCGGGGTTCCGCCAGAGCATCGTGCAGGCAGCCAAAACGGAGGTACTGCGTCGTTTTGATCCCGTGGGCTCGCTAAACGCGTACATCGAGGCGCTGACCTCACCGTGACGCCGGTGGATGCGGGAGGTACGCTAGACTCCGCTATGGTAGCCAAACTGCGAACGTGGGCATCACCGGGGATGGCGGCGGCTCTCGGGCTCTTCGTGGCGCTTGCTGCGAAGTTTGCGTGGCCCCTCGTCGTGTTTCATTTGCCACTGGGCTACGACACCGGCATTTACCGCTATCTGTTTCTGCGGCATGCAGCGGCCTTCCCGCCGTTGTTCATCGCGCCCATGGATGTCTGGGCGCGCGAGCATCCGTTAGGCATCTTCTTCTTCAGTACACTTTTCCTTCGCGCCGGTGTACCGGTGGACTGGCTCCTCGGGTGGCTGTGGAACGCCTTCTGCGTAGCGATCTGCCTCTGCCTAGCTTGGTCGACCGCGCCGCGCTTCGGCAAGAGGACCGCTCTCTGCACGCTCCTGACTGCACTGCTCTCGGTTGCGCTCTTCTACGGATTCGCCGCGATGTACTGGAAGACATTCGCCGCTCTGCTTTTCTGTGTGCTCGCATACCGCGGGCTGGACCGAGGCGCCTGGTGGACGCCGCTTCCGGCTGTGCTCGCCGTGGCGTGTCACCACCAGACCGGACTCCTCTTCGGCCTAGTGCTCGCGACGGTTGCCGTATTGTCCGTCCTCCGCCCGCCACGCGGCAAGCAGCGTGGTGTTCCAGCATCCGTTCTCCCTGTCCTCATCGCCGGGTCCATCGCCGCCGGAGTGGGACTGCTGTGGTACCTGCCGGTCTGGCAGGGCGCCATTGGCTCCAATCTGGGGCTTCTGCTCAAGATCGGCGGCAGTGCCCCGGCGGGCTCGTTTCCAGGACCAACCTTTTTTCTCGCCTGGTCGGCGCCGCTCTATGCACTCGGAGGGTACGGACTGGTGCAGAGCCTCCGCTCGGGAAAGCTTGGAACGTGGGAGCTCTCCGTGTTGTGGCCGCTCCTACTCGTCTGCATCGGGTACGTGTTCCGCAACCGGTTCCTGCTTCATCTGGATTTCTTCCTACTGCCTTTCGCCGCTGCGGCCATCACGCATCTGTGGTCGACCCCCAAGCTCGCGGCGCGCGTCGTACTCATCAAAACGCTTGTCATCCAGGCTATCCTCACGCTGAGTGCCGTTACGCCCCTGCGTCCCGCATGCGCCTTGTTGCCGGCTCTTTGCACCGCAAAGCCCCCCTTTGATGCGCGACCACTCTCGTCTCCGGGCGAGCTGGCGGTACTCGAGGAAGCATCCAGAAACATGGAACCCGACGCCACCGTCCTCGCGCTCGATCCAGTGTCTGCGCCATTTGTGCGAGGCTGGCTTATGACACAGCACGTCTCGGGCCCCGGCATTTTCGATCACGTATTTGACTACAAGGGCTGGGAGATGGTCGTCCTGGGGACGAATGAGGGCCGCCTTGCACTGATGGCACCGCTGAAGCGTCCGCTCTACCTCTATGTTTCCCCGTTCTTTACGGGTCACTATGGCGCGACTGCCACCATCACCTCCGATCCGTGCGTCGCAACCACGCCGTGGGCCGGGATGCTGCGCTGGACGTGCGATTCCCCGGAGCGTCCATGATCGCGCTCTTCCCCTCGCGTACGGTGGCGCTGGAGCTCTTTGGGCTGTCCATCCACTGGTACGGCATCATGTATCTGCTCGCGTTTCTTCTCGCCGCCGGACTGCTACCGCGGCTCCAGCGCTTCAGGCGTCTCGAGCTGAAGCGTGACGAGTGGCTGAACCTCCTCACGTGGGCGATTCTTGGGGTCATCGTGGGCGGTCGGCTGGGATACGTGTTCTTCTACCAGCCCGTCTACTTCCTTTCGCATCCGCTCTCTATCCCCGCGGTCTGGGAGGGCGGAATGGCGTTTCACGGCGGGCTTATCGGCGTGTCACTGGTGCTCGCATGGATGTGCAAACAGCACGGGCGCTCAATGCTAGCCGTCGCGGACATCGTGGCCGTGCCGGCTGCGCTTGGACTCGCGCTTGGCCGACTGGGCAATTTTATCAATCTGGAGCTGTATGGCAGCGTGACCACGCTCCCGTGGGGCATCGCGATCCCGGGCGTGGAGGGTCTGCGCCATCCCACGCAGCTCTACGAGTGCGGATACAGTCTGGTCATCGCGCTGCTCTGCTTCCTGCACCTGCGCTTCGCGCCGACGGCGCGTCCTGGCTGGACGTTCGCGCTGTTCCTCTTCGCCTACGGCGTGTTCCGCTCGCTCACGGAACTCTTGCGTGTGCAGGAATACGTGCCACTCACCGTCGGACCCTTGGTTCTCACGCGTGGGCAGTTGCTCAGCGTCCCCATGATCCTCTGCGGTGTCGGGCTCTGGATCTGGCTGCGGGGAGCGGAGACCTCCTTAGGCGGCCGGAAAGCTTGAGAGGACGCGCGTGAGGAACGAGCGACGGTGCTCGGGGCACGGGCCGTGCTTTCGGATGAGTGCCACGTGCTCCTCGGTGCCGTACCCTTTGTGACGCTCGAAGCCGAACTGCGGGAAGGTCTCCGCGTGCCCGCGCATCAGGCGATCGCGAGTGACCTTGGCGACGATGGACGCCGCGGCGATCTCAGGCTCGAGGTCATCCCCCCGCACGATGCAGGTGCTTGGCAGGTCGAAGGCGAAGCGGTCGTTGCCATCAACGAGTAGATGCTCGGGCGCGACGATCCGTGACAGCTCCGCAAGGGCGTCTTGCATCGCCCGATGCGTTGCGGCTCGGACGCCGATGCGGTCGATATCCTCTGCGCTTGCGTGGCCAATGCCGAAAGGGCAGTGCTCGACGATCCACGTGAACGCTGCTTCCCGCTGCTCGGCGCTCAGCGCTTTGCTGTCTGCGATCACCCAACGTGCTGTTGCCGCACGACGGTGCGGGGACCAGGCACCGTACGATCGGCGCCTGCGGAACATCGGACAGGGGATGATGCACGCACATGCCACCACGGGCCCCGCGAGCGGACCGCGCCCGGCTTCGTCGATGCCGGCAGTAAGCGGTTGTTCGTACAGTAACATGACCAAACGGTAGCGCGTTGCGGAGCCGCCGGGTAGACCGCTTCAGTCGGCGTGCTTGGGCTCCCTCAGCAGCTCCAGCTCCTCTCGCGCGATCTCGCGCTCGTTCCACGGCACCTGGCCACCTCGGGTCCACATGGTGGTGTCGCTGCCCTTGCCACAGAGGATCACGGCGTCGCCGGGCTTGGCGTGCGCAAACACGAAGCGGATCGCCTCGCGGCGATCGGGGATCATGTGTGCCTCGCAAGCCTTCCCGTCCACGCCAGACCACACCTCATCGATGATCTTTTGTGGGTCTTCCGTGTACGGGTCCTCGTTAGTCACCACCACGACGTCCGCAAGCCGGCTACAGATGGAGCCCACTTGCGGACGCTTCTCGCGCATGCGGTCGCCGCAGCTGCCCGTGAGGACGAGCAGCCGTTTGCCGGCCGGGAGCATGTCCGAGACCGTGCCCAGCGTGCGTTCGTAGGAGGCCGGAGTCACCGTAAAGTCCACAAACACCGAGAACGGCTGTCCGGCGTCGATACGCTCAATGCGTCCGGGCACGCCCGGGAACGTCGCAAGTGCCGAAACGGCATCCTGCGCGTCCACGCCCGCTCCCATAGCGCAGCCAATGGCGCAGAGCGCGTTGTCCAAGTTAAACGCGCCTGCCACGGGCAGGGTGAGTGTGTGGGCTTTGCGGTCGGAGCTGCGGTGGAGCGTAGCCGCGGTGCCGGTGGTACGCACGGCGGGCTGCGTGAGCCAGAGACGCTCCGTGGCGCCGTCGTCGGCGGGAATGCCGCCAGAGGCGTAAGCCACCGTCGCTTGGGAGCGAATGTTGCGGTACTCGGCGTAGGTCACGTCGTGTGCGTTCAGGACCTTGGTGCCGCGCCCCCGAAGCATCCGAAAGAGAATGCCTTTGTCCTTACGGTACTGCGCCATGGTGCCGTGATAGTCCAGGTGCTCGGGCGAGAGGTTTGTGATGCCCGCGACGCGCGGCCACGTGCAGCTCAGGCGCCCTTGTGTGAGTCCGTGTGACGAACACTCGATCACCGCGTGCGTACACCCCTCTCGCACGAGGCGACGAAGGAACGCCTGCACCGTGAAGGGCGAGGGAGACGTCTTCTGCGTGGCGTTCCACGTCGTCTGCCCCTTCACGCGGAAGAAGGCCGTAGAGAGGGCGCCACAGCGGATGCCGCTCTCATGGAGTACATGCGCGATCATGCCGACGGTGGTCGTCTTGCCGTCAGTGCCCGTCACCCCAATCACCGTGAGGCGCGCGGCAGGAAAGCCGTACCGCAGCGCCGCGAGAAATCCGCGCACGCGGTGCTGAAAAAGGCGAGCAGGGTGCCGATCGGGGACAAGTCGCTTCAGGCGGCCCAGGACGGAGTTCACGAGCGTATTCTCCCGAAGGGAAGCCCGTTTGGAAAGCTCAGCCGAGGATACGTCGGGTTTCTGCAACGTCCGCAGCGATCTGGGCCACGAGGGCGGTTGGCGTGGGGAAGTTCCGCACCTCACGCAGATGGTGAAGATCGAAGACTCGTACCGACGGCGGTAGGGAGGGGAGTGTCACGTCCAAAAAGTACACCTCGCAGGCCGGTCCGGCCTGGAATGCGGGCCTCGGGCCGTAGTGCATGGCCCCCAGATACGTGGCTCCTCCGGTCTGCACACGGCAAGCGTAGATACCCTCGGCCAAACCTCGCGGGATGTCTACCAGCATCAGGTTCACCGTGGGGAAGCCAAGGCTTTGCCCGCGCGAATCGCCGCGTATCGAGCGGGCAGTGAAGGACAGAGGGGTCTCCATATACACCAAAGGCTAACTCCGCATCTCGCGAAGGGCCAAGGGAAAGGTGCTCAGGTGACCGGCGGATCCGTTGGCGGGAGATCGATGCGTGTCGGCTGCGTCACAGGGAGGCGCGGGGGCGGTGAGAGGTCCTCGATGGACTGGGGCAACCGCCCCTGCCGCATGAATACCGGGACGATCGGCAGATTGAGGAGCAGGTTCTTGGTGTGCCCAAGCATCCACTTGGCTCCGCCGATGGCGCTGCGCGTGACGAAGCGAGCTCCCGGCACAACGCCGAGCTTCCAGCCCAGGCGGAAGGGTTCGGCTACCGTGGCCGTGACGGTATCCGTCGCACCGTTCATCAGCTGCGCCGCGAAGGTACCGCCACGCGGGCTTGTCGCGGGACGCACGATGTTGCGGACGGACTGGCCGAGCTCCCCTGCAACGTTGACCATATATACTATTTTATCATCTTGTATACGTTTAGGCAATCTCAGCGCCGACTGCGTGCTGGTGACTACTGGTTGGCGCGCGCCTGGTCTGCGAAGCTCTTGGCGTACTGTTGGAGCTGCGCGGAGAGCTCCTTTGCAGCCGGAGTAATCTTGCGGGCCTGCTCGCCAAGGAACCACGCGTCCTGCGAGAGTTTCACGACGGTCCCCCAGTCTTCTTTCTGTGCCGCCTCGTAGGCGCGCACCAAGGCGCGGCAACCCTCGGAGATCTTCACAGCTACTTGGACTACCGGCTCCTCGGAACGCATCTCGTTGGCGCCTCGCGAAACCAGAATGCCGCGGGCGGAGGCATACTGTGCCTCTCGAAGGTTGCCCGCCGAGAGGAAGTTGATCACGTTATCGACCTCCTTCTTGGCCTCGGCGAGGAGCGGTTGCGTGCGCTCGCCCTGGCGGTACAGGAAGTACCTGTGCAGAAACACGGCTACGTCCGATCGCGTCAGCTCGCGCTGGGGCTTGAGCAAGCCCTCCTTAGTGGCAACGGTGATGGAACTGGCCACGGCGTAGCGCAGCGGCGAATAGTACCACTCTTTCGTGGAAGGTACGTCCCGTGAGAGCGGCAGGGTGATGTCTCCGAATGCATTGGGATCCACTTTGCGGCTGGCGAAGAACATTTTCAAAAACTCCGCCTTGGTGACGGTGCGCCCGCCACTAAAGACTGTCACCGTCGGCGGCGCCTGAATGATGCCACCCTGTGCGCGCGCCCACTCTACGTACGGGAGGTACCACGTACCCTTGGGCACATCGGTGAATGGCGACGAGATGTAGGACGCTGCCTTGTCGTCGGAGAGAAGCTGTGTAGCGATAATCTTGAGCGCCTCGGCACGATTGACCTGCTTGTCGGGACGGAAGGTGCCGTCAGCGTAGCCGTCGAGAATGCCTTTCTCCCGCAAGTAGACCACGGCGTCGTAGGCCACATGGCCCTCCGGGACGTCAAAGAATCCCTTGGATGCTACCGGGGCGGAGTGGCTGTGTCCTGGCAGCGACGCGAGCAGCGCGACGCATGCCAAGAGGGTGGTAGTGAGGCGTGTTGGGGCCATAGGATCGGGTGACCGGGAGAGCCTAGTCAGAGGGGCTTCCGCCATCAAGCGGAAAACGACTATTTTCTCTTTGACAAGCGCAGAACATCACTTTCGTCTCTGGACCAGGACTCCGGGTTCGACCCAAGCACCTGTAACGGCCACTATCCGGTCTATGGGCCGAATCGCGCGATTCTTCCACTCGTTGGTCGTTCCTCTACATACTCCTGATCTGATTGATGGCGGAGAGGGAGGGATTCGAACCCTCGAACCCCCTTGCGGGGATTAACGGATTTCAAGTCCGTCGCCTTCGACCACTCGGCCACCTCTCCGTGTCTGTATTCTACCGGAGCGCCTCACTCCGCGAAGCGCTTCCGTAGGTCATCGTTAGAAGGGAGCTTGTCGGCGTCCACGCTGCGCTTGCGCCACTTGGCCCGGAGTGTCTCCAGGTACCCCTTCTCGGTAAACAGCCGCTCGGCGTACGCACGTGCGGACTCGTGGAAGCGGCTACGGTGCTCCTTGGCACCCAGTGCGAATGCGGCCGTTACCAGCACGTCCTCGCCACCGGGGACTTCGATCTTGCGTTCGTCCATCACTGCGTCCAAGAGACTATCGACATCGAGTCCTGCGAGGAACTTGAGGTCGTCAGCCGTGCCGGAGGGGAAGTAGCGGTTCACTCCCATCCGCTTAAACGAGCACATCAGCTGGAAGTCCGCGATCACGTCGGCCACTTGTGAGGCCAGACCCGTCTCGCTGGAGTGGTCCTCAGCGACGATAAGATGTGTGGTCTCAAGCGCGGCCTGGATGACCGGGCCGGCATCAAAGGGCCGGATGGAGGCGACATTGAGCACACGCACACGCACGTTCTCTTCCGACCACGCGCGGTCCGCGGCGGCCACCGCGTCATGTACGGCTATGCCGGTTGCGAGGATGGTCACATCGTCTTGCACGTCTCCAGCCCCGCGCACGATGTCGATCGTGCCGTCAAAGCTGTACTCGGGGCCGTAGATGGGCGTGCCATCGGGCGACATGAGCTGCGGGTGCCCGCTGCGAGCGGAGAAGATGTACACGCTCCTGTGGCCCTCCGCGATGATCTCGAATGCCTTCTCCGCGGCGGCGGCGGCCTGGTTGCTGTCGCTCGGCATCCAGACTTCCGTGTGATCGAAGGGGATGGCCAGGTAGTGGCGCTCCTGGTGCGTCTCACCATCCTCACCGACGCTTAGGCCCGCGTGCGTGCAGTCGTGGATCACGCCCGCGCGGGTATGGCCGCAATTGATGTCCGTCAGGCGCGCACTCGCGCGGGCCTCATTGGTACCAAACGCGGCGAAGGTATATGTGACGGGCAAAAGACCCGTCTGACGCATCCCAGCGGCCATCATGTACATATTGCCCTCGGCCACGCCCACGTTGATGACGCGATCGGGGAAGGCTTTCAGCACCTTGTCGAACCCGCCAGACGCAGCAAGATCCGCGTGCAACACGAGAATACGCGCGTCCGCTTTCATCAGGTTCATCACGTGCGTTTCGCCGAAGTCTTTGCGGGCCGCTCCCTTCTCCGTAGTGACGGTGCGCGTGTAGCCCTTCTTGGCAAGCGCAGTGGCGTCCCATCGTAGGAGGATGTCCGTCTCGGTGCGGGGCTTGGATTCGTAACGAGCCTTTCGCTTCTTGCGGATCGGCTCGTAGTCGGCCATCAGCTCCTCCAGCTTCGGTAATCCCGAGAGCGCCTTCTCCGCCTGATCCTTCTTGAGGGGGGAGCCGTGGAAATTCTCCTTGCCCGTGTTGGAGCCCTCCTCCATCAAGGCCACGCCGTTGCCCATCGTCGTGTAGTAGCAAATGAAGATGGGATGACCCTTGCCCAGGAAGGTGTCAGCAAGATCGAGAGCGGCCTTCACCTGATCGGGATTGTTGCCATCCTGCACTTCGATCACGCGCCACCCCGCGGCGACGGCCATCGCAGAGAAGTCCGCGGCGACGGTCTTCGAGGGCATGTCCGAGAGCTGGATGTCGTTGAAGTCGCCGTGTACCACCAAGTTATCGCACTTCAGCGCTGGCGCGAGGCGGAAGGCCTCCCACACCTGACCCTCCTGTGCGTCGCCGTCGGCAAGCAGCACGTCTACCACTCCGGCCTTCTTCTGATGTTTCAGCCCAAAGGCCACACCGAGGGCGTTGCTGACACCTTTGCCAAGTGGGCCGGTGCCAAAGGGGATGTCGCCAATGCCGGCTTCCACATGGCCCGGGAGACCACTCGGGATCCTGAAGGTGTCAATGATTGCCTGAGGGCTCGCAAGCCGCTCGTCCTTACCTTCGCGGCCAAAGAGCCACTGGAGTCCATACGAGAGCAGGGAGAGATGCCCCGCGCTGATGCGCAGCGGCTGGTCCACTGCGGGGTCGCGCCGGAGGCTCAGGAAGTATGCAAAGGTGAACGACGAGAGCGCACCACCCGGGTGCCCCGACGCGTGTTTCGTAGGTGCCTGGATCACGAGATGGCAGAGGATGTTCCGTGCGAGGTCGTAGGTCGTACGCTCGTCTGCTGGCAGTGCTTCAGCGTTCTCTGGTCCCACCCACAACGCATCGGCCTGCGACAGGGAGCTCATCACGCGCTGGAGCGACATAGGAACCACGGACGGGTCCTTGCCGAGGAGAGAGGAAGTCTTGGGGCGGGAGGGCAGCATGCGGGGTGCGGGAAACTGACCGTCCCAGCGTAGGGCAAATCGCCGCTGCGGTCATGCTCAGGATCGTCCCGGGATCAGCTCTCCAGGAGGATCATGACCTTCCTGCCCTGGCGAATGCCCTCCTTGTGTCCGGTCCAGTCGTGAATGGCGTTGTACAGGCGCTGCTGCGGGTATCGGTAGCCCTCACCGCGGCGCGTTCCGGGATCGTTGGTGATGAACTGATTCCCGTCGTACCCCGTCACGACGAGCATGTGGTACCACGGACCCTCGCCGCTGTAGTACGGATTCCCCACGTCGCGCCCCGCGAGCGGCACGATGATGGGATGACCCTCGGCGAGCAGGCGCTTCATGTCGTCGATGGTGAAGTCGTACAGCACCTGGCCACGGTGTCCCCAGTAGTCTTTCGCGATGCGCGCAGCCTTCTCTGCATCAATATCCGCGCTGTAGCTGAGTTCGGAGACTTCCCACTCCACCAAGTCCGTGATGGCTTTCTCTGCAGCGGCGCCCTTAGGAACAGGGGAGCCGTCGAGATAGTGGTGCACCATAAGTATGGACACCTCCTCACATGCCTCCTGGAACGGCATGTCCCAGTTACCCGTGGGCGCCTGCACGAGGAATGGCACCTGGATGCGTACGCTCGGCGGCAGAGGCTGCTGTGCGGCATCGACGCTGTTGGTGGCCCCGGTCTTAAGAGGCGCAATAGGTGAGCCTGTCACCGTCTCATCGGATCCCATGACGCTGGTGACGCTCTCCATCGTCTTCTGGGCGTCGCGGCGGAGTGGGAAGTCATACGATTCCGGCCGGGAGGCGACGAGCGCGAACCCCGCGACGAGGAGAAGGACCATGGTACTCATACTGAACGCGAATGTGCGAGGGATGCGGGACTTCAGACAGGAGGACATAGACGTAGTGTACGACGCGTCGGACACGAAGACAGTACAACCGGGCTGGACGCTCAGGTATGCTCCTTTCGTCCTCTTCCGTTCCCGACCTATGAAGCTCTTCCTTGATACCGCCAACGTCGCCCAAGTCGCCGAGGGCGCTTCGTGGGGTGTGCTCGACGGGGTCACCACCAATCCCAGCCTCGTCGCAAAGGAAGGCAAGGAATTCAAACCGACTATCCTGGAGATGTGCAAGTATGTTCCCTGTGTGAGCGCGCAGGTCACGGCCACGGACTTCGCGGGTATGAAGAAGCAGGGCGAGGAGTACGCGTCCTGGCACAAGAACGTCTACGTAAAGGTGCCGATGACCGTGGAGGGCCTCAAGGCGCTCGCGTACTTTAAGACCAAGGGTATCCGCACCAATACCACCCTCATCTTCTCCGTTCCTCAGGCCATCCTGGCCGCCAAGGCCGGTGCCACCATCATCAGCCCGTTCATCGGCCGCCTGGACGACGCTGGCGAGAACGGCATGGCGCTCATCGCGGAGATCATGGAGGTGTGGAACCAGCACGACTTCGACACGGAGGTCCTCGTGGCCTCCACTCGCCATCCGCGCCACGTTGTGGACGCAGCGCGGCTCGGGGCCCATATCTGCACGCTGCCCATGGACGTGCTTAAGAAGCTCCCCCTGCACCCCCTCACGGACATTGGCCTCGCCAAATTCCAGGATGACTGGAAGAAGGTGAGCGGCGGCAAGTGATCTTCCTGCATTTCTCCACTTTCTATGCAGATTGGCGTCATCGGACTCGGAGTTATGGGTGCAAACCTCGCGCGCAACGCCGCCTCACGCGGCGCAACAGTCGCTGTCTACAACCGCACCCCGGAGAAAACCGACGAGTTCCTCAAGGCGTACGGCCACGAGGGGAACTTCATTGCGTGCCATACGTACCCCGAACTTAAGGCTGCGCTCACGCCCCCCCGTCCCATCCTCCTCATGGTGAAGGCAGGCGAGGCCGTGGACGCCGTCATCAAGGAGCTCCTGCCCGTCATGGACCCGGGCGACATCCTCATCGACGCCGGCAACAGCCTGTACTTGGACACGGAGCGGCGCGAAAAGGAAGTGTCCTCCTCGGGCCTGCACTTCTTCGGCATGGGCGTCTCGGGAGGCGAGGAGGGCGCGCTCAAAGGACCGAGCATGATGCCCGGCGGTGACAAGGGTGCGTATGCCTCCATGGAGCCTCTCCTGCGGGAGATGGCTGCCAAGGACGGCGCGGGCGGCACGTGCGTGACGCATCTTGGGCCCGGTGGAGCCGGCCACTTTGTGAAAATGGTCCACAACGGCATTGAGTATGGAATCATGCAGCTACTCGCCGAGACCTACGACCTCCTCCGCAGTCTCGCCCGCATGCAACATGCAGACATGGCTACACTCTTCGAGGAGTGGAACCGTGGCGACGACTTGGGCTCTTTTCTCGTGGAGATCTCCGCACGAGTGCTGCGCAAGAAGGATCCCGACACGGGCATGGACCTCCTCGATGTCATACTCGACCAGGCCGGCCAGAAAGGCACCGGCAAGTGGACGACAGAGGCTGCCATGTCGCTCGGTGTGCCCGTGCCCACTATCACTGCCGCTGTGGATGCGCGCATTCTCTCGGGAGACGTCGCCATGCGCTCCACTGGCAAGGAGATGCCGTTCGCGGGCCTCAAGGACTCCGCTGACCCGCGCGAGGTGGCGGCGATGTGTCGCAGCGCCCTGCATCTCGCCACGCTGCTCTCGTATATTCAGGGTTTCGAGCTCATCCGTCATGCCTCCGAGGAGCACGGCTGGGGTATCGACCTTTCCGAGGTGGCTCGCATCTGGCGCGGAGGATGCATTATCCGCTCTGTGCTGCTCCCGGTGTTCCAGGGCGCCTTCACGGAGGACGACCAGGGCGCTCGCGACGAGTTGCTCCGGCGCTTCAACGGCAAACGCCAGGAAAACTGGCGTCGCCTCCTGGTGCTTGCCGTGAGCAACGGCATCCCGGTGCCCGCACTGTCCGCTTCGCTCGCGTACTACGACGGGTACCATCGCGACCGGCTTCCCACCACGCTCATCCAGGGCCAGCGCGACCTCTTCGGGGCACACACGTTCCATCGCGTGGACAAGGAGGGCATCTTCCACGCCGACTGGTCCACCACGTGATCTTCTCTCCGCTCCCCGGACGGCCCCTCGTCACGCAAGGCTTCGGCCAGAACGCCGCCGATTACGCCCCCTTCGGAATGCAGGGCCATAACGGCATCGACTTCGGGGTGCCGGAGGGCACCGTCGTCTACGCCCCGCACGACGGCACAGCCACTGTGACGAACAGCGGCACCAGCGACTACGGGCTGCATGTGATAATCGAGGACGCGTCGCGCAAGAGCACGCTTGCGCACCTGTCCGTCTCGGACGTCGTCACGGGCCAACGTATCTACCAAGGCGACCCCGTGGGCAAGTCTGGCAAGAGTGGCAACGCGACGGGCCCGCACGTGCATTGGACCTACAAGATCCTCAAGTCCGGCGTCGTGCAACACAAGGATAACGGCTTCCAGGGAGCCGTGGACGTAACGGAGTTCACCCGACTCTGGCAGGATCAGGACCTGCACCACGACGCCGAGTACGCACCCTCTGCGGACGGGTACAAGACCGTGGTCGCGGGGCTCACGCCGCAACAGTACCTTCAGAACCCATCACGTCACGCGTAAGCAGCGCTGCCCCCAGCGTCCCCGGGTGTGTCGTTGTCGCCACTGCGATCTCCGGCATCGGCGTCCCGGACAGCAGCCACGTCCCCAGCTCGTCGCGAACTTCGTGCAGATGGGGCCTCAGTGCCAAGCCAGCACTCCCGCCCAGCACGATTACAGACGGGTCTAGTAGGTAGGTGAGGTTGGCGATCATCCAGGCGATTTCTCGGAAGACCAGGGGATGCAGAAACGAGCACGCCTGCCCTTCCAGATACTCCTCGGGTCGCTGAGCCGCTTCACAGCGTTTTCCCATCGCCGTCCCGGAGAAGAACTGCTCTGCGTCACCGCGCTTGTCGTCGGTGGGATAGGGCGGCTCACCAGGACGCAGGAGCATGTGGCCGATCTCGCCTGCGAAGCCGTGCTCGCCCGTCATCACGCGTCCATCCACCACGATACCTCCGCCGACGCCCGTTCCCATCGTCACCCCCACCACCACGCGCTTGCCTTTTCCGGCGCCGCGCACCGCCTCGGCGAGCGTAAAGCACCGCGCATCGTTCTCTATGAGCACCGAGAATCCTGTGAGTGCCGTAAGTGCCTCTCGGATCGGCGCATCTCTGGAGCCGGGGATGTTGGGAGCGACCACAAGCCGTCCCTCGGGCTGGCGCAGCAAGCCGGGCACACCAAGGCCCACGGCCGCCGTGTCTTCCTGTCGTACAGAGGCGATCTGATCCGCCACCCTTTGGAGCACCGCATCGAATCCGCGAGAGGCGTCCGTGGGTGTTTGGACATACTTCAGTTCTTCCCACGTCGATGTGTCATACAGCGCCACTGCACACTTGGTGCCGCCGAGATCACATCCGATGACAGTTTGTGTATGTTTCAAGCCCTTCCAGTATACCACAGCTGGGAAGCAAGAGGGAGCTCCGCTCACGGACTCCGTATAGTGAAGAACCCCTAAGGGGCGCTGTCTGGGGCACAAAAAAACCCCGGTACAGGCCGGGGTTCTTGGGCTCGTGGGAAGATCTGATTAGTTCTTCGAACCGAAGCCGACCAGAAGCAGTACCGCGGAGATGGCAAGGTGGAGGAGGTTGTCCGAGTGGTTGATCTCCAGGAGGTCCGTCACGAACGTGAGGTTGAGGAGTCCGGCGACAGTCACGACGAGGTAGACAAGCCCGAAGACCTGCAAGTAGGTGCGAGAAGGACCGATGCCCATGCCGGCAACGATGAGAGCCACGGCGCCGCTGGCGAGGTGGACCACGTTGTGGAGCATGTTTACCTCGAACAGGCCCAGGATCGGATCCATGAAGAAGCCGAGCACACCGACGAGGAGGAAGACGACGCCAAGGAGCCACGTCACGGGCTTCACAAGACCGGTCATAGAAGAGGAGGGGAGGGGTGAATTGTCAGTGAGTATACCAGAGCGCTAGGCCAGTCCAGGCGGGCGCGCCGGAACGTGTTGCCGAGAATTCACTCCCATCGTGCCGTGCCGTACGATGCACGTGTGCCCGATCCCGCCCGCTTCCCGCGCTCCGGCGTCCGCGAACGCAATCTCTACGACCCTGCATCTGCAGAGCCGTTTCGCCTAAGCCGTAGTAAGCTAGAGGTCTTCCTGCAGTGTGCGCGCTGCTTTTACCTAGACCGCCGCCGTGGTATCGGCCGGCCCGAGGGTCCCACCATGAGCCTCAATACTGCAGTGGATGCACTGCTCAAGCGGGAGTTCGATGGGTTTCGCAAGAGAGGCGAACGGCATCCGATCATGGTTCGAGAGGGGATTGATGCGCTGCCCTGGCATCACCATGTCTTGGAGGAATGGCGCGAAAACGGACGCGGCATGCGCGTGCTCCACCAACCCACACGCTTCCTGGTGCACGGCGCTCTTGATGACCTCTGGGTGACACCGCGTGGAGAGCTGATCGTGGTGGACTACAAGGCCACAAGCAGTGAGCGGACCCCGTCGCTGAGCGGGGGGCCGTGGTCCGAAGGCTACAAGCGCCAGTCCGAGACCTACCAATGGTTACTGCGCGGTCTGGGATACGTCGTCTCACCGATAAGTTACTTCGTCTACGTAAACGGCGACCGCACGCGTCTGAGCTTCGACGAGCAGCTCCTCTTCAGCACAACCGTCATCCCGTACACGGGAAACACCGTTTGGGTGGACGACGCACTGACGGAGGCCAAGCTGTGTCTGGATCGTCAAACGCCGCCGTCTGCCCATCCCACCTGTCCCTGGTGTGCGTACCGCAGCGCAGCGCTGGCTGCGGAACACGAAGTGGTGCAGTGAACCGGCAAACCTCATTTCTGAGCGCTGCTCCATGGTATGCTGCAGGTCCGAACTATGGCGGAGAGGGAGGGATTTGAACCCTCGATACGGTTTTAACACCGTATACCGCATTAGCAGTGCGGCCCTTTCGACCACTCAGGCACCTCTCCGCGGCTCGGGGAGTATAGCCAAAGGTACCGCTGTCGCCAGCGATTTCCCGGGCGTCAAATCCCCCACGACTGCCACACCGGGTTCCACAGTGCTGTTTGTTCACGCACGGTCAGTTCCTGCAGGAATCGTTCGGGACCGAGCGTGGTGATAACCACGAGCCTGTTGCCGCCGATCTCGTACGTACGCTCGATGATGTCGAGCATCTGCTCGCTCACCACGATGCAGCCGAGCGACGTATACCGATCACCCCTCTGCATCCACTGCTCGATGTCCTTGTGGCTGTGGATTCCGTACGCGGTGCGCAGAGTGCCGTTTTGAAAGAGTCGAAGGAAGCGTCCCGTGGGGCCGAAATCGCGCTTGTGGAGCTGAATCTTGCGCTCGCGGGCGACCCAGGTTCCCGTGGGTGTCTGGGCGTAGTAGCTGTGGTTGAGGTAGTGCACCTTGCGCTTCATGCCGGTGGCCACGAGAAAGGGCAGGTACCGCGCGTCTTGATGTAAGAGATACGCAGTATTGGACTGCACATCCACGATAAGAACATCATTGGCCTCCGGGACCCAGTTGTCCTGCGTCTGTACCGATGCTGCCTGGACAGGTGTCGCCACCAGCACAAGACAGAGCGCAGCCGTCAAAGAAAGGAATCGCAGCAAGTGAAGCATTTTATCCTTCTCTGTGCTTTTGTCAAGTTCCCCAGACGTCGCAGACGAGTAGTTCCAACGACAAGTTTGACTCTATTTTGTATACAGCAAATTGGCCTACCCGAAGAGCAACACGAAACGATTGCGCCGAAAGGAGGCGTCCGTAGGATACGTCCATGCAATCGGGTGACGAAGTTCGTCACGTCCCGGTCCTTCACACGGACGGCGGTTCCCCGGTGGAACGTACCGTGCTCGGCGTCCTGCTTCCGCAAGACGGTGAATCGGTACTGGACGTGACGCTCGGCTTGGGCGGACATGCGCAGGCTTTCCTGCGAGCCGTGGGCGCACACGGACACCTCACGGGCGTCGATGCTGACAGTGAAAACCTTGCCATCGCACGCAAGCGCTTGGCACCCTTCGGCGACCGGTTTACCGGGATCCACGCAAACTTCCGCGAGGTTCCCCGTCTCAATCTCCACGCGGACATTCTGTTTGCGGACCTCGGGCTCAGCTCCCCGCATGTGGACGATCCCACGCGTGGCTTCTCGTTTAGGGCCTCAGCTCCTCTCGATCTGCGGTTCGATCGCGAATCGGGTACGACGGCGGCCAAGCTCCTGGCCACAGTGGGGGATCGCGAGATCGCCCGGTGGCTGAGAAGCTATGGCGAGCTACGCGATGCAGGCCGCATTGGGCAGCTGCTCTCGGATGCCGCAGTCGCAGGCGCGCTCAGGACTACCGACGACGCAAAGCGTGTCATCGAAGCAGCAGTCGGATACCGAGCGCCAAAGATCCTCCCGCAGGTGTTCCAGGCGTTGAGGATTGCGGTGAACGACGAGCTGACCACCTTACAGACACTGCTCGACGCCATCCCTTCCGTCCTCAACCCCGGCGGACGGTGCGGGATCATCAGCTACCATTCCCTAGAAGACCGCCTCGTGAAACGCGCGTTCAAGGCTCTCGGCGCCGACCAAAAAGATCCCCAGACCGGAGCCGTATCCATCCCTGCCGATTACGAGATCCTCACCCCCAGGCCCATCGTTCCGTCCGATGCTGAAATCGCCCAAAACCCCCGCGCACGCAGCGCAAAGTTCCGCGCCCTCAGGCGCCTCCGCTGATCTCTCTCCCTTGTGACTCCCGCCTCCGACTCCTCCGACATCCCGCGGCGTCTCTCCCTTGGCCGCATGGTGAACCAAAGCACGGTGCTGCTCATGGGGTCCGTAGGTGGACTCATTTTGCTGCTGGCGCTGATGATCCTCTTCCACGAGAACGCCAATGCCACCAAGGGCTACAGCCTCCGCCGCCTGGAGAGCGAGCGGACAGTGCTGGTGCTGGAACAAGAGACGCTCAACATGCAGATCGCCGAGGCTCAGGCCCTAGACAGTCTTCAGAGCGACGGTCAGATTCAGAACATGAAACCCTACACCAAGCCTCAGTACATCCAGGAGGATCCCTCCGTGGCGTACCGCGCGCCCGAGAAGCCCAAACCCTGAGAGGCGAGCGGGCCAGTATTTATCATGACGAAAACGAAGACGAGCATTGTACTCGTCGCTCGTCGCTCGTCGCTCGTTCAAGGGATCATGCGGGTCTGAATCGTCTCAACGCGCTGGTCGTGGACCTGAGCGTCGGACACCAGCACTACCCGCTGCTTCTTCTTGAGGAGCCCGCGCTCCTTGAGAGCGTCAAAGGCCTGGGCCACGGTCTCTTCCGGGTCACCCGCGAAGGGGACAAGGAGAGGGATTACCCCGTAGCAGAGGCGAAGCGACCTCTGTACCGCTGCGTCTGGAGTGCAGACGAGTATGCGAAGACTCGGGCGGAAACGGCTGATGTCGCGGGCGGTGTGGCCGCTCCTACTCATCACCACGATCGCGTCCGCGTCTGTAGAAATCGCGAGGGATACCGCGGCCTGCGCACGGGCATCGCGTCCTGCGCGGACCGGCGCCGGCTCCATGCGTCGCATAGTGGCGAGGTGCGCCTCGGTGGCACGCGTCACGCGGACCATGGCGTCTAGGGACTTGTAGGGGAACTTGCCGTTGGCGGTCTCTCCTGAAAGCATCGTGGAGTCCGTGCCCGTGGTTACAGCGTAGGCGATGTCGGTGACCTCTGCGCGCGTGGGAGTGGGGTTCTCGATCATGCTCTCCAGCATGTGTGTGGCTACGATCACGGGCTTGCCCGCGAGCCGCGACTTCGTCACGAGCTGGTCTTGGATCACCGGAATCTTCTCGAAGTCCACCTCAGAGCCCAAGTCGCCGCGGGCAACCATGATGCCGTCGGAGGCGGCGATGATGTTATCCATATCCTCGACGGACTGGAGCGTCTCGATCTTGGCGATGAGGCCGATCTTGAGACCCTTACCCTTCTTCTCGATGAACTTGCGGACATCTGTCACGTCCTTGGCCTCGCGGACGAAGGAAAGCGCGAAGAAGTCCACTTGTTCGTCGATTCCATGCTGGATGTCCTCCCAGTCCTTGGGCGTGATGGACGGCAGCGTGACGTACACGCCGGGCAGGTTGATGTGACGGCGCGAACCGATGGTACCGTCCTCCTGAGCCTTGCCCACCACGGAACCGTCCTTGCGGATCTCCTCCACGGTGAACATCAGCTTGCCGTTATCCACGACGATCTCCTTCGTATGCTTCACATCCTTGCTGAACGCATCGTAGTTGACGAGAACGGTCTGGAGCTTTTCCTTCGGGAGCGGCTTGGATGTAAACACCACCTTTTCACCGGTCTTGATCACGAGGGGCGTCTCCACGACGCCGCTGCGGATCTCGGGGCCCTTGCTGTCGAGCATGATGGCCACGACCGGGGGACCGTTGCGTTCCTTGGCTAAACGCTCGTTGACGCGTTTGATGGCGTGGACGGTCTGCACGTGCTGCTCCCAAGTGGCGTGGGATAGGTTGATGCGCGCGACGGTCATGCCCAGCTGCGCGAGTCGGTAGATCTGGTCCTCCTTAAACGTGGAGGGCCCGAGCGTGCAGATGATCTTGGTAGCGTTCATACGGGTGTGGGAATTGGCCGCGGGCGGCGGAAAGCGGCGGCATCATAGAGCAAATTGGTCGCGTTTCAACACGACGCGGGCCTGAAAGGGTATACGGCTTACGACAGCGTCACCACGCGCCGGTCACGCTCTGCGAGGTATTCCAGGACGCCAATGACCCCGAATACGCCCTTCACGACGGTGGGCACGAGGAACAGGATCCCAAGGGCCCCGGCGATCCCCGCGAGGTAGGGAATGACCTCCAGCCACGGCAGGCTCCAGAGCAAGGGGGCGAGCGGCCTAGACCAAGTGGTGTCCGTGAGCGCGAGCACGAAGAACGTCAGCCACCAGAGTAGGACGCAGATACGTGTGTTCATCACCACTGCGCTGAGCACACTTCCCTGGCGCACGGTGAGTGTAAAGTCGTCATAGAGCGGCACCACAAGCGTCACAAGGACGGCAACGAACGCGACGACCGCGGCGAGGGTTCCATCCAGATCCAGCGCCACGAGAACCGAAAGCGATGTGAGGAGGAACGCACCGAGCGTATCGGTAAATACGATGCTCCACCGAACGTTCTTGAGGACAAGAGAGGGCAGGAATGCCAGTACGGAGGCGATAAGCGGCCACACGAATGTGTAGAGGAGCTGAATGATCCCCAGGTAGACCAGGAACGTCGCAAACGGTCGGGATGCCGGAGACAGGAAGTCAATGAGCTCGATGGAGGGGATGGTACACCATTATCCAGTGGCGCTACGATTGCGATCCTGATGACCGCTCCCGGTACCAGTTTGTCTCAGGCAGCGCGGCGGCGCGGGGTGGCGAAACGCCCGATCTCCGCCATAGAAGCGAGGATCTCGCGATACGACTGGACGATGCCGGTCTCGTGGTAGGGGATGCTCTTCTCGGCGCAGAACTTCTTCACGATCTCCTGGGCACGGCGCAGGTTGCAGCGCGGGAGGTAGGGGAAGAGGTGGTGTTCAATCTGGTAATTGAGTCCACCGTAGAGGAAATCGGTGAAAGGGTGTGCGCGGACGTTACGCGATGTCAGCACCTGCTCGCGCAGGAAATCCACCTTGTCGTCGCGGCCGATGAGCATCATGCCCTTATGGTTGGGGGCGAACACGCAGCCAAGGTACAGTCCGAAGAGCGCCTGGTGAACGAACACGAACATCAGGGCGACCGGCCACGTGAGCTGTGAGAAGAGGAGCCCGAAGTAGATGATGGGAAACGCGACCATCACGATCCAGTCTAGCCAAGCCCTCTTAAACGGATTGATGAAGAGGTACCGAATGCTCGCAAGCCGCAAACTGACGCTCACAAGCGCGAGAATCGGAAAGAAGAACACGGCCTGGTGTCGCACGACCCAACGAAACAGGCCGCGCTTGGCCAAAGCCTGCTCTTCGGAGAAGGCGAGAACGGGGATGTGAACATCCGGATCGAGGTCTTCGTGGTTGGGGTGCGCGTGGTGTTGATTGTGCTTCTCAATCCACCAGCCGGCGCTGGCGCCTACGAAGAGGATGCCCGTATAGGCGATGGCGTTGTTCTTCCAGCCCGCAGCAAAAACCTGGCGGTGCCCGGAGTCGTGCACGATGAAGGCGATCTGCACTGATGTGAACGCCATAAACGCGGCGTTGAGCAGTTGGATGTACCAGAGATCCGTGAGGAGCACGACGGCCCAGCTAGAGAGCACCATGCTCGTGACGACGACCACCTGCGCCAAGAACCACGTCGGACGCTTGGCTAGAAGCCCTTCCGCAGTAATGCGCGAGCGCAGAGCCTGGAAGTCGGCTGGGGCGTAGATCAGCGCTGGGTGCGTTTGGGTCATACAACGGAACGGAAGCGACGCTCATGAGTGTACAAAGCGTGCATCCGTCCCACAACAAAGTCGGCGAATATTCCCACAGCAGCCGTTCTTCCGCCGATCGCGTTGAAGCAAGACACAACCTCGGCGAGACTTCATGCATGCACAAACGCCACGCGAGCGCCGTCTTGCTCTTCGCTGAAACCGAGCGTCGCGGATTCGTTCCACGCTGGGAAGAGGGGAGCGGCATGTTTTCCTTCACGCACGAGGGACGGACACTGTTTGTGCATCACACTCTGTTGCTCGGAAACAGCCAGTTGGGCTCCTGGATCTGCCAGGACAAGCGCCTCACACGCGCATTCCTGGACAGGCTGGGGCATCCCGGCATTCCGTGGCTCGCCACCCGTGATTCCGCCACGGCAGAAGCGTTCCTCCGTGAACACGGCCGTGTGATCCAAAAACCCGCGCTCGGCATGAAGACTCAGGGCGTACGCCTTGTCGCGCGGCGCGAGGAACTGGATCGCACGGTCCTCAGCGAGAGCATCCTGGAGCGGTACGTACAAGGCGACGAGTGGCGCTGCCTGGTGCTCGATGGAACGGTGATTGGCATGCAGCGGAAGATCCTTCAGCCCACGGAGACGCACCCGTGGCGTACACACATTGAAAACCTGGCAGAAACGGAGCGGCGCGCGGATCTCTCAGCGATCGCGCTGGCCTTGGCCCAAGAGCTGCACATGCGCTTCCTCGCGGCAGATTTTCTGATCGGACCGAGTCGGCACCCGTGCATTCTGGAGCTTAACGGCATGCCGGGCCTGCATTCGTGGCACCACCCCGACGCGGGGGAGCCAGTGGATGTTGCAGCGGTGCTGCTGGACGCGATCGTGAGCACCGAGAAGAACTAGCACGCGAGGAACGTGAGCCTATGTGCGATGTTCTGTTCCATCGGATGGTATTGGTACCCCGGACAGGAATCGAACCTGTGACCGGCAGCTTAGAAGGCTGCTGCTCTATCCAACTGAGCTACCGGGGCACGTATGGATGAATCGTACTGGAAGGATCGAAGGCGAGCAGATGGTTGTTTCCTGACGCTCCGTCGCCTCGTCGGAGTGCATCGATTGTGCGTGCGGCCACGGCAGGCTCGATCAGCGGAGCTGGGCCAACTGAGCTACCGGGGCACGTATGGATGAATCGTACTGGAAGGATCGGCGATGACGGATACTCGCTGAACGAGCCGGGCCTGCTGAATCCGCAGCGACTCTCTCCATTCTACCTCTTTTTCCAACCCGTTCCTACCGTCGCTCCACGGAGCGTTTCGTGGTAGAATGGATGGGATGGATGTACAGACGCCTCCGGCCGAGCCAGCCGCCCCCGCAGCCGCGGGGTCCGTCGGTTCCGTTCCGGGAGAAACCCCGGAGCAGCGCGACATACGCGAAAATAAGGATATCGCCGCTTTTAGCTACCTGTGGATCATGTCGGTGATCGTCTACGTCCTGAGACGCGATTCGCCGTTCGTGCGCTACCACAGCAAGCAGGCGATGATCCTCTTCCTCGTTTCCATCCTTGTCTGGCTCATTCCGTACGCGGGACGGCTCCTAGCGCTCGTGCTCTTTGGCGGTATGGTGATGGGCTTCATGGCCGCAGCCCAGGGCGAGCGACGGGACATCCCCATCGTGGGACGCCTCTCGCGGGGCGAGATCACGCTGCGCCAGGCCTGGAAGGAGATCGTATCGTTCGTGGCCAGCGCCGTACGCGCCGTCCAGGAGGTGGTACGTAAGGCCCCCAAGGAGCCCAAGCCCGCCGCCGCGCCCACGGCCCCGGTGGTGCCCGCGGCCATCGCGCTGCCTCACGACGCTTCCACCGTCTCACCACAGACCACGGCTTCAGCTGAATCACTCGCGCACGCTGCAGCCCCAGTCCCTCCCACCGCCGAAACCCCCCTTCCGGTTTCTCCGGCTCCTCCCGCCCTCTGACATGGCCTACAAGCGCATCATGCTCAAGCTCTCCGGAGAGGTCTTCTCCGCGCACGACGACTTTGGCATCCACATGCCGACGCTCAAGGGCATCACGGCGCAGATCGCCCAGGTAGCCACGTTTGCACAGGTGGTCGTGGTCGTAGGCGGGGGCAACATTTGGCGCTACCGCGACACCAAGGATAGTGGCATCGAGCGCACTGTGAGTGATGCGATGGGGATGCTCGCCACCATCATGAACAGCGTGGCGCTGCAGTCCGCGCTGGAGGCCAACGGCACCGAGACCCGAGTCCTTTCCGCTATTGACATCCCCCAGCTGGCCGAGCCCTTCATCAAGCGCCGCGCCCAGCGCCACTTGGAGAAGAACCGCGTGGTCATCTGCGCCGGCGGCACCGGCAATCCGTACTTCACCACCGATTCCGCCGCCGCCCTGCGCGCTTTGGAACTCCAGTGCGACGTGCTCCTCAAGGGCACCAACGTAGACGGCATCTATGACAAGGACCCCCGCAAGTTCCCTGACGCCAAGAAGTACGAGCAGGTGACGTACCAGGAGGCGCTGGAGAAACACCTCCAGGTGATGGACCAAGCCGCGTTCAGTCTCTGCCAAGAACAGCAGCTGCCCATCGTCGTCTTCAATTTCTTCGGAGAGGGCAACCTCCTCAAGGCGGCTCGGGGCAAGACCATCGGTACCCTGGTGAAGGGCTGAGCCGACGACGGAAGCATGTTCTCGCATACCCGACACACGACTTCGCATCCGTGGCGCACACACCCACACCCTCCCCGGACGCCGATGCGCCCGCTCCCGCCGCGGAGCAGGGGCTCACACGGCGCCAGGCCATCGGGAAAATCGGGGACAGGGTGCGCTGGCTGCTCGGCGCGGCGGGCGTCGTGTCGATGATCCGGCCGGACAGGGCCCCCCGTCCCTCCAAGCCCAAGATCGAGACAGGGCACGGCGCCGCCTACGAGGCTACCAAGGAGGAAGCGCTCCGCAGCGCCCTCACCGTGGAGGCCGACGGGTCGTACCTGCGCACGACGGCGGAAGCGCTGGCGGAGTACACGATCTCCTCACTCCTCGGGGAAGCGCTCGAGACCGCAGGCGTGAAAGTGGGCAACCAGAGCATGAAACCGCTCTTCGGCGCTTCGCTGCGCCCCGAGGGCAGATCGCCGCTGCTGCACCGCGCGGCCTACCACGGCGCCGCGCTCGTCGGGGCGCCGATCGCGGAGGAGGCGATCTTCCGGCTGTATCCCGTCATGCGCTGGATCGCGGCGCACGACGTGGGGGACCACTGGGACCTGGGGCTCGCCACGTCGCTGGCCTTCGCCTACATCCACAACATCCGCCCGCTGCATCCGGCGCTGCCCGTCCCCGTGAAATTCGAGCTCACCTCAGTGCCGATCCACCAGTTCTGCTTGGGGCTCTACACCTGGTACGCCATGCGCCGGCGCGGCTTCTCGCACGCCGTGCTGGCCCATGCAATGCACAATTCCGCCTCCGCGTGGGGCAATCTCTCCAAACCGGAGGTGAAGCCCGGATTCTCGGACGTCCACGATCCGCCCGGCCCAGTGGAAGCGGCGGGCGGCTGACGCTATCATCAGACGTGTCCCCCCCTCGCACCCCCATGAACGACCCCCGCATCGCCTCCTTCAACGCCGAAGTCGAAAAGGTTCTGGTCCACCTCAAGGGAGAGTTTGCCAAGCTTCAGACAGGCCGCGCCAACGCCGGGCTCGTGGAGCACCTGGAAGTAGATGCGTACGGCCAGCGTCAACCGCTCATCGCGCTGGCGAGCATCACCGTACCGGAGGCCCGCACCATTGTGATCCAGCCGTGGGATCGCGCCGTGCTTCAGGCCGTCGAGAAGGCGATTCAGGTGGCCAACCTGGGCGTGAACCCGCTCAACGACGGCGTGGTAATCCGCATCAACCTGCCGTCCATGAACCAAGAGCGTCGTCTGCAGCTGGGGAAAATCGTGAACCAGCTTGCGGAGGAATCTCGCATCGCGGTCCGCAAGCACCGTCAAGCTGCCCATGACGTCATAAAGCAGGAGAAAGACGAGGACGTCCGCGAGACCTGCATGGAATACCTCCAAAAGGCAGTTGACGAGGCGAATGCGCGGATCGCAGAGAACGCCGCCAAAAAGGAGGAGGAGATCATGAAAGTGTGAGGAGTTTTCAGTTCGAAGGTGCTGCACAAGGCGTGCAGCATTTTTGAAACTTCCGTGATCAGTCCTCTCATGCCCTGATAATGGCTCTCAGGGCAAAACACCAACCGCTGAGAGATATGCAGCTGCGTTTCCAACTCCGACGCCGATCCGTACGCGATCCGCAGAAACTCCTTTTCCCCACCACGCTTGCTGCCTTCGGCGATGTTGGAAGCGATAGAAACCGACGCTCTACGCATCTGCGATGTGAGCCCGAATTGTTCCGTTTTGGGAAAGGATTCTGTGCATTCATAGGTCAGTACGACTAACTGGATCGATTTTTGCCAAACGATGAGGTCTTCATAGGAACGGGATTGCATGTGGACAATCGTATGTACGCGCTGGCCGCTTGGGGTCGCATCAGCGCCTTAAGGAAACGCGCTCAGTCCGAGAACCGCTTCCTGAAGCCCAGAAAGCTGTTCCATTTTTCCAAAGAACTCCAGTCTGAAAACTGAAAACTCCCTGCTAAACTCGCCTTATGCGCAAGCCCCTCGTAGCCGTCGTCTCGTTTCCCGGGAATAACTGCGAGGTAGAGAGCCTCCGCGCCGTCCGTCGCGCGGGCATGGAAGCGCTGCCCTTTCGCTGGAACGGTGACCGCGCCCTCTTGGAAGACGTGGACGGCTACTTCGTCCCCGGCGGGTTCTCGTATGAGGACCGCGGCCGCAGCGGCATGGTGGCAGGGAGAGACCCCCTGATGGACTTCATCGGGCGCGAGGCCGAGATGGGTAAGGTGGTTATTGGCAACTGTAATGGTGCACAGATCCTCGTGGAGAGCCGCTTGATCCCGCTCGACACGGGCCTGCGGATGAGCCTCGCCCGCAACGCCGTGTCGTCGGCCGCGGGACCTCGATCCACCGGGTACATCAACGAATGGGTGCACATCCGCCGGTCGTGCGAGCGCACGCGCTGCGCCACCTCGGCCTGGGACGGCGTAATGCACGTGCCCATGGCACACGGCGAAGGGCGCTTCGTCTCCGAAGACCGAGACCTCTTCCCAGAACTTAAAAAGAACGGCCAACTCGCCTTCAGTTACTGTGATGCCGCAGGCAACGTTTCGGAGGATCCTGAGGTCACCCCTAACGGCTCCACCTGGGCTGTGGCCGGTATCTGCAACCCCGCGGGCAACGTGGTGGCGCTGATGCCGCATCCGGAGCGCACTCCAAGTGGCGATGCGTACTTCACGTCCATCCGCGACTGGATCCTCGCCCGTAAGCCCGGATCCGGTTCCACTACACCCGCCCCTTCCGCCGCATGGACACTCGGCGAGCACCGCACGCCGCTCGTGGAAATCTTCATCGGCATGCTCATCACCAACAACGAGGAGCGCACCGTGGAGAAGGCCGCACGGCGACACGCTCCGAACCTGCGTCTCAGTCAGTGGAAGTACTTGGCTCTTCCGGAGGGGCGAGTCGCTTCCGCGCTGAGAGATCTTACCGTCTTTAATCCCAACAAGGAGCGTGTGTTCCTCCGTCGGGGTGGGACGGTCACCGGTTGGGACAGCGCAAAGAAAGCGGAGCAATCAGCCGCCGGGGGGCTTGGCGCCCTGTTCTCCGGTCCCGCGCTTCTGCGCCGCGACGTACCGGACACCGGAGCCTCTGCCTATGGCGGCACGGCGGAGACAGGTGTCTGCTACGGCTGCGCCGGACTCACGGAAACCGACTTGGCACGGCGCGAGCTCCTGGAAATCTTCGCCAACCCCCACGCGAGCGTACTGGAACGGATTCCCGCATAATTGGTTGCGGATGACCCACTGCGAGGGGAATATGGAGTTTCCTTTCCCCTCATCCGCATGCTCGACACTCGAGCCGAGGAGCAGGAACTGATTGGGGAGACCATTAGCGATCTGCATCAGCGGCTGCGCATTTTGCAGGAGGCCAATGGGCGCAGACGTGATAACGCTCTGCACCAAGTGGTCCTTACGCTGCAGCGGGCGCTTGGCAGTCTCGGACCGGAGGGGCGAATGGCGATCTTCCGCGCCATGGACGAGATGACCCGTAAGTTTCCCGTCCTCACTCCCGAGATGGATCGACAAATCCTTCGGCAGCTGATCGTAGAGGGAGCGCCCAAGCGCCGCAGAGAGCCGAGTGGCGAGGAAGTAGAACATGCCCTGTTCGACGTAGCCAATCGCATCAAGGATCTCCTCTGACGCCTTGTCCGGCTGGCGAAACACGCTACCGTGGCGGCGATGCGACGTCTTGCCCTTCTGGCTCATAACGTCCGCTCCCTCTGGAATGTAGGAGCCTTCTTCCGCACGGCTGACGCGTTTGCAGTGGAGAAGGTCTACCTCACGGGCTACACCGGCCACCCACCGCGCCCGGAGATCGCCAAGACCGCTATCGGAGCGGAGAACTGGGTGCCCTGGGAGCACGCCAAGGATCCGGCGCCGGTGCTCAAGGCGCTGCGTGCCGATGGCTGGAAGATCGTGGCACTGGAACTCACGCCCACGGCCGCGGACATCACGCGGTACGAGCCTGGCGACAAGCTGTGCCTCATCCTAGGCCACGAGGTGACGGGCGTGCCGCCGGAGCTACTGGCGTTCGCGGACGATGCGGTGAAGATCCCGATGCTCGGACGGAAGGAATCGCTCAACGTATCCGTGGCGGCGGGAATCGCCTTACATCATTTCCGCTCTGCACCCGCGAGCCAGTTGTAGACAACAGCCCCGAAAGCGCCACCGAGCAGGGGGCCGATGATATACATCGGTTCGAAGAAACCGGAACCCAGCGCCACCGCAGGGTTGAGGAAGCCCATGCTAAAGGGGGACGCGAAGCAGATGCCCAAGAAGAGCGAGAGACCGACGGTCAGTCCTGAAGCCGCAGCGTGCACCTTGCCTCTCACCACTGAGGCAACACCAAATGCGAGCACAAAGGCACCGAGCGCCTCACCAAGGGCCACGACCGGGCTGCCGTCATGCATCGCGACGGAAGGCGATCCCTCCATAAGCATGGCGATCAGAGCCACGGCCGCACCGCCGAGGAGCTGGCAGAGTACGTAGTACGCCGCATCACGGGGGGAGATCTTCTTAATGGCGAGCATGCCGAGCGTCACTGCTGGGTTGAGTTGTGCGCCGCTGATACCTCCGAGCGTGTACACAAGCACACCGAGCGTAAGCGCCGCGACCACGGGCGTGGAGGCCGGCATGGTCTGTAGCGTGGATAGCCACACGACAAAGCTGAGGACGAATGTTCCAAGGAACTCGGCCTGGTAGCGCTGGTTCTGCTGCATGGAAGGGAGGAAGGAATACGAGCAGCATACCACGGGTGGCTAGTGGCGAAGTCGGCGAGTGGGCGAGTGCTCAACTTGGATCGCCGTGAGGCCAAGCATTGTACTCGTCACTCGTCACTCGTCACTCGTCACTCGTCACTCGTCACTCGTCACTCG